>DATFQO010000070.1:0-77822 GCA_035264245.1 Solirubrobacterales bacterium
GGCGATCCTCGTCTTCCGCCTGGTCGCCTTCTGGATGCCGATCCCGGTCGGCATAATCGCCTTCTTCCAGCTGCGTAAAACGGTCCACGGGTGGGAGACAGAGGGGCTGCCGGTGGCGCGGGGCGGCAACGCCGAAACGGACCTCGAGCTGCCCGTCGGGGGATTTGCGATGAGCCGCCGAGGGGACTACTATAAAAAGTAAAGTAATAGACTCCAGGCGGAAATAAATGGCTGATTCGAAGAAACTCGAGAACGTGATCATCATCGGCGGCGGGCCTGCCGGCTACACCGCGGCGCTCTATACCGCGCGGGCCAACCTCGAGCCGCTGGTCTTCGAGGGTTTCCAGTGGGGCGGTCAGCTGCAGAACACGACCGACGTCGAGAACTACCCCGGCTACCCCGAGGGGATCATGGGGCCGGAGATGATGGGCCAGTTCCGCTCGCAGGCCGAGCGCTTCGGCACCCGCTTCGTCACCGACGACGTCGATCGCGTCGAGCTCTCCGACGGCGGCGTCCAGAAGGTCTTCCTCGGCGACGAGGAGCACCGCGCCAAGACCGTGATCCTCGCCATGGGGGCGGAGCCGAAACGACTTGGCGTCCCCGGCGAGATGGAGCTCGCCGGCCGCGGCGTCTCCACCTGCGGCGTCTGCGACGGGGCTTTCTTCAAGGGTCACCGCGTGCTCGTGATCGGCGGCGGCGACTCGGCGATGGAGGACTCGATCTTCATCTCCAAGTTCGCCTCCCAGCTGACGGTCGTCAACCGCCGCGACGAGTTCCGCGCCTCGAAGATCATGTTCGAGCGGGCGCGCGACAAGGAGAACATCGAGCTGAAGACGCCGTTCGTTCCGGAGGAGTTCGTCGCCGGCGAGAGCGGCAAACTGGAGAAGGTCCGGCTGCGGAATGCCGAGACCGGTGCCGAGGAGGAGCTGGCCACCGACGGCGCCTTCGTCGCGATCGGTCACGTGCCGAAGTCCGAGATCGTCAAGGACCAGGTCGACACCGACGAGGACGGCTACATCGTCACCGAGGGCGGTTCGACCCGGACCAACCTTGGCGGCGTCTTCGCCGTCGGCGACGTCGTCGACCACACCTATCGCCAGGCGGTGACCGCAGCCGGGACCGGCTGCATGGGGGCGCTCGACGCCGAGCGCTACCTGCGCGACGCCGATGTGCCGGTCGAGGCGCACTGGATGCCGGGCGGCGAGCCGGCGGAGATCGCCACCGGCAGTGGCTGATTGCTCTCACCTCGACTCGATCAACTACCTCGATCTGCCGGGCGAGGTTGACGGTTGCGAGGAGTGCCTGGCGATGGGGATGGACTGGGTCCACCTGCGGATGTGCCAGACCTGCGGCCACGTCGGCTGCTGCGACAACTCGATCGGCAAGCACGCGACCGCTCACCATCAGGACACGGGCCACCCGATCATCCGCTCGGCCGAGGCGGGCGAAGACTGGAGCTGGTGCTACGTCGACGAGGTGATGATGCGCCTCGAGGGCGGTACCTGAGCGGGTCTCCGCCTGGCGCTCATGTCTTCTCCGCTTCGGCCCGCAGGCGCGGGGCGGCGGCGTAGGCCTCGCCATGCTGGACCCGCAGGCGGTCGAGCACCTCGACCGCTCGGGGGGGACCGATCAGCGCGGTGATCGCGATCGGTCCGAGAGGCCAGTTGAAGCCGAGCCGCATCGCCGTCTCCATGTCCTCCTCGGCGGCGATCTTCTCTTCGCGGGCGAATGCGGCCTCGTTGGTGATCTGGGCGAATAGCCGGGTGAGGATCTCCTCGGCGGCGGGATCGATCCTGGCCAACGCCTCCGGGTCGAGAGTCGGCGCCTCGATGCCGAGGTCGGGATCGGGATCGCGCTCGTCTTCGATCCCGTACCCGTAGTAGCCGTGCCCGCTCTTGCGGCCGAACCGGCCCTCGGCGACCAGCTGTTCCTGGATCGGACTCGGCCGCCAGCGCTCGACCTCGCCGCCCTGGGCGAAGAAGGAGCGGGCAATTTCGAGGTTGACGTCGAGGCCGATCAAGTCGAGCAGCTCGAACGGGCCCATCCGGAAGCCGCCGCCGAGGCGGACCGCGCGGTCGATCGTGGCGACGTCGGCGACGCCGTCGCCGAGCATCCGCAGCGACTCCAGCGTAAAGGGGCGGGCGAGGCGATTGGCGACGAAGCCGGGGCGGTCCTTGGCCCGGATCGGGATGCGGCCCATTCGTTTGGCGACCTCGGCCGCGGTCACCAGGGCGGCCTCCGAGGAGCTCTCGGCAGCGACGATCTCGACCAGCCTCATCAGCGGCGGCGGGTTGAAGAAGTGCATGCCGACGACCCGCTCTGGGTTGGGTACGCCGGCGGCGATATCGCCGACCCGCAGCGAGGAGGTGTTGGTTGCGAAGACCGGCTCGGAGCCGAGTTCGGCGGCCAGACTGCGGAAGACTTCCTGCTTCAGATCCAGACGCTCCGGCGCGGCCTCCACCACCAGCTCGCAGCGGAGCAGTCCTTCGAGGTTCGGTGCTGTCTCGAAGCGGTGGAGCGCCGCTTCTGCTTCCTCCTCGCTCCAGCGGCCCCGGGTTACTCCCTTGCCGAGCTCATCGCCGATCGCCATGCCGACGTTTTCCAGGACCTCGCGGTCGGCGTCGTAGAGCACGGTCTCGTAGCCGCCCAGGGCAGCCAGCTGGGCGATCCCGCGGCCCATCGTCCCGGCGCCGAGGACGCCGACGCGGCCGCTGGTCATCGACCCTTGAAGTCCGGCTCGCGCTTCTCGATGAAGGCGGTCATCCCCTCGACCCGGTCCTCGGTCGCCATCGCCTCATCGAACATCCTTCGCTCGGCGGCGAGCCCGTCGCTGAGCGCCGTCTCCTCGGCGCTGAGGACCGCCTGCTTGGCGAGGCGAGTGGCGATCGGCGGGCGCTCCGCGATCGTCCGCGCCAGCTCGACCGCCTCGAGGATCGAGTCGCCGGTCTTGACGACTTTGTTGACCAGCCCCCAGGCGGCGGCCATGCCGACGTCGAAGTGGCGGCCGGTCAGCACGTACTCCATCGCCCGCTGCTTGCCGATCGCCCGGGTCAGGCGCTGGGTGCCGCCGCCGCCGGGGATGATCCCCAGGGTGATCTCGGGCTGGCCGAAGCGGACGGTTTCGTCGGCGACGATCATGTCGCACGCCATCGCCAGCTCGCAGCCGCCGCCCAGCGCGTAGCCGGCGACGGCGGCGATGACCGGGGTCTGGACGGCGGCGATCCGGCGCCAGAATTCGGCCCCCCGCGCGTCGGAGGGCTCGCCAAGGGCGCGGGCGGCCAGCGCCCTGATGTCGGCGCCGGAGGCGAAGATCTTCTCGGAGCCGGCGATCACGATGCAGCGGACCTCGGGGTCGGCGTCGAAGCGCTCGAGCCCGCTGATGATCCCTTCCCGCATCTCGGCCGAGAGCGAGTTGCGGGTCTCGGGATCGTTGAGCCGCAACAGGCCGACGTGGAAGTCGTCGACCGTGGCCTCGACGATCGCCACCGGCTCAGCTCTCCTCGAAGGGGAGCATCGCGCTGATGCCGGTGGCCTGGCGGCCGATGATCAGCTTCTGGATCTGCGAAGTGCCCTCGTAGAGGGTGGTGACGCGGGCGTCGCGCAGGTAGCGCTCGACCGGATAATCGTCGACGTAGCCGGAGCCGCCGTGGACCTGGATCGCCAGGTTGGCGCACTCGACCGCCGACTCGGTCGCGAAGAGCTTCGCCACCGAGGTCTCCTCGAGGTTCGGTTTGCCTTCGTCCTTCAGCAGGCCCGCGCGGAGGACCAGCATCCGGCTGGCGTCGCGCTTGAGGATCATGTCGGCGATCATCTCCTGGACCAGCTGGAAGCGGGCGAGTGGGACCCCGAACTGCCTGCGCTCCTTCGAATATTCCACCGAGGACTGGACGCAGCCTTCGCAGATTCCGACACAGCCGGCGGCGACGCTGTAGCGACCGTTCTCCAGAGCGCTCATCGCCACCTTGAACCCGTCGCCGACCTCGCCGAGCAGCGTGTCATCACCGACCTCGACCGCGTCGAGCGAGATTTCCGCCGTGTCGGAGGCGCGCAGCCCGAGCTTGCCGTGGATCTCCTGGGTGGTGAAGCCCTCGCTGTCGCAGGGGACGAGGAAGCAGGCGAGGCCGCGGTGCTTCTTCTCGGGATCGGTCTGGGCGAAGATCAGCGCCACCTCGGAGTGGTTGCCGAGGCTGATCCACATCTTCTGGCCGCTGATCGACCAGCCGCCGTCGGTCTTGGTCGCGCGGGCGCGGAGGTTGGCGGCGTCGGAGCCGGTGTCGGGCTCGGTCAGACCGAAGCAGCCGAGCGCCTCGCCCGAGCAGAGCCGCGGCAGCCACCTCTTCTTCTGCTCCTCTGAGCCCCACTTCTCGATCGAGCCGGCGACCAGCGAGGTCTGGACCGAGATCACGGTGCGGGCCGAGGAGTCGGCGCGGCCGATCTCCTCGGCGATCAGGCCGTAGCCGATGTAGTCGAGGCCGCGACCGCCGTAATCTTCGGCGACCGGGGCGCCGAGGAAGCCGACCTCGCCCAGTTTGCGCGCCAGCTCGCGGTCGAAGCACCCCGCACGGTCGTTCTCCTTGACCTTGGGGAGGATCTCGCGCTCGGCGAACTCCCGCGCGGTCTCGCGGATCAGCTTCTGCTCGTCGCTGTAGTTGAAGTCCATCTCAGAGCTCCCGCAGCTCTTTGCCCAGGGTCTCGGCGAAAGCCGCCTGCGCCTCCTGGGTGCGCGGTCCGGGGGCGGCGGCAAAGACCCGTCCGTCGACCGAGGAGACGGCCTGGATCTCGCGCGTGGTCGAGGCGAGGAAAGCCTCGGATGCGCCGTGCAGGTCGTCGATCTGCCAGCTGCCCTCCTCCACTTGTAGGGCCTTGATCATCCGGTCGCGGGTGATCGACTCGAGCACGCCGTCGCCGAGAGCCGGCGTCCGCAGCTCCCCCTCGGCTGAGACCCAGAAGACCGAGGAGGTCGGCGGCTCCAGCACGGTCCCGTCGGGGCGGATCAGCACCGCCTCGTCGGCCCCCTTGCCTTTCGCAATCCGGGTCGCCTGCATGTTCGCCGCGTAGGAGAGCGACTTGACGCCGTTGAGGATCACCGTCGGGCAGTAGGTGACCGAGACGAGGCCGACGGTCTCGGGGTGAGGCGGGATCGGCTCGGTGGCCGCGATCCGGCGGCCGCCGCGGGTGACGATCAGCCGCAGCTGGCCTTCGACCGGGCCGGCCTGCGACAGCAGGGCCTCGATCTCGCCCTCCAGCGCGCCGCGGTCGAAGCTCAGCTCGATCGCGCCGGCGGAGCGCTCCAGGCGGTCGAGGTGGTCGATCAGGGCAAATGGCTTGCCGGCGTAGAGGCGGATCACCTCGAAGGCGCCGTCGCCGCGGTAGAGCCCGTCGTCCTTGAGCCCGACCGTCGCCTCGGCGGTGGGGCCGATCTTCCCGTCGACGCTCGCCAGCTCTTCGAAGCTTGGGCTCACGCGGCGAGGCTATCGAGTCGGCTATCGGGTCGTTAGCCGCGTTTGCTGTGGATCTGGCAGCCGGGGCCGCCGAAACCCTTGTTGAGGCAGCGCTGCGGCGCCCAGCGGACGAGGTAGTGGCTGTCCCAGGAGGTGGTGTCCTGCTTGTGGACGTAGAAGGGGGAGATGGTCCCGGCGTAGATGGTGCCGTGGCTGAGCCAGGCAATTTCACAGCGGAAGCGGGTCTTGCTCGCCCGGCGGCAGTTGCCGGAGACGTTGCTCGCCGAGCTGAAGCGCTCGCCGAAGGCCTCGAAGAGGGTGAAGATGGCGAACTCTTCGCCGCTCGACTTCTTCATCGACGGCAGCGGCGCTGCCGGGTCCACGAACGGCGGCGGCGCGCCCGTTTCGGTCGCGGCGATCCATTCCGTGACCCAGGTCGAGACCAGGTCCACCCGCGTCAGCACGTTCGGCGATTTCGGCGTGCAGAGTGGGCCGACGACGCTGATAACCGCCAGCTCGACGGGCGTTCCGTCGGGTCGCGTGCCGATCGCCGGGCCGCCGCTGTCACCGAAGCAGGTGCCGGATTTGTCGGCGGGCGGGCTGAGCAGGCAGAGCTGCTGCGCCGGTGAGTATTCCTTGTAGAAGCCGCGAGTCCGGCGTTTGCAGGTCCCGTCGTCCTGCACGACCATCGTGGCCGAGCGCAGGTTCGCCGGCGCCTGGCGGTTCCCGGCCGCGGTCAGGCCCCAGCCCGCGACCGAGACGGACGTGCCGCCGGCGTAGAGGGCGGCGTCGGCCGCGCCGGCGAGTGCCAGCGGCGGTGCGCTGGTGGGGCGGGAGAGGACGAGGATCGCCGCGTCCCCATGGATCACGCCGGGATCGAAGCTCGGGAAGACATGGGTCGCGACGACGCCGAAGACGTTCTCGGGACTGGCTTGCTTCGGGTTGGCGACGCCGATCGCCACCCCGTATTCGGCCGGTTTCGAGAAGGCCCCCGTCTCGATGCTCTCGGCGCAGTGGGCGGCGGTGAGGACGATCCGCGGCGCGACGACGGTGCCGGTGCAGGCGAAGCCGCTGCGTTTGTTGCCGGCCTCGATGTAGGCAAGCGAGGGGAACTGCTCGATCGAGGCGGGGGCGCCGCCGATGACCGAGGCCCGCGCGCCGCCCGAGGCCGCGGCGCCCGCCGGCGCCCACAGCGCCAGCGCCGCGATCCCGGCGCTGAGAATCGTAAGCAGCGCTCGTTGCCTCCGCATCTCCATCGTCAACACCCTAATTGAGCGTTCAGACCGCTTCGAAGACGGTGGACAAACCTTGGCCGACACCGACGCAGAGGGTCGCGATCCCATACTTGCCGCCGCGGCGCTTCAGCTCGCGGACCAGGGTGCCGGTGAGGCGGGCGCCGGAGCAGCCGAGCGGGTGGCCGAGGGCGATCGCGCCGCCGTTGACGTTGAGGCGCTCCTCCTCGATCCCGAGCTCGCGAGCGCTGGCGAGGACCTGCGAGGCGAAGGCCTCGTTCAGCTCGACCAGGTCGAGCTGGTCGATCGTCAGGCCGGCGTTCTCCAGCGCGCGGGGGACGGCCTTGACCGGCCCGACGCCCATGAAGGCGGGGTCGACCCCCGCGACACCGGTGGCGACCACCCGCGCCAGCGGCTCGGCGCCGATCTCCTCGACGCCTTTCTCGGAGGCGATCAGCATGCAGGCGGCGCCGTCGTTCAGGGTCGAGGCGTTGCCGGCGGTGACCGTGCCCCCCTCGCGAAAGACCGGTCGCAGCTTCTCCAGCTTCTCCAGGGAGGCATCGGGGCGCGGTCCCTCGTCGGCCTCGACGAGGGCGGTCTCGCGCCCCTTCGGTGCCTCGATCGGGACGATCTCCTCGGCCAGCCTGCCGGCCTCGGTGCCGGCGACGGCCCGCTGGTGGCTGCGCAGGGCGAAGGCGTCCTGGTCCTCGCGGCTGATGCCGTAGCGCTCGGCGACGTTCTCGCCGGTCTCGCCCATCGCCTCGGTCGAGACCCCGAGCTCGGCCATCCGCGGGTTGATCATCCGCCAGCCGAGGGTCGTGTCGTGCATCGTCTGCGGGCCGCGGGGGAGACCACGTTCGGGCTTCTCGACCACCCACGGCGCCCGGCTCATCGACTCGACCCCGCCGGCCAGGTAGAAGTCGCCCTCGCCCGCTTTGACCGCCCGGGCGGCGCCGTTGACCGCCTCGAGGCCGGAGGCGCAGAGGCGGTTGACGGTGGCGCCGGGCACGCTCTGCGGCAGGCCGGCGAGCAGCGCCGCCATCCGGGCGACGTCGCGGTTGTCCTCGCCGGACTGGTTGGCGGCGCCGAAGTAGACGTCGACGATCCGCTCGGGGTCGACGCCGCTGCGCGCGGCGACGGCCGCGATCACGTGGGCGGCGAGGTCGTCGGGGCGGACGCCGGAGAGGGCGCCGCGGTAGGCGCCCATCGGGGTGCGGAGCGGTTCGACGACGTAAGCCTCAGCCATGGATCGAACCGTATCCTTCTCGAGTGCTCTTCATCCTGGGAACCCTTGGGTTGCTGGCCTTCATGGTCGGCGTGCTGCTGGTCGTCGGCCACTTCTACCCCGGCAGCTCCGCCAGCCTCGTCGACTGGGTCCCGACCCGCTCGCCCGAGGTCGAGGCGCAGAACGAGATCGACGATGTCCGCCAGATGATGGAGGCGCAGAACGAGATCCGGCGGCGGCGCGGCGTCCCGGAGATGACCGAGGAGGAGCTGCACGCCAGCGTCGCCGAGGACGAACGGATGCGGCTGCGCGGCCGCGGCCCCTTTGGGGCCGGCTAGGTGGCACGGGCACTGATCGTCGGCTGCGGCTGCCGCGGCCGCGAGCTGGGGGAGCGGCTGCTGGCCGAGGGCTGGGCGGTACGCGGGACCAGTCGCCGCGCCGAGGGTCTCGACGCGATCGAGGCGGTCGGGATCGAGCCGGCGCCGGCCGATCCCGACCGGCCGGGGACGATTCTCGAGCTGGTCAACGACGTCGCCGTCCTGGTGCTGCTGCTGGGTGGCGCGAACGGCTCGGAGGAGGATCTGGCGGCGATCCACGGCCCGCGCCTGGAGCGGCTGATGGAACATCTGGTCGAAACCCCGGTGCGGGGGGTGGTCTACGAAGGGACCGAGGCGGGAGAGCAAATCGTCCGCAATGCCGCCCGCACCTGGCAAATCCCCGTGCGCATCCTGCCGAGACCGCAAAAACCCGTCTTCGAGACGGGTGGACCCGATCTCGCGGACGAGGTGAAGGCCGTCCTGCCCGCAAACCTAAATAGCTAAACTCCGATAGGGATTCAGGTAAATGGACGAAGAAGCGCGAGAGGAGCAATTTCATGGCTCTGCAGCTCGGTGACGTAGCACCAGATTTCGAGGCCGACACCACCCAGGGACGGATCAAGTTTCACGACTGGATCGACGGGTCGTGGGCCGTGCTGTTCTCCCACCCGAAGGACTTCACCCCGGTCTGCACCACGGAGCTCGGCTACATGGCGCGGATCGAGCCCGAGTTCGAGAAACGCGGCGTCAAGATCGCCGGCCTTTCCATCGACCCGCTCGACAAACACGAGGAGTGGGCGAACGACATCGAGGAGACGCAGGGCGCGAGGGTCGAGTACCCGATCATCAGCGACGCCGACTTCTCGATCGCGAAGGCCTACGGGATGCTGGCGGCGGACGTCTCCGGCGACCCCGGCGACCGCACGCCAGCCGACAACCAGACGGTCCGCAACGTCTTCGTCATCGGCCCCGACAAGAAGATCAAACTCATCCTCGTCTATCCGATGACGACCGGCCGCAACTTCGACGAGGTGCTGCGGGTGATCGACTCGCTGCAGCTGACCGCGAACCACAAAGTCGCGACCCCGGCCCAGTGGCAGCAGGGCGACGACGTGATCATCTCCGGCTCGGTCAAAGAGGACGAGGCGAAAGAGCTGTGGCCCGAGGGCTGGGAGTCGCCGAAGCCCTACATCCGCATCGTGCCTCAGCCCGAGAAGTCCGGCAGTTGATCGAGTCGGTCCAATAAATCGCTAAGGATCCGCGCGGTCGCTCCCCAGATCAGATGGCCTTCGACCTCGTAGGTCGGGGTGTGGATGGGGACGCCGCGCCGGATCAGGCGGCGCATCTCGTAACCCTCGCGCAATAGCTCGAGCGAGAAGGTGAGGACGGTCTCGACCTCGGTCGGGTTCGGCTGCAGGTCCAGCTCGCGCGGGTGGGGGACGTAGCCGACGAAGGGGTGGACGACGTAATTGGTGACGAAGGTTCGCGTCGCCGGTAGTTCCTCGCCGATCTCTACTTGCTCCGGGTCGAGCCCGATCTCCTCCTCGGCCTCCCGCAGAGCCGTCGTCCGCAGGTCGGCGTCGGCCTCGTCGCGGCGGCCGCCGGGAAAGGAGATCTCGCCGGCGTGGCGCCGCAGGTCGGCGCGGCGCTCGGTGAAGACGAGGCCGGGGTCCTCGGGCCAGCCGTAGAGGGGCAGCAGCACGGCCGCCTCGACGGCGCCGCCGATCAGATGATCACCTGGACGGTGCCGCCGTCCACCGACCAGGCGGCGCCGGCGACGTATGAGGCACGCTCGCTGCAGAGGAAGACGATCGTCGCGGCGATCTCCTCGGGCTGGGCGAGGCGGCCGATCGGGCGCTTCGACCCCGCTTCGGCCAGCGCCTCCTCCCGGCTCCCGGCACCGGAGATCGCCATCGACTGGTCGAGCAGGCCGCCCGGCTCCATCCACATCTCGGCTTCGACGGGGCCCGGCGCGACCGCGTTGACGAGGACGCCGGTCTTCGCGTAGCGGTCGGCGAACAGGCGCGAGAGCGAGAGCTCGGCGGCCTTGGCGACCGAGTACTCGGCCATCGCCGCCGAGGGCCGCTTGCCGGCGGTCGAGCAGACGTTGACGATCCGCCCCCAGCCGCGCTCGGCCATCGGCGGGATCGCCGCCTTCATCGCCCGCAGCGGCGCCATCACGTTCAGCTCGTACTGGGCGCGCCAGTCCTCGTCGGGGACCTGGTCGAAGTCGCGCCACTTGGCGGCGCCGGCGTTGTTGACGAGCACGTCGAGGGCGCCGAAGCGCTGCTCGGCGGCGGCCAGCATCCGCCTGCCGGCGTCCTCCGCGGTGACGTCGAGGGGGAGCGCGGTGGCCGCGCCGCCGGTGCGCGCGGCCTCCTCGGTCACTGCCGTCAGCCGCTCCTCGCCGCGTGCCACGAGGACGACATTCGCTCCCTCGGCGCAGAGCTGCAGTGCCGTCTCGCGGCCGATGCCGCTGCTGGCGCCGGTGACGACGCAGGTCCGTCCCTTCAGGCCGAGGTCCATCAGGCCGACTCCAGCCGCTCGACGACGCTGACGTGTGCCTCGCCGGCGAGGACCTTGTGGACGGGGCATTTGGCCGCGACGACCAGCAGCCGCCGCCGCTGCTCGGCGTCGAGCTCGGGCGGAAGCTTCAGGCCGACCTCGAAGCTGGTCGGCACCGGGCCCTCGTAGCCGACCTCTACGTCGACCTCGACCGCGCCGACGTCCCAGCCCTTGCGTCCCGCGTACATCTCGACGGTGATCGCGATGCAGCCGGCGAGGCTGGCGCCGAGCAGCTCGGTGGGGCGGGGGCCGCTGTCGGTGCCGCCTGCCGCGGCCGGCTCGTCGATCCGCAGGTCATGGCTGCCGTCGAGCTCGACGTCGTGCGCGTAGCCCTGGACCCGGCGGGCGACGATCCGCACGCTCAGCCCTTGCCGCGGCCCTCGAACAGGGCTGGGTCATCGACGTCGGCGAAGCGGGCCATCGCGTAGACCGCGTCGGAGGCGCGGTTGACGAAGTGGATCACGATCTCGCTGGCGATCTCGCCGGCTTCGTTCAGTTCGGAGATGCGGCGCTCGGCGCGGCGGACGACGGTGCGGGCGACGTCGAGCTGGGCGGAGAGCTGGTTGCCGCCGGGGATGACGAACTTCGGGGGGAGCTCGACCTGGGCCATGTAGCGGTCGATCAGCTCCTCGAGCTCGGCGACCATCTCCTCGGTGGCGCGGCTGATGCCGTCTTCGAGGCGCCCCGCTGCTTCCGGCGCGGTCGCCAGCTCGGCGCCCGCGACGAAGATGTCGTCCTGGAGGCGGAGGATGTCGGCGGCGAGCTCGCTTTGCTCGGGTCCGCAGAGGGCGCGGGCGACGCCGAGCTGCGAGCAGGCCTCGTCGAGGGTGCCGTAGGCGTCGGTGCGGCCGTGGTGCTTGGGAACGCGGCCGCCGAACCAGAGCGAGGTGGTCCCGTCGTCGCCCTTCTTGGTGTAGATCTTGACCACGTCAGCGCACCGGGTTGAAGGCGAAGCCGGTCATCACCTTGGGGAAGAAGAAGGTCGACTTGGGCGGCATCACCGAGTCGGTGTTGGCGATGTCCTTCACCTGCTCGACGGGGACCGGCCGCTGGATGAAGGCGACGTCGTAGTCGCCCTCGTCGACCATCGCCAGGGCGGCGTCGACGCTCTTCGCGTATTCGAGACCCTCGCGCTCGTCGATGTCGTGGTCGCTCATCCCGACGAGGCCCTCGAGGACCAGCGTCTCGAGGATCGCCGAGTCGAGCCGGCGGTAGGCCTCGGGCTTGCCCTCGAGCCGGCGGTCGACTTCGCCGACGTCCTTGAGGCGGAGGCGGAAGGCACGCTTGTGGAAGGCGTCGTATAGACCGAAGACGCCGACGCCGTCCTCGTTCGCCGGGTCGATCTCGGCGCGATCGACCTCGGTCACCTCGAACAGCTCGCGCAGCCCGTTGCCGAGGCGCTGCTGCTTCTCGGAGTCCTCGACGAAGCCGGAAAGCAGGCGGTGGGTGGGGAAGACGGTGAGGCCCGGGTCGTCGAGCCCGGTCAGCGACATCAGCGTGTAGTTGTGCGGGCCCTCGCCGCGGACCTCGTCGCGGAAGGCGCGGGCGGTCTCGTAGCGGTGGTGGCCGTCGGCGATCAGCAACTGGGCGCCGGCCAAGCACTCGGTCACCGCGGCGTGCACGGCGGGGTCCTCGAGCTTCCAGAGGCGGTTGACGGTGCCGTCTTCGTCCCTTGCCTCGCCCCACGGCTCGTCCGGCAGGCCCGGGGCGACCAGCGGCCAGGCGTCCTCGGTCGAGAGCGAGAAGATCGGCGAGAGGTTGTAGCCGCTGGCACGGGTCAGCTCGAGGCGGTCGAGCAGTGGGCCGGGATGGGTTCGCTCGTGGGGGCGGACGGTGCCGCTCTCATAGTCCTCGACCCGGACGCGAGCGAGGATCCCATTGCGGCTGTAGCTGTTGCCGTCGGGGGCGACGTAGTCCTGGGTCAGAGCCCAGAGCGAGGGCGCGTCGTCCTGAACGAGCGCCCCGTCGTCTTTCCAGCCCTCGATCCGCGCCGCTGCCTCGGCGTAGGGATCGCCACTGGGGTGGCTGTCGGGATCGGCCGGGTCGAACGGTTTCGGCAGGTCGATCGCGACCGCGTTGTAAGGCGAGCGCTCCAGCAGCGCCTTCCGCTGCGCCGCGTCGATCACGTCATAAGGGGGCGCCGCGACGGCATCCAGCGAGCCGACCTTTCCGAGGTCGTAGTGCAGCGCCTGGAAGGGAAGCACCTCCGCCATCGTCCTCAGAACCTACACTTGCCCAGAACGGGGTGTGGCGCAGCCTGGTAGCGCGCCGCCTTTGGGTGGCGGAGGTCCCCGGTTCGAATCCGGGCACCCCGATGTAGACAAAAAGTTTCAAAATCTGTCATGCTGAGTTGGATGGCAGAGCGAGAGGAAGACATGGCTTCGCTGGGGCCGGTAAATGCCGCAGCGATCGAGACAGCAAGTGAAACGAAATCCGAAGGGCTTCCCGAAGACTTCATGATCCAACTCACCAAAGCCGAGGCGGCTGCTTCGAGGTCACGGATTGCAACCTCGAACGCGGGTAGGGGTGGACGTCGGTAAAACCCCTACGTTGGAGGATGATCCCTATCTCCAGCGGGTAGGGGAATTGCAGACGTCATCAGGTTAAGGAGGTTGCAGATGGAGAGTTGGGACCTGACCACGGTCGAGGTGGAGCAGCATCAGCCGCGAATCCTCGCTTCAGCCGACGATGCGCGGACGATCGTCCTGGCGCTGCCGGCAGGGGAGGAGATGCAGGAGCACGAGGTGCACGAGCGGGCGCGGGTGATCGTCGTCGAGGGGGAGGTCGACGTCACCACCGAGGACGGCGCCGACTTCGCCAGCGCCAAGACCGGGCATCTGTTCGAGTTCGACCCGGGAGAGCGGCGGACGATCGTCGCCCGCTCCGACGCCCGGCTGCTGATGGTGCTCTCGCCCTGGCCCGGTGACGGTCATCCCGGCGCGATGACGCTGGAGGAGAAGGCCAAAGCGCGCGAGAAGGCCGCCGAGCACACCCAGTAGCGAGCTACCAGACGACCAGTGAACGGTCCCCGTCGTGGGCTGTGATTGCCCGGTCCTTGGTGGCCAGCTTTACCCCATGCTCGATCGCGGTCGCGTATATGAGGCGGTCCGTCGGATCGCGTGGGAATGAGCTCGGAAGGCCTACGGCGCTGTCGGCGATCGCGGGGGTTATCCCCAAGGTCCTCAACTGTCCGCCGAGTTCCTCCAGCCAGGAACGGATCGGAACGTCGATGGCGATGCGACGCTGCTCTGCCAGCCAAGCCAACTCGTACCACGAGGCAGCGCAGATCAGCAGCTCATCGGCGGTTTTCAGCGCTCGACGCGCCGCCTTGCCGATCCGGTCTGGTTCCGCCGACCACCAGTGGACGGCGTGGGTGTCGAGTAGGACGGCGTTCATCTGGCTAGGAGAGGTCCCACATCTCTTCCGTGGAGAGAAGCGCCTCCTCGTCGACCGCGGTTTTGGCGCGCCCCTCGAACAGACCTTCGAGGGTGTGACCTCCTCGCGGAGGCACCAGTCGCGCCACCTGACGGCCGTGCCGGGTGATCTCGACCTCTTCGCCCTCTGCGACCTCGTCGAGGAGGCGCAGGAAGCCAGCCTTGGCCGCGGTTGCCGTCATCGATTTAGCCATATGACCATAATAATGGCCATTCGGTCGGAGAAAGGTGCCCATTCCCACCTAAGGCGGGCAGGCTTCAAGTTCTCCCCGCGTCTGGTCGAAAAGCTCCAAAGGACCGCAATATGGATGAGCTATTCGGAAGCCAAGTTGAGGACCCGGCCGATACGCGTGAGCGGCGGCGGGTCGAGCGCGCCGTCTTCGAAACCGACCGGCAGCTGATCGAGGGCGATCTGACCCTGCCGCCGGCGGGTTACCAGAGCCGCTTCTCGGACTCGCTGAACCGCGGCGAGTTCGAATTCGTGCCGCTGACCAACGTCCAGATCACCTCGCTGGCCGACGGCAAGGTCAACCAGGTGCCGTTCCTGGTCCTTTCCAAGCGCCAGATCCGGATCGCCCACCCGACTGAGTAGTAGCGCTAGTCGGTTCGTGCCCGGCCCCGGCTCGCGTAGGAGCCGAGGTCGATGACGAAGGCGAGGATGACGATGAACCACTCGAAGCCGCTGACCTGGTTGGAGCTGGCCGACCACATCACCGCGTAGGCGAGCGTCGTCCAGGGCAGCAGGAAGAACCCGAGCAGGGGGACCAACCAGCTGTCGAAAGCGCGGCTGAGAAGGTCGGAGAAGAGGAAGATCGCGAACAGCGCCAGCCGCGGCGAGATGAAGGCGAGGAGGACGACGAGGCAGCCCATGCGCAGACGCTACCGCCTCGACCGGCCGGCAGCCACCCGAGTTCACCGGCTCGTTATCTCCGTGGCGTAACGTTTCCCGCAGGAGGCCAACACAAGGACGGGTTCAAATGAACAGACTCGGAAAGCTGATGACGATGATGCACCCGGAGAAGACCAAGCTGGTGACTCCCGACGAGGTGCTGGCGGGGCGCAGCGAGCGGGCCTACGGGGTGCCGGCGACCCACGCCGTCCTCGGGACGCCGCTGGAGTCGCCGTTCCCGGAGGGGATCGAGGTCGCCTACTTCGCGCTCGGCTGCTTCTGGGGCGCGGAGCAGCTGTTCTGGAACCTCGACGGCGTCTACTCGACGGCGGTCGGCTACCAGAACGGGAGCAGCCCGAACCCGACCTACGAGGAGGTCTGCACGGCGAAGACCGGGCACGCCGAGGCGGTGATGGTCGCCTTCGATCCGAAGCGGGTCTCCTACGCCGACCTGCTCAAGGTCTTCTTCGAGGAGCACGACCCGACCCAGGGGATGCGCCAGGGCAACGACGTCGGCACCCAGTACCGCTCCGGGATCTACTTCGTCGACGACACGCAGAAGGCGACCGCGGAGATGGTCCGGGACGCCTACGACAAATCGCTGCGCGCCGCCGGCAAGGAGCCGGTGACGACCGAGATCGAGCCCGCGGGCCCTTTCTACTACGCCGAGGATTACCACCAGCAGTACCTGCACAAGGTGCCGAACGGCTACTGCGGGCTGAAAGGGACCGGGGTCGCCTGCAGCATCCCCGCCGCCGCCTAAGGGGCGCGGCGGTGCGCGGCGGGCGCGGCGAATAGCATCTCCGCCTCCGTGGCACCCTCCTTCGGCTCCTACATTGCCGGTTGCCTCGCCCTGATCGGGATCGTGGCGGCGCTCGGCCTCGGCGGCTACTGGCTGCGGCGCTGGATCGTGCCGGAATTCACCGGGGCGCTGGCGCGGCTGGCCGACGCCACCCTGGCGGTCGCGCTGCTTGTCGTCTGCCTCGAGATCCTCGGCTCGCTGAGCGCTCTCTACTTCGGTTGGATCGTCGTCTTCTGCATCGGCGTCGGCCTCGGCGCCGCCTGGCTGGGGCGCTCGAAAGCGGGGGGCCACGGCCTCGAGGTGGCTGCGCCGCGGGTCCAGGACATCGCTCTGATGATCGCCCTCGGCGTCGCTTCCTGGACCGTCGCCGAGTGGACCTTCCCTGCCCAGTCGAGCCTTGACTTCGGCATGTTCGGCGGCGACACCACCTGGTACCACATGCCCTTCTCGGCGTTCATCGCCCAGGAACACTCGACGGCCCATCTGCACTTCACCGACCCGCTGCGGCTGGCCGCCTGGTTCTACCCCGCCAGCACCGAGCTCGTCAACGCGGCGACGATCGTGCTCTTCAAGAGCGACTGGCTGGCGCCGCTGCAGAACCTGATCTGGCTGCCGATCGGGCTGCTGGCCGCCTGGTGCATGGGGCGTCCCTACAAGGTCGGGCCGGCGACGCTGGTCGCGGCGGCGATCGTCCTCGACGCGGGAGTGATGATCGAAACCCAGCCCGGCGAGGCGCGCAACGACATCATGGGACTGGCTTTCCTGCTCGCCTTCGCGGCGTTCCTGATCAACGGTCACCAGCGAAGAGCCCCGGCGGCCGGGGCCGTCCAGGACGCGCCGGAGCGCGACGCGCCCCTGCTGGACAAGGGGCCGCTGGTGATGGCCGGGATCGCGGCGGGGCTCGCCGCCTCGGTGAAGACGACCTTCCTGGTGCCGGTCGTGGCGATCGCGATCGGCGTCGTCCTCTTCAGCGGCAGGGGCCGGCGCTGGACGTCGGCCTGGGTGATGGGCCTGCCGATGCTCGTGGTCGGCGGCTACTGGTACCTGCGGGCGGCGATCAAGACCGGCGGCAACCCGATCCCGATCACCAAATTCGGGCCGCTCAACCTGCCTAAGCCCGACCAGATGCCGCTCGACCCGCGGCCCCGCTTCGCGGTCATCGACTACATCACCAACCCCACGATCTACCGGCGCTGGTTCTTCCCCGAGCTCGACAACGCCTTCGGTCCTCTCTGGCCGCTGATCCTGATTTGCGCTGTCAGCGCCGCCGTCTACATCGCCTGGAAATCGCGCAACAAGGTCCTGCGGGTGATCGCGGTCGCCTCGCTGCTGACCGCGGTCGTCTACGTCTTCACGCCGCTGACCGCGGCCGGGCAGGAGGGCTCGCCGACGGGGTTCTTCACCAACACCCGCTACCTGGTGCCGGGGCTCGTCCTGGCGATGGCGATGTTGCCGCTGGCGCGGCCGATCCGGGCACCCGATCGGCGCGCCTGGCAGACGCTGCTCTTCCTCACCGCGGTCTTCGCGATCACGGTGCTGACGACGCCGCGCTGGTTCACGTCGTACCTGGTCGGGACCGTCTTCCTCACCCTCTGCCTGGTCTGGGCGCCGGCGCTGCTCTCGATGGCGCGCACGCGGGGGAGCGTCAGCCGTCCGGCGATCGCGGTGGGGGCCGCGGTGCTGGTGCTGCTCGCGGTCGGGCTCGGGCGGGCGCAGCAGGTCCAGTACGCCGACCAGCACTACGTCAACCCGGACCCGTTCCTCGGCGAAGGCGGGCCGAAGGAAGCCTACGTCTACACCCAGAAGCTGAAGGACCAGCGGATCGGGATCATCGGCTCCAGCCAGATCATCTTCGGCCAGTACGGGTTCTACGGCAACGACGCCTCGAACCAGGTCGAGTACATCGGGGTCCATGGCCCACACGGCGCCAACCGGCTGCCGACCAGCTGCGGGCAGCTGCGGAGCCTGATCAACGCGGGGGACTACGGATACCTGGTGATGAGCCAGTACACGCAGGACACCGGGCCGTACAACACCGGGACCCCGAACCCGTACCAGTTCCCCGTCTACGCCTGGGTGAAGGGCGATCCGGCGGTGAAGCTGGTGGTCAAGGACAACCTCGCCTCGCCGCAGCCCGACTACGTCTTCAAGGTGACCGGGAAGCTCGACCCGGCGGCCTGCAAGCCGGAAAAGCGGCCCGAGGTCCCGGGCGAAGAACCGACCGAATAGTCGAGGCGGCAATCTTCCCCCTTACAGGGGGGTTATTGCCGCATCGTCTCAGGCGCTGCTGGCGGCGAGCGCGTGCTCGCGGATCAGCTCGGCGGAGCGCTGCGGCTGCTCCCACCAGAACATGTGGCCGATGCCCTCGAGGACCTCGAAGCGGGCGGCCGGTATCAGCGAGGCGATCTGCTCGCCGTTGGGGAAGGGGAGGACGCCGTCCTCGGTGCCGTGGACGATCAGCGTCGGCACCGAGATCTCACCCAGCCGGCCGCTGGTGTCGTGCCCGAAGATCGCCTGCGCCTGCAGTTCGATCGTCGCTTTCGCGGCGGGCACCGTGGTCGCCATCTCGTGGAAGGCGGCGTAGTGACGCTCGTCGGCGCGGAAGGCGGGGGAGAGGTTGACTTCGTAGCCGGCCCGGATCGCCTTGTCGCGATCGCCGGAGGACATGCCCGCGACCAGCTTCTGCAGGTTCTCCTCAGGCATCAGCCGCGAGCCGGGGCCGCCGCAGTAGGTGCAGCCGAGCGTCAGCGAACGCAGGCGGTCCGGATGGGCGAGCGCCAGCTCCTGGGCGATCATCCCGCCCATCGAGATGCCGACCACGTGCGCGCTCTCGAGCCCAAGCACCTCGAGCAACCCGGCGGTGTCCTCGGCCATCTCGACGATCGTGAACGGCCCATCGACCGGCGCCGAGAGCCCAATGCCCCGGTTGTCGAAGGCGATCACATCAAAGCGCTCCCCGAGCCCCCCTTTGAAGGCCTCGCCCCAGGAGACATGCGTCCCGCTCATCCCCTGGATCAGCAGCAAGGGCTCGCCGGACCCGGCGCGCTCGTAATGGAACTCCCTACCCGCAACCTCGACTTTCGCCATCGTCCGATCCTAAGCGAGCCGCCCGATCAGCGCCTAACCTTGACCCCCCGCCCCCGTAGCTCAGTGGACAGAGCACCGGACTTCTAATCCGACGGTCGCTGGTTCGAATCCAGCCGGGGGCGTCTTGTCTTGCGAGGCGGGGCCTGTGCCGCCGCCGCCCTTCACGGCTACGATCTTTAAGTCATGACTGACGAGAACTTGATTGCTGAGGCGGGCCGCCGTCTCGCGGCGGCCGCTCCAGACGCCACGGTGATCCTTTTCGGTTCTCGCGCTCGGGGCGAGGCTCGCTCCGACAGTGATCTGGATTTGCTGGTCATCGAGCCTAAGCTGAAGAGCCGCCGCGCGGAGTTCGTGCGACTTCGTGAAGCTCTCGGCGATCTCGGTGTTCCGATCGATCTTGTAGTTCTCAGCGCCGATTACGCAGATCAGAGGGCTCAGATTCGCGGGACCATGGTCAACGAGGCGATGCAGCGAGGTCGCGTCCTTGTCGGAGCGTAATCCGCGAGCTGAAGCGGAAGTTCTGATCCGCAAGGCAAAGGACGACGCAAGCGCAATGCGTTTGCTGGCCGCTGACGCTGAGATCAGTGACGAGATCATCGGTTTCCACGCTCAGCAGGCCGTTGAGAAGTGGCTGAAGGCTGTGCTCGGATCTCGAGGGATCGAGTTTGAGTACACGCACGACCTCCGTCGTCTGATCGCGGAGGTGACGGCAGCCGTCGGGGAGTTTCCCTTCGACAACGCCCAAGTGGTTGCGCTGACCGAACACGCTGTGCCGTTGCGCTACGACGAAATCTTGGACACCGAGCCGATCGATCGCCAGGCCACCCTTGCCTTAGTCGATGACGTGGGCAATTGGGCAGCCACCCAGCTTCCTCTCAACAGCGACTAATCGAGGCCGAATCAACGCAAGTGGGCGCGTGTGAAGGCTGAAAAACTTGGTCCCGAAATTGGTCCCCAACTCCAGCTAACCCAGCCGAACTCCTTGGACAGGATCGATCTCCATGGACCAGATTCGTCCCACTGGACAGTTTCCGGCTGAACTTCTAATCCGACGGTCGCAGGTTCGAATCCTGCCGGGGGCGCTCCTAAAACCGCTTCATTGGACCTTCCGGGGCGATTGGAAGATGCCGCCAATGGTTGCCACCGCTGTTATTGCCATCTACGCGGCATGCGTGGCCTCTGCGACGCTTTTGGTGCAGTACGCACAATGGCGAAGCTCACGCACCCTCATGAGAATTCAGATTCATGCTGGCGTTGCGCCAGTTGTCTCGGAAACTGAAGACCCTTACGGCAACAAGCTCCACAAGGATGACGAGGTCCTGTTCGTTCAACTGACGAATCGCAGCCCTCATGCGGTCAAGATCACCCATGTGGGGGCGATCTCAGTGGGGGACAAGGAGAAGAAAGGCATCGCCTTTGCTCGGCCGCACCCGCTCCACCTCTCCCTCCCGTTCGAGATCCCGGCACTCGACAATTTGACGCCCTGGCAGCCTCGGCAAGGCCTTCATGCATGGGAGGGCAGACGGATACAGGTCGGCATCCGAACCGCTGCGGGAGACGACTTCGAGTCGCACGTTTTTCGCCTAGACGAGCTCACACGACTCAAAATTGTGGGGAACTACCCGCCGGGTCATTAGCAAGGCCGATGAGCAACTATCTGTCGCCGGCCGATCTATTCCTGGTCGGGCTGGCTCTCGATTATCTGCGGCGCAGTTCTGCTTGCCAAAGGCCAGCGCCCAGGCTGCCGACGCCGCCCAGTCGCCATCGCAAGGGCAATAGTTAGAAACTCAGGTGTTCTTGATTTTAAAGGTAATGGCAGGCTAGAGTGAGTGGGTGTTCCGTCTGAAGAGCCTCAAGATTTCACGTCGCCGCCGTACCTCTCTCATCCTAGGCACTGTCTTAGCCATTTTTGTCGCAGTACCAAGTGGCGCTATGGGTCTGGAATGGAGGCCATCGGGAACGACCGTTTCTGGGGAAGGATTCTTTGGCCTCCGGAGAGCTGACGGAAGCAGCTCATACTTCGTTAGGTACGTTGAGTGCTCTAGTACGTTCTCCGGAAAAACTCCGTCCTACAGCTCATACCGTCCAGAACTCGCTCTTACTTACAAACCAGCTAGTTGCCATACTGACAGTGGTCTAACGGCGACTATCTCAAGCCCAACGGGACCGATAGTGTTGGTTGCAACGGGGTATGGCGGCGGGGATGTAGTCGTCCCCTATGGCACGAAATACACGATCACGGTAAATGTGGGGGCCATCTCTACCTGCACGTTCAAGGTCAATGAAAATGGCGGAACCTACAAGCCACAAGGGTTCACCGTCTATAATTCATATTGGTCTTCGGAACTCAATCTCAATGCAGTACCCGTAAGCGTAAGCATTACTGGAACTGGTCAATATGCCAGTTGGTGTGGAACTTCCGGCACTTGGTATCTAGATACCTATTCCCAAGTCTGGCCATACCTGGAAATCCGCTGAGTCACGGCTCTTGGTCAATCCCTTTCCTTCTAGGAGAGAGAGCCTTTCCTTCTAGGAGAGAGTGCAAGATCAGCCCATGGATTTGATCGACCAAGAGCTTGGTCCCGAAATTGGTCCCCAACTCCAGCTAACCCAGCCGAACTCCTTGGACAGGATCGAGCCCTTGGGAGCAGATTCGCTTCCTCAGACACCTTCCGGCTGAACTTCTAATCCGACGGTCGCTGGTTCGAGTCCAACCGGGGCGCCTGATTCGGCGACGATCCGGGTGGTACACAGGTGGTACACTGCCCTTCGTGCCCACGCATCACCCTCGTATTCAGATCACCGTGGACCGCGAGCTGACCGCGGCTTTGCATGCTGCTGCGCCCCATCTGCCTGCGGATCTGCCCCGTTCTCGTCAGGTGCGGGAACTGGCGCTCGTTGGAGCGCGCCACCTCAGCGGAGAGCTGGTCGAGGAGGGCCGACAGCAGGAGCTTCTCGAGCAGCTGGCGCAAGATTTCGATGCGCCCGAGGCGGCAGGGGTCGATTGGGACTTCTTGCGCGACGGCAAGCATCGTGCCTGGCCGCTCCGGTAGCCACGGGGAGTGGGGGGAACTCCCCCTTGTCGTCGATACCTCGGCCTGGGCTCGCGCGCATCACCCGCGGGTTCGCGAGTCCTGGAAGCAGGTGCTGTTGGGCCGCCGTCTGCGTCTCTCCCCTGCTGTGCGCTTCGAGATCCTGTTCAGTGCTCGCGATGGGGCGAGTTTCGACACCCTTGCGGAACGCCTTTCTGCGATTCAGGCTGCGCCGCTCAGCGCCTCGGTGATTCGTTCAGCCGAGCAGGCGATGCGGGCGCTGGCTCATCGCTCTGCCGGCGCGCAGCGACTCCCGATCGTCGACTACCTGGTCGCTGCGGCGGCACTAGAGCTCGGCGCTGCGGTGATCCACTATGACCAGAACTACGACACCCTCGCGGAGCTGATGGGATTCGATTCGGTCTGGTTAGCGCCCGTGGGGACGCTTCCGTAGCCGAGAGGGGGGCTGGATCCGGATCGCCCGCTCGCTGCGGGTGCTTGAAACCTTTCCTCTCTCAGGGCCCGAGTTGAGGGGAAGGTGGGCGCCGGCTCGATTCGTCCTAGGGCCCTTGGTCGTGGATGCTCCTGATTTACAGCTACGACGAGGCTTCCGATCGGGTTTTCATCTGTCGCTGCATGACGCACGCTCGGCGTCACCACGGTCCTCTGGTGGCCAAGAATCGGCTCCCAAAGTTGGTCCCCTCAGACCCGGGCCAGGTCGGTAGCTGCGGTACGGTGCCTGCGCTTGTCAATCGCAATCACTCGGGGGCATCGATGCCGGATACCACCTGTCATATGTCGATCTCGCTCGATGGCTTCGTCGCCGGGTCGGACCAGAGCCGGGACAATCCGCTTGGGAAGCGCGGGATGGAGCTTCATGCTTGGCACCTCGGCGACGAGCGGGCGAACGATGCCGACGCGACAGCGGAAGGGTGGCTGATGCGGCCGCGGGGGGCCTATGTGATGGGCCGGAACATGTTTGGGCCGATTCGGGGCGAGTGGGATGAGGATTGGGATGGATGGTGGGGCTCCGATCCGCCCTACCACGCGCCTGTGTTCGTGCTCACTCATCACGCCCGCGAGCCGATCGAGATGGAGGGCGGTACGAGCTTCCACTTCGTCACCGAGGGCTTCGAGGTCGCCTACGCACAGGCGCTCGAGGCGGCCGGCGAAGGTGGCGTCGACATCGCCGGCGGCGCCTCGACTGTCCGCCAGGCGCTCGCCGCCGGAGTGATCGACGAACTCACGCTCGACGTTGCTCCCGTCCTGCTCGGCTCGGGCGAGCGGCTGTTCGACGGCATCGACTCCTTCGGGTTCGAGCCGGTCGAGACGCTCCACTCCCCTCTCGCCACGCACATTCGCTACCGGCGGGTGGGGTGAGGGCCGGCTTCGGCTATTTGGTGACGGTCGCGGTGGCGCTGGTGTAGCCGGTCGAGGCGGCGGTGATCGTGTTGGTGTAGCTGCCGCTGGCCGGGGCGGTGTAGGTGAATTCGGTGGTGGAGATCGCCGGGCCGGTTGAGGCGGTGGTCAGCGGCGAGCCGGTGACCGTGCTGCCCGCGGTAGCGGTGACCGTGACCGTCTTGGCGGCGAGGTTCTGGATGATGTTGCCGACGCTGTCGGTTATGGCGGGTTTGGCTTTGACGGTGCCGGAGTTGCCGAGCGTGGTGATCGTGCAGGTGAAGAGGCAGGGGGAGCCGATCGCTCCGGCGCTGACTTTGGTTTCGGTGAGGGCGACTCGGGCGGCGGCGCCGGCCGAGACCGTCAGGGCAAGGGGGGCTGAAGTCGAGATCGTTCCGTCGCTGACGGTGACATTGGCGGTCTCGACCTTGTTCAGTTTGGTGAAGCCGTTTTTCGAGGAGGCCGGGGTGGCGACGCCGTTGGTGAAGGTGAGCACGGTCGCGGTGCCGAAGTTGACCACGGTGCCGGCGGCGTTGACGACCGTCGGCAGGGCTCCGCTCGGGCTGGCAGTCGCCCCGGCGAAGATGATGTTCTTCGAGCCGGTGTACCCGGTCGCGGTGTTGCCGTAGGTGTCCTGGGCGGTCGTCGTCAGGTTGAAGCCGGTCGCCGCCCCCGGCGTCAGCGTCGAGGAGCTGAGAACGAGCTTGGTCGCCGTCGCTGCCGCCACGGTGACGGTCACCGCCGTTGGCGTGGTGATCGCCCCTTCGGTCGCTTTGACGGCGGTGGAGCCGCTCTTGTAGAGCTTCATCCCGCCGCCGTCGGCTTCGCTGGCTTTGGCGACCCCTTCGCTGAAGTCGACCGCGGTGGCGGCGCCGAAGGCGATGTCGGCGCCGGTGGAGTCGCTGACCGTGGGAGTCGCGCCGCTGGGGCTGGCGGAGGCGCCGGAGAAGATCAGGCTGTGGACGCCGGTGTATGAGGTCGCGGTGTTGCCGTAGGTGTCCTGCGCAGTCGTCGTCAGGTTGTCGACGACGCCCGCGCCCGGCGTCGCCGATTCCGCCGCGAGAACGAATTTGAAGGCGGCGGCGGCGCTGACGGTGATCGCCGCGGGGCTGGGGGTGGTGATCGACCCCTCGGTTGCGACGATGTTGGCGGTGCCCACCTGGTAGAGCCGCAGCACGCCGTTTTTGGTCGAGTTGACAGTGGCGACGCCGCTGGTGAAGCTGATCGCCGTCGCCGTGCCGAAGCTGGTCGCGGTTCCGGAGCTGTTGGCGACGGTGGATTTGGTCCCGCCCGGGGCGGCGTTGGCGCCGGAGAAGATCAGCGAATGCGAGCCGGTGTAGGTGGTGACGGTGTTGTTTTTTTCGTCTTTGGCGGTGATCGTCAGGTTGCTCGAGCCGCCGGCGGTGATGCTCGTCGCGCTCGCCGCGACGGTGAAGGCGACGACGGTCCCAACCGTGATTTTCGCCGTTTTGCCACTGCTCGTCGCTTCCCAGGTGTGCCAGGCGGCGGTCACTTCATAGGTGTGTTCGCCGATCGGGACGGCGCCGTCGGTGCAGGTGGTGACGGCGGTCGGCGCCGGTTTGCCGGGGCAGTTGCCCGCCGGTTCGCCGCCGTCGCGGGTGACGTAGTAGGTGACGGTGCCTTCGCCGGGAGGCGTGACCGCTCCCCAGGTGAGGGTGACGGCGCCGCCCGAGGCCGGGGTCGCGGCGCTGATCGTCGGTGCGGTCAGTTTCGAGACCGCGGCGGCGGCGTTGCCGGTGCCGCTGGCGGAGAAGTAGGCGACGGCGCTGCCGACGAGAAGGACGGCCGCCACGGCCACGGCGAAGCCGGCGACGCCGCCGCGGCGGGCGCGCTTCATCCGCGGGCCTCACCGCTGAAGAGGAGGTCGATGCTGGTGCCCTGGCAGGCGTTCTGGTCGATCGGCAGTTCGCGCAGCGCCACGGTGGGCGCCGTAGCGCTCGGCAGGCTGACTGCTCCCCCCGGGGGGACGGTCAGCGGCGCCGCCGGCGTCAGGCTCGCGGCGGTGACGGCGAAGTTGGGGTCGCCGGGACAGTCGGAGTGCCGCGGTGCGACCGCGACGCTGATGCTGGTGACTTCGATCGGCACCGGGTTCGGGTTGCCGATCCGGACCGGCAGCGGCTGGGGCGGCGCGCCCGGCATCAGCTCTTCGAGCGGGCCGACCTGGGGCTCTATCGTCAGCTGCTTCGGCTCGAGCTGGGACCAGGCGTAGTGGGCTGCCGGGCCGGGCCGGCCCCGGGGATTGAGGGCGCGGACGGCGAAGGCGTGATCGCCCGAATCAAGCTGTGGAAGCACCAGGGGGGAGGAGCAGTTGGCCCACTCGTCCTTGTCGAGCCGGCATTCGAAGCGGCGCCACTTGGTTGCCGGCGGGACGGGACGGCTGGGCGCCGGACGCCCGCTGCCGGGCTGCGCCGGCGGCGGCGGCACGTGGAAGCGGAATTGGTAGCCGTCGCCGACCACCGTCGCGGGTGGGACTTCGAGGAGCCGCGGGCGCGACGGCACCTGCCCCTTGCCCCGAGCCGGGGCCTTGCCCTTGCCGGCTTTCGACCGCTTCCCGTCGGAACGGGTGGCGGCGTAGGCGACGCTGCCGAGGCAGGCGGCGGCGACGGCCAGGGCGATGATCGCCCTGGCCGCACGGAAACTTCCGCTATGCCGACCCCCAGGCATTGCGCCGCTTGCTGTCGCCTAGTTGCTCGACAGCGCGAGGGTGAGTTCGGCGCCCTGGCAGGCGTTCTGGTTGACGCCGGTGTCGTTCATCGTCAGCGTGCCTTTCGGCGTCACCGCCTGGCCGTTGCCCGACGGGAAGGTGGCGTTGACCGGGACGGCTGGCATCGAGAAATCAGGAGTGCCACCGGTGATGACCACGCTGCAGGTCGAGTGGCCGGCGTCGACGGTGATGCCGGTCAGGGTGATCGTCCCGACCCGCTGTGCACCGCTGGACGGGTTGTCGACGGTGAAGGAAACCTGCGAGGAGGAGCCGGGGTAGAGGTTGCCGGCGACGGTCCCTTTCAGGGTGATCGCCGAGCTGGTGCCGACTTTCGCGGTGGCGGTTCCCGAGCCGGTGCTGGTGAAGTAGGCGTAGGCGACGGCGGCGATGGCCAGCATGGCGAGGCTGGAGAGGACGAGCAGCGCTCGCTTGCTCAGGAGGCGGTTCATGGGGGTCTCTTTCATTAGGTGGCAGGAGCGCGAACGCTCCGGATTCCACCCTGCATCGACAATCCGTCCAACTGACTTAAGTTTTGGATAGGGCTCTTTGGCCAGTCAGGACAACCGCACCGGGGTAAGGCCTCCGAGTTGTCTCCGCAGACTCAGGGATCGGCCTCCTGGCGCCGAAGATATGTGGGTGAGATACCTCGATCCAACCCTTGGATGAAGCAGGTTCTGCCCGCCGAGCCAGCCTCGGTCCCGAAGCTGCGCCGGCTCGCGACGGAGTTCGCCACCGAACAGGGGCTGGGACTCGAGGGCATCGCCGACGTCGCCCTCGCCGTCTCCGAGGCGGTCACCAACGCCGTCAAGTACGCCGATCCATCGGGCGGCGAGGGAGTCGTCGAGCTCTGCGCCGCGCGGCGGTGCGAATGGCTCGAGGTCCGGGTCCGCGACCGCGGCGCCGCCTTCGGCCGCGGCTCGGCCGACGGTCTCGGCCTCGGGCTGACGATCATCGCCCGCCTCGCGGCGGAGCTGAAGATCGTTCAGGAAGGCGAGGGGACCGAGGTGCGGATGCGGCCCCCCCGCCGCGGAGTGACCCGCCGGTCTAGCGCTTTTTCGGGTCGGGCATCTTGAAGCAGCCCTGCGAGCTGGAGACGTTGGTCCCCTCCTCGCCCGATTTCACCATGCGGGCGGCGCTGCGCGCCTCGATCTCGAGCAGCTCTTCCCGGGCGCGTTCGTGTGCCTCGAGCGCTTCCTGCAGTCCCTCCTGATCCAGCACCAGCGGCGTACGGGTCAGGTGGAACTTGTCGTCAGCTCCGATCACCCCGGCGCGGGCGGAGGTGACGAAGTTGTCGAGCATCTGCTGCATGATGTCGCAGAGGATGCTCTCGGCCACCATCGGATCGAGCTCGTCCCACTCCTCGACGTCGATCAGATGGCGCTCCGTCCCCCGGTAGAAGTGCTCGAGCGCTCCCCGCACCGGGCGGGTGCTGACCAGCTCGGCGCATTCGAACTCGACCAGCTGTTTGGTGTGGTAGCTGACGTTTGACAGCTCCTCGTCGAGCTCCCTTGCCATTTCGGCAGGGCTAGCGATCCGCTCCGCGAGGATGCGAAGAACCGACGCGCGCAGCGGGTGGCTCATCGCTTTGATCCGGTTTTCGGTGGCTTTGCGTCGCTGCGTTTTCGTCGACATTGCTCTTCCTTATCGAGGGCTGATTACTGGCGGGTGCTTGATCGTATCCGCTAAATAGACATTCTGTAAAGAATTCTTCGCGTGTTGCTGGAATCCAATCTATTGGTGGAACTGGCTCCACTAAAACCTGGTCTCTAGCTCACATAGTCAGAGCCGGGGAGGAGGTGAATTGGATGGATCTCCACACCGAGCGCGTGGTGCCCCTCGATTCGATCGCTAAGGGGACTTAGCCACCAGCCACCAAAGAAGGCCGGCCCTCGCCTGGGGGGCCGGCCTTTCTCTTTCCTCGCCGCTACAGACCCGGTGGGTGACGGGCGACGAAACCGGCGGCCGAGGCGGTGGCGAGGTGCCAGCGCGGGCCGGTGCCCTGTTCGGCGCCGACGGTGTCGAAGCGCAGCCCGGCGATCTCGACGAAGGTGTGCCCGGGGTTGGCGTAGACGGTGATCCACTTGCCGGGACCGGGGGCGCCCCAGCGCATCAGGTCGCCGGAGGTGAGCGGCCGCGGGATCAGGCCGCCGCCGAAGAGGGCGAAGCTGACCGCGCCGGAGCAGTCGTAGGAGTCGTCGTAGAAGGAGCCGTGGCCGCCGCCCCATACATAGGGGCGGCCGACGATCGTGTTGGCCGCGTTGATCGCGCCCTGGACCGCATCCGGCGCCCGCGGCGGCGCGAGCGCGACGCCGGTGAGGAGGATCGCGGTAGAGCCGGGGTCGGCGCCGCCTCGTCGATGGGCGAAGATCTCCGCGCGGCCGACGCCCGAGGAGCTGTGCGGGACGTGGGTGCCGTTGCTGCCGGCCGAGGCGGGCGGCAGCGCCGTCGGGTCGGCGGCGATTTCCTCGGAGCTCGGCAGCTTCACCTTCTTCGTCGCCGGCTGGGGCTGGCCAGCCGGAGCGGCTTCGATCTGCTGGCGAGCCTCGACCATCGCCAGGCTGCCGCTCAGCGCGGTCACTGCGTGGTCGCCGCCGCTGACGCCGAGCAGCGCGATCGTCACCTGGAGGACTGCTGCCGTGGGCCCCATCCGTTGCAAGACTACGCGGGCGTGAAACTCCTGCTGGTTCCGCTGGCGATCGTCGCCTTCGTCCTCTTCCTTCTCGTCCTCGGGGCGATCGGGCTGGCCATCGCCTTCGCCGTCATCTACGTCGTCGGCGGAGCCTGGCGGCTCGTCTCCGGCGGCGGTCGCCGCGAGCGCTGATTTCTCGCTGCACGGCCGTTTGCGGGCGCTCCCAACGGGAAAAGATTCCCTAAGGGAAGAGGAACCGCGCAAGCGAGGAGAGGTGGTGGCATGGCCCAGCAGACCAAATCCAAAAGCGATCGCAAAAGGTCGCGATCGAAAGCTTCCGAGAGCAGAAAAGGCAAATCGGTGCGGCAGAGCAGCGAGGGCAGCGGGCGCAACAAAAGCCCGACGCCGCAGAAGCAGAAGCAAAACGGCAGTGGCGGCGAGCGCAAGAGCGGAATCCGCAATCAGAGCGAAGACAAGACCGTGCCGGAGCGGATGTACGAGGACTACACGGTCATCGACCCGGGCGAAATCAGCGATACCGACGAGCCCGACGTCGTCGTCGACATTCCGGTCGTCAAGGTCGACGAGCTGCACTTCGAGCTCGACGACCTCGAGGCGCGCATCTCCCTGCACGCCGAGGTGCTCGATCTGGTCAAGCTCAGCGTCGGCGTCCACGTCGAGCTGGGCAAGGTCGAACTCAACATCAAAGGCGTCGAAGCGCAGGCGCTGATGCGGGCGCGGCTCGACCATGTCACCGCGATCATCGACCGGGTCCTGACCACGCTCGATCGCAACCCGGACGTACTTCAGACCATCGCCCACTCGCTCGAACCGGTTACCGAGGGCGCCGGGAAAGCCGTCGGCGAAGTCGGCGAAGGCGCGAACAAGGCGGTCGGGGAGATCGGCGAAGGCGCCGGCGGCGCGGTCGAAGACGTGGGCGAGGGGGCCGAGGGGGCCGTCAAGGACGTCGGCGGCGGAGCCGGCAAAGCGGTCGGCGAGGTCGGCGAAGGCGCCAACCAGGCGGTGGGCCAGGTGGGCGAAGGCGCCGGCAAAGCCGTCGGCGGGCTCGGCGAAGGAGCCGGGCAGGCAGTCGGCGGGCTCGGCCAGGGCGCCGGCGCCCTCGGTGGGCTCGCGAGCCTTGGCTCGGGCGGCGGCAACGGCGGCAACGGCGGGGGCGATGGCGAAGGGGGCTCGGGTGGCCTCGCCAAACAGATCGCCAAGCTCGTCGCCAAGGAAATCGGCTCGGCCGCCAGCGACGAGGCGAAAGAGCTCGGTCTCGCCGCGACGCACAAGGCGATGGAGCTGGGCGAGCGGCGGCGGCAGCGGCGGGCGGAGAAGCACAACGCCACCGAGGCGGCGCTGCGCAAGGCCGAGGAGCACGGCGTCGACATCGACAGCATCGAAGGGTCCGGGGCCGAAGGTCGCGTCACCGTCCACGACGTCGAGAAGGCGGCGGTCGCGTGAGTGGCCGTCCCCCCGACCTCGACTTCTTCACCTCCGTCAAGGCAAAGGAGGTGAAGTTCGGGCGGGTGCCGGAGAAGCGGAAGGTCAGCTATTACGGCGAGCCCGGCCACGACACCGACGCCAGGGTCGAGCGGGAGAACATCCCGGAGGAGCCCGAGGCCGGGGTCGCCTACCGCGACGTCAAAGTCGACTGGTCGGTCGCGCAGCGGATCGTGCACCCGACCGACGACGAGGCGGAGGATTCCGAGACGGGGGAGTAGCGAGGTTTCGGCTGGCGGCCGCGCGTCCCGTTCGCGCGGCCGCTGCCATGTCCTCAGGGCCTGCCCGGCGTTAGCGCCTCGCGGTGAGTCCCTGTAGAACGACCTCGACCGGGGAGCGGTGCCTTCCGTTCCTCCCCGACGCGGCGGTCTCGACACCGCCCGCGATCTCGCTCACCTGCGTGCTGAGGGCGCCGACTCCCTTGGCCGCCTTGGCGAGGTCCTTGGAGTCCACCTTGACCTTGATCTTCGGTCCCTTGATCTTCGGCCTGCGCGCGATCGCCTTGCCGAGCCCGCTCTTTTTGCCACCCTTGGAGGCGGCCAGAGCAAGACCACCAGCGGCTCCAGCTACGGCCGCTCCGCTGGCGACGAGCGGGATCTTCGCTTTGCTCGCGGCTTTGCCGACCGTTTTGCCGGCGCTCTTGGCTTTGTCGCCGGCGCCCTCTACGGCGTGTTTCACGGCCTCGACGTTCGAGTGTTTGCCCGACGAGCCGTTCGAGCGGGATTTGCTGCTGGTGGCACCGTTGCTCGAGCCGCTGCGCGCTTTGCTGCTGGCCGATTTGGCGGCTGATTTGGCTTTCGCCGCTTTCGGTTTCGACGTTTTCGCTTTCGCAGATTTCGAACTCGATTTCGTCGCTGACGATTTGGCGCGTTTCGGCGCCGCTCGTTTTTTCGCTTTCGGTTTCGTCTGAGCCATCGTTCCTCTCTCCTCGGAGCTTTCCCATGTGGTCCGTGACTGGTCTCAATGGATCGGGTACCCGATCCATTGCAGGGAAATCAGCACGGACGAATGGGGGCGGCGCTTTTCACCGCCTCGAAAGCGCTGCCGGGGATCCGCTTCAGCTGGTTGAGGTTCTCGTCGTCCCAGCGGCGGTCGCTGGTTCCCGAGAAGAACCAGTTGGAGCCGTTGTCGGCGACGATCAGGCCGTAGCGCTTCATCGCGACCGCGATCGTCCTCGCCGCGCCGCTGAAGCCGCCGAGGCCGTAGCCCACCTTCAGGCGCAACCGCAGGCCCATTGGCGGCGCGCCCGGCTCGGACGTGTCGCCGGCGCAATGCGAGGCAGGGTGGATCCAGGCGTTGCGGGTGCTCTCGACGGTGACGCGGATCGCGTGGTCGATCCTGCCGGAGGCGGCCTCGTCGTAGCGAACCAGGCCGGGAAAGATCGGCAGCCCGGCGGCGTCGGCAGAGGTCCAGCCGTCGGGGCGACGGGCGGCGGAGCCCAGGTCCCAGGCCGTGCCCGAATCGGCGTTCCAGTGCGGGCGGGGCTTGACGACGTAGAAGGCGCGGTAGAGCTCGTAGAGCTTGCAGCCGGCGCGGTCGACGACGAGCACGTGGCGGTCGCCGTCGCTGCCGTTGCCGCCCTCGACCGGGGCGCGCGAGGGGACCGGGAAGGGGCCGGGGTCGCTCTTGTCTCCGTAGGCGGTGTAGTGGACGGGGAGCATCCGCTGGCCCGCGCCGACGACCGAATAAGGAAAGCCGTAGGCGCGCGGCGAGCCGAAGTCGGGATGGAGGCTGCCGCCGCCGTGGGAGTTGATGTAGGCGATGTAAGCGTTCGAATGCGGGTCGCGCGGCGCCTTGGAGATGTCCTGGTTCCAGGCCGCCTCGGTCGGGAGAGAAGACGCGCGGGGAGAGAGCGACGCTGGCGGGTCGGGGAAGACCTGGCAGGGGGAGAGGTCGGGGTAGGGGCCGACAGCCGAGGCGGACGGGGTGATCAGGGCCGCGGCGAGTGCTCCGAGCAGGAGGCTGAGGGCGACCGCGGCAGAGCTTTTAGGCCCTATGCGGTGCATAACCTCTACCGCCGATCTTGTCGGCGGCGCCGACGGCGCCGATCGCGAGCGCGCCGCGAGCTTCGGCTAGGACCGCATTGCGCATGTGCGCACCGTAGCGGGGGTAGGTTCGGGCCATGGACGTTTGCCTGATGGTCGAGGGCCAGGAGGACGTGACCTGGGAGGACTGGCTGGCGCTCGCTGCGGCCTGTGAAGAGCACGGGGTGGGGACGATGTTCCGCTCCGACCACTACCTCTCGGTCGACGACCGGCGCGAGCGCGGCTCGCTCGACGCCTGGGGGACGATCACCGCGCTCGGCGCCGTCACTCGGAAGCTGCGGCTGGGGACGATGGTCTCGCCGGCGACCTTCCGCCATCCCGCCGTGCTGGCGAAGGCCGCGGTGACCGCCGACCACGTCAGCGGCGGCCGGGTCGAAGTCGGGATCGGCGCCGGATGGTGGGATCGCGAGCACGAGCTCTATGGCTTCGACCTGCCGCCGATCGGCCCGCGGATGGAGGCGCTCGAAGAGCAGATGCAGATCGTCCGCGGCCATTGGGGGGAGGGTCGCTTCGACTTCGACGGCAAGCACTACTCGGCGCGCGAGCTCGACGCCCGGCCGAAGCCGCTGCAGCAGCCGCTGCCGCTGATCCTTGGCGCCAAAGGCGGTCCGCGCAGCCTGCGGATGGGGGCCCGCTGGGCCGACGAGTACAACACGGTGATGTCGACGGCTGAAGAGATCGCCGACCTCCGCAAGCGCCTCGACGAGGCGTGCGAGAAGGAGGGCCGCGACCCGGCGACCCTGCCGCTCTCGATGATGACCGGCTGGCTGGTGGGGGCCGACCGGGCCGAATTGCTCGACCGCGCCTCCCGCCTGTCCCGGTGGAAAGGCGAGGGCGAGGACGGCGAGGCGTTCATCGCCGGCCTGCGAGAGAGCACGATCCTCGGAACGGTCGATGAGGCGATCGAGCAGCTGCGCGAGCTCGAGTCCGCGGGCCTGACCCGGATCATGGGACAGCACCTGCTGCACCGCGACCTCGACGCGGTCGCGGTGATGGGGCGGGAGATCGCCCCGGCACTGAGCGCCTGATCGCGAACCGCAAAAACGGCTCCTGAGGGACCGTTTTTGCGGTCTCGGCTAACCGGGCTCGGGCGTGCCGTAGATCGCGCGCAGCCAGATCTCGATCAGGACGTCGAGGACGTGGTCGCGGTCGATCGCGGGGGCCTCGCCGAGGAGCGTCGCGTATTGCGCCCGCTCGTTCATCTGCACCAGGGCGATCGCCATCTCTCGGGCGGGGGGGCCGGCGGGCGCCGCGCCGCGAGCGCGCTCGAACTCGATCACCGCGGTGACGTCGGCGACCCAGCCCTCCATCACCGCCGCCCACAGGCTCCGGGCTTCCCCGTTGGTCGGGCGCAGGTCCGAGCCGGCCCGCACGACGCCGGGCCGGGAGCGGAAGGCGGCGTAGAGGTTCTCGAGGCTCTTGCGCAGTCCCGCCCGCGGCCCGTTCTCGGCCAGCGTGGTGAGGATCTCCTCGCGCCCTTCCGCCGCATCGGCGACGAGGCGGTCGATGATCGTCAGCACCACCGCGTCCTTGGAGGGGAAGTAGAAGTAGAAGGTGGGGCGGGAGATGCCCGCGCCCTTGGCGAGGTCATCGACCGAAATCTCCGCAAGGGGGCGCTCTTCCAGCAGCCGTTCGGCGGTTTCCAGGATCGCCCGCTCGCGGTCGTCGCCGCTGGCGCGGGTCGCGCGGCGGCCGCGGCCCCGGGGAGCGGCGGCGGGCGCGGGCTTGGCTTCGGGACCGGCTGCCATACGCATCACGATACACGGCGTCGAGAGATTCGACAAGTCGTTGACGAGCTCGACACAGTGTTGATAGAGTTCCCGCCGTGAGCAAGCGCGTGATCATCACCGGCGCCGCCAGCGGCATCGGCGAGGCGACCGCCAAGGCCCTGCGCGAACGGGGCGCCGAGGTCGTCGGACTCGACCTCAAGGGCGAGGACGACATCATCGTCTGCGACGTCACCGACCAGTCCTCCGTCGACGCCGCCGTCGCCGCCGCCGTGAAGCGGCTGGGAGGCGGGCTCGACGCGCTCGTCAACTGCGCCGGCATCGGCCTGCCGCAGAGCGCCGCCGAGCGGCCCGGCCCCGACGCGCTCCGCGTCCTCGACGTCAACCTGCTCGGCACCTGGCGGGCAACCGCCGCGGCGCTGCCGGTGCTGCGCACGTCCCACGGCCGCGTCGTCAACATCTCCTCCGGCCTCGCCCACATCGCGGTGCCGTTCGCCACCGCCTACGGCGCCAGCAAGCGCGGCGTCGTCGGTTACTCCGAGCAGCTGCGCTCGGAGGTCGGCGACGAGATCACAGTCACCACCGTCTACCCCGGCTACATCCGCACCCCCATCCACGACGCCAGCCAGAGCGCCGGCATCGGCCTCGAGGGGATGGTGCCGCCGGAGCCGCTGAGCGCGGCGGTCGAGACGATCGTCCGCGCCCTCTACGGCAAGCCCGCCCGCGACCTCGCCACGACCAAGCGCGGCGCCCGCGCTTACGCGGCGCTCCGCTTCGTCCCCAAAGGCTTGGTCGAGCGCGGGATCCGGCGCCAGATGCGCTCCGGCGCCAAACGCGGCCTCTTCAAGTCAACCCCGATGACGAGCGACCTCCTCGCTCGCCTCAACCGTTAGCCAGGAGATCTCCCCATGTCAGACCAGACTCGCGAGCACGTCGACGTCCTGATCGTCGGCGCCGGCCTCTCCGGCATCGGCGCCGGCGCCCACCTGCGGCGGAACTGCCCCGGTAGGAGCTACGCGATCCTCGAGTCCCGCGAGTCGATCGGCGGCACCTGGGACCTCTTCCGCTATCCCGGCATCCGCTCGGACTCGGACATGTACACGCTCGGGTACTCGTTCAAGCCGTGGCGCGACGAAGACTCGATCGCCGCCGGCGAGAAGATCCGCGACTACATCCGCGAGACGGCGCGCGAGTACCGGGTCGAGGACAAAATCCGCTTCGGCCACAGGGTCGTCTCGGCCGAGTGGTCGAGTGCGGAGGCGCTGTGGACCATTCGCGCCGAGCACGGGGGCGAGACGGTCGAGCTGACCTGCAACTTCTTCTACGGCTGCACCGGCTACTACCGCTACGACGAGGGCTTCACGCCGGAGTTCCCCGGCGCCGAGCGCTTCGAGGGGCAGATCGTCCATCCGCAGCACTGGCCCGAGGACCTCGACTACAGCGGCAAGCGGGTGGTCGTGATCGGCAGCGGCGCGACCGCGGTGACGCTGATTCCGGCTATGGCTCCGGAGACCGAGCACATCACGATGCTGCAGCGCTCGCCCGGGTACGTCGTCACCCTGCCCGGCCGGGACCCGATTGCCAAGGGCCTGCGCCGGGTGCTGCCGGAGAAGGCGGTCTACGCGATCGTCCGCTGGAAGAACGTCCTCACCCAGATGGGCTTCTACCAGCTCTCGCGCCGGGCGCCGGGCTTCACGCGGAAGCTGATCCGGCGCGGGGTGGAGCGCCGGCTGCCGGCGGGCTACGACGTCGACCGCGACTTCGAACCGCGCTACAACCCCTGGGACGAGCGCGTCTGCCTGGTGCCGGGCGGCGACCTCTTCCAGACGCTCGGCTCCGGTCGCGCCGACGTCGTCACCGACACGATCGAGACCTTCACCGAGAAGGGGATCAAGCTGACCTCCGGGCGCGAGCTGGAGGCCGACATCATCGTCACCGCGACCGGGCTCAACCTGCTGGTGCTGGGCGGGATCGAGATCAAGGTCGACGGCGAGCGCAAGGAGTTCAAGAACCTCGTTGGCTACAAGGGGGCGATGTTCGGCGGCGTCCCCAACATGGCGCTCGCCCTCGGGTACACGAACGCGTCCTTCACCCTCAAGTGCGACCTCGTCTCCCAGTACATGTGCCGCCTGCTCAACCACATGGATGCCCGCGGCTACAAGGTCGCGACGCCGCGCGAGCCCGGCCCCGGCCTGGCCCGTGAACCCTTCATCGACCTCAAATCCGGCTACGTCACGCGGTCGCTCGACCAGCTGCCGATGCAGGCCGAGACGCACCCCTGGCGCCTGCACCAGAACTACGCCCGCGACCTCCGCCTCTTCAAGCACGGCCCGATCGACGACGAGATCGTCTTCTCCCGCGGCCCGGCCGCGAAGGCCGCCCCGAACGAACAGAGCGACGGCGTAGCGGCCGTGGCCTAGGGCGAGCCGGTGGGCGTCGTCGAGACCGAGGCGCTTCGGAGCGGCCCGCTCGACTCGGAGGATGGCGCGGGCCTTCCGGCGCCGCCGCTCGTCCAGCTTGCGCCGCTGCCGCAGCTGCTGCGCTTCAACCAGCGCCAGATCGAGTTCGTCTTCGGCGCCCGGCGGCGGCTGGGGGACGTCTTCGCCATTCGCACGCCGGACCCGCAGCCGCTGGTGATCACCAGCCTCCCTGACGACGTGCGCTCGCTCTTCACCGCGAAGCCCGAGGAGGCGCCGTCGCTGGCGGCCGAGTCGCCGCTGCGGCCGATCGTCGGGCCGGACTCGGTCCTGACCTCGCTCGGCGAGCGCCACATGCGCCAGCGCAAGCTGCTGCTGCCGCCGTTCCACGGCGAGGCGATCGAGCACTACACGGCGGCGATCGCCGCGGCGGCTCAGCGCGAGATCGACAGCTGGCCCGTCGGCCGGCCCTTCGCGCTGGCGCCGCGCATGCAGGCGATCACGCTCGACGTGATCATGGCCGGCATCTTCGGGATCGACGGCCAGCCGGCGCCGCGCAGCAGCGAGGGGCGGCTGCGCGCGACGATCAAGGGCCTGGTCTGGCTCTCGACCAAGCCGATCGCCCAGGTCGCCGAGCTGATGAACGTCCGCCGCGAGGAGCCGGTCGGGATCACCCGCCTCGGGCGGGCGCTGCTCGATCGACGCATGGACGCGGTGATCGCGACGCGGCGGGGGGAGGACCTCGGCGAGCGCCACGACATCCTCTCGCTGCTGTTGCAGGCGCGCGGCGAGGACGGCGAGCCGCTGACCGACGGCGAAATCCGCGACGAGCTGCTGACCCTGGTGCTGGCCGGCCACGAGACGACCGCCAACTCGCTCGCCTGGGCCTGGGAGCGCCTGGTCCGCACCCCGGAGGCGCACGAGCGCCTGGTCGCGGCGGTCCGCTCCGGCGACGGGGCGGAGGAGGCGATCGAGGCGACGATCACCGAGACGATGCGCTCGCGGCCGGTGGTGCCGATCGTCGGGCGGCGCGTCAAGCGGCCCTGGCGGCTGGGCGACTACGCCGTCCCGGCCGACACCCCGGTCCTGATCAGCATCCTCCTGCTCCATCACCGCGAGGACCTCTACCCGGAGCCCTTCGCCTTCCGCCCCGAGCGCTGGGTCGACCGCAAGCCCGGCACCTACGAGTGGCTCCCCTTCGGCGGCGGCATCCGCCGCTGCCTCGGCGCAGCCCTCGCCATGGCCGAGCAGCGCGTAGTCCTCGAGGCGATGGCCCGCCGCCTCGACCTCACCACCGCCGACCCCGAGCCTGAGCGAGCCCTCCACCGCAACGTCACCATGATCCCCCGCCACGGCGCCCGCGTAGTCATCCGCTCCCGCGCCTGAGGCCCGCCGCCCGATCCAGCAACCGGCCCGGTAGATTTAGAGCCAGCGAGGTGGCTGTAGCTCAGCTGGTAGAGCTCCGCGTTGTGGTCGCGGCGGTCGCGGGTTCGACTCCCGTCAGCCACCCCTCTTGAGGTTGCGGTGGATGGAACAGGGAGCCTAAACCTGGCCTGCTCAGCAACGATGCCTGATCAGACCAAAGGTAGCTGTGCTTGGGTGCCCAGCGGCAGGAAGCGTAGGTCTTGACATGAGCCCGAAAGGGCAGCATTGGAGAGTAAGCCGCCCCCGGCCGTGATGCACCTGATGGCCGATCGCGCCCGCCGAGCCGAAAAAGATAGCCGCACCATCACATAGTCTTCGATTACTCATGAGCGACCCACGTTTTGAGAGCCTCGGAGATGAGCAGTTTCAAAGGTTCTGTCAGAGCCTTCTTACGTACGAGTTCCCCGATCTCCAAGCTTTAGAAGTCGGTCAGCCAGATGGAGGCCGAGATGCGGTAGATCGGCTGCGAACGATCAAGGAACCCGGCAAACCTTTTTACGTTTTCCAGGTCAAGTTTGTGCGGACGACGAAGGCCCTCAAAGAGCCTGAGAAGTGGGCGGAGTCGGTTCTCAAAGAAGAGATTCCCAAAGTTGAACGCCTCGTTGAGCGAGGGGCTACGAAATATCGGCTCATCACCAATGCGGGTGGGTCTGCACACCTTGACGGAGGTGCAGTGGACAGAGTCAATGCCTACCTTGCAGAAGCCCTTCCGGTGCCCGCTGATTGCTGGTGGCGAGCCGATTTGTCTGTCCGCGTGGCAAAACATCCAAAGTTGCGCTGGGGGTACCCCGACCTCCTCACGCCAACCGACATCCTCAAGGAGCTAGTTGAGAATCATCTGACCGAGGACACGTCAAGACGGATGAATGCTATCCAGGCCTTTCTTGCAGGACAATGGAAGGGAGATAAGGAGGTTCGATTCCGCCAAGTCGACCTTCAGCGGGACTTACTCAACCTGTTCATTGATGTTCCGGTCACGCTGCCACTGCAGAGTGGCCGTCGCCATCGGCCGGTAATGAGACTCATAAATAGCCTGGACCCGGATCAACATCGCAGCGTGAGACCTGAGTCGACGGCGGTGGGGGGTGCCGATCTTCTTTTTCATCGGGGCACTGAGGACGCACTACCGCGAGTGGTGGTTGAGGGGGCGCCGGGCCAAGGAAAGTCGACCCTTGCTCAATACCTCTGTCAGATCCATAGAATGAGGTTACTGCGGAAAACTGAACTTCGCCGTGTACCAAAAAACCATAAAAGCGGCCCCGCACGCCTCCCGCTGAAGATCGACCTTCGCGATTTTGCTGCGTTTCTTCAGGGGGGGGATCCCTATGAGGGTGAGCCTGAATGGGGAGGTCTACCCGAGGCCTATCCTCGCTCCCTCGAGGGATTCTTAGCTTGCACTGTAATGCGATTCTCAGGTGGGGTGGACTTTGCACCTAGCGATCTCCTTGCGGTTCTGCGGGAGAGCTACGCCCTGATTGTTCTGGACGGACTCGATGAGGTAGCTGAGTTTGGAGATCGAAAATCTGTGAGGCGATCAATCTTGGTGTCGAGCGCCTGAGTGCGGTCGCAATCGGCTTGCAGACTGTTGTCACGAGTCGTCCGGCCGCCTTTACCCAGTCGCCTGGATTCTCCCAAGCCGATATTCCCCACCTACAACTCGTTTCAATCACGGCCGACCTAGCGGCGGAGTATGCGGGACGTTGGGCGTCAGCGCGAGGCCTATCGCGAGATGAGGCGCGAACTGTGAAAAAGGCGCTCTCGAATCAACTTGATCAGCCGCACATAAGAGACTTGGCTCGCAATCCAATGCAACTGACTATTTTGTTGAGCCTCATTCTCACGAAGGGAGCTTCTCTACCCGATAAACGTACTGATCTCTATGAAAGTTACCTCGACATATTCTTCGATAGAGAGGCTGTCAAGGCGGCAGTCGTTCGAGACTATCGAGACATTCTTGAAGCTCTCCACGAATACCTCGGATGGAGGCTGCACAGTGAAGCTCAAGTAACTAGTTCGGGGGGCAGTATCGCTCAGAAAGAGCTCGAAACCGAGGTGCGCACTTACCTGGAGTCGCAGGGTGCTGACACTACGCTTGCCGATGAGTTATTTAAGGGGATGGTAGAGCGTGTGTTGGCCTTGGTGTCTCGCGTACAAGGCCGCTTTGAGTTTGAGGTCCAACCTCTGCGCGAGTATTTTGCTGCGGCCTTTCTATTCTCCACCGCCCAGGTATCACGTTCGGGGGATGAGAAAAAAGGTACGATCATTGATCGGTTTGATGGTCTGGCTCGAGATCCGTATTGGTTGAATGTCATCCGTTTTTACGCTGGCTTCTACAACAGTGGGCAGTTGCCGTCACTGGTCTTTCGTCTCAAGGCGTTACTGGATGATCCGGAATGGCGTTGGACTGATCGTCCGCGTACTTTGGCCGCGATGTTCTTAGGTGATTATTCGTTCGCTCAAGACCGGATGAGTCGGGAAGAGGCCATTGACATAGCCCTTGAAGGAATCGGAAAACGACACGCTTTGGCAGCCGGCCCAATGAGGCCCCTTGCAACTAGATTGGTTCTTCCAGAGGGAGCTGGGCGGGAGGTGACTGCAGGACGAGTGTGGGAGCTTCTCAAAGATTCGTCTGCAGGCGCAGATCGAGAAAACGCACTCAGACTCCTGCTTGCAGTTGAAGGTTCTGATCTGTCTGTTTGGCACAGCTACTTGCCGACTGTCAAAGGAAGGGAACGCACCCGGTGGCTGCTGGCGGGCGTTCGGACCGGCGGTCTTCGTCAAATCTCTGATGATGACTGGCATCTACTTTGGGACGATGAACAGGTTGATGATTTTGGTAAGCGCGCGCTATGGGCGGTGACGGCCAATCAAGGCCAAGGCGTGGAAGAAGACGAGCGGCTTAGCGCTCTTGCGGTAGAGCAAATCCTTGCTGGCGATTCAGGTTGTGGTTTCGATGAGGAGAATCCATCCTGGCTTGGGGCATTGGCAATGATCATGCGTCCTTACCGATTGTTCGAAGGGGATCTCCCTTTTGAACTGGCGGAGCCAATCGATACTCTTTTAGCCCGAGACTCTGCCCTGAGCCCAACGATGGAAGATGTTCGGTCCGTCGTGCTGGACGTACGTCGTCTCTACGAGTCCGACTCTTCACCTCAAGCGATCCTGGCAGAGTCGATCAAATTGGTTGCTGAGCGATGGGGTGAGTCCTGGGGATTGTTCAGCAATGGGTTCGTATTGAAAAGTACTGAAGGGCGCCCTAGTCGAAGTGGGGCCTGCGCCGAGCTTTCTGATTCATCGGCGCCAATTCTGGCCCGGTTGCAATACGCGAGGGCGAAAGGTGGGCGGCGATTTGGCAACTGGTGGATCGGCCAAATTGAGAATGCAGAGAGTTCCTTGGCCAAGATGGTTTGCGCAACTGCCGCCCTTGCTTGGCCATCGCATGAGGCGCTTCTAGAGGTGGCACCCCATTTGGGATCCACTCTTAAGAAGCTCAATGTGTCTCAGTTCCGGGCTGTTTGCACTGCCGTCGAACAACTTGGTTGGAGTCGCGGTGCAGGAAAGACGGTGAAGTTGTCCGTTGATGAGCTCCAGGGAAGTGACTTGCGCTTGGCGATTGCCTTCGCTGCTCGTGATCGCCAGAGATTTGGGAAGTCGCTCTATAAAGATTATTTAAGAAGTTACGCTGGACGAGACCCGGCTGTGTTGGCGGCCTGTCTTAGCGCGGCAACGGGAGAATTCTTGGCTGGACGCTCTACGGCACCAACCGACTTACAGCTAATTCGTCGCGCATACCGGGCGACGAAGGCGGATCCTCTGGACGGATCTTTGATGAGGTTTGGTGGTGAGGGGATACCTGGGGATGCGGCGCCCGGGATCGTTTCGGATGCTTCGAGTTTTCCCCTTGTTCTCGTTCAGGCAGCGGAGCGACGCTGCTTTCTTTCCGCCACCGCGGGGCAACCATCGCTGCAGATCGTGGCAGCACAAGAAGATTGGTTTTCGCGGGCTGCCTAGGACGTTCATCCTCCAAAACGTTGCAGCAATGATCACTGGCCAGTTAGGCATTCCGGGGTAGGTTGTCGTTCATGCGGACGGTCATGGTCAGCGGCGGGTCGGGGTTCCTTGGAGGGCGGTGCGTGGTCGAGTTGCTGCGGCGCGGCTACGCGGTGCGGACGACCGTGCGCGACCTTGCCAAGGAGGAGGAAGTTCGGGCGCGCGTTGGGTCCGAGGTCGATCCTGGCGATCGGCTTGCGGTGCTGGCAGCGGATTTGCGCTCGGATGATGGCTGGACGGAGGCGGTTGCTGGTTGCGAGTACGTGCTGCATGTTGCTTCGCCCTTTCCCTCGGCACAACCGAAGGACCCTGACGAGCTGGTTGTGCCGGCGCGGGAGGGGACGTTGCGGGTGTTGCGGGCGGCTCTGGACGCTGGGGTGCGGCGGGTGGTCGTCACCTCTTCGGTGGCGGCTGTGCGTGGCAGCGTTGAGTCGGCTTCGGCGCCACTGACCGAGGCTGATTGGACGGACCCCGACTATCCCAAGCTGACGCCTTACGCGCGTTCGAAGACGATCGCCGAGCGGGCGGCTTGGGACTTTGTGCGGGAGCGGGGCGAGGAGGAGAAGCTGGCGGTGGTCAATCCCGGCGCGATTCTCGGCCCGGTTCTCGGCGGCGAGAGCTCCAGCTCTCTGGCCCTTGTCGAGCGGTTGCTGAACGGCATGCCGGGGATTCCGAGGATCGGGTTCAGCGTCGTCGACGTGCGCGACGTCGCCGATCTGCACATCCTCGCCATGACCGCCGCCGAGGCCGGTGGCGAGCGCTACCTCGCGGTCGCTCGCTTCCAGTGGATGGCCGACGTCGCCGCGGTGCTGCGCGAGCGCCTCGGGCCGGAGGCGGCGAAGGTGCCGAAGCGCTCGGTGCCCAACTTTTTGGTGCGGGGGATGGCGCTGTTCGACCCCGCCGCGCGCTCGGTCGTCGGTCAGCTCGGCAAGCGGGTCGAGCTCTCCAACGCGAAGGCGAGGGCGCTTGGCTGGGAGCCGCGCCCGGTCGAGGAGACGATCGCCGACTGCGGCAGGAGCCTCGCCCGATGAGGATGCGCGCCGCCGTGCTGGAGGAGTTCGGGGAGCCGCTGGCGGTGCAGGAGGTCGAGCTGGCTGAGCCGCGGGCCGGGGAGGTGCTGGTCCGGCTGCACGCCTGCGGGGTCTGCCACACCGACCTCTACACCGCCTCCGGCGCCGATCCGTCCGGCTATGCGCCGACCGTGCTCGGCCACGAGGGCGCCGGCGTCGTCGAGGCGGTCGGGCCGGACGTCGGCTCGCTGGCGCCGGGCGACCATGTCGTCACCCTCTTCTCGCCCCAGTGCGGCGAGTGCATCCACTGCCTCGACCCGCGCACCAACCTCTGCCTGGCGATCCGCGAGGAGCAGAGCAAGGGACACCTGCCCGACGGGACGACGCGGATCTCCCGCGACGGGGAGGAGATCCGCAGCTTCATGGGCTGCTCGACCTTCGCCGAGTACACGGTGATGCCGGAGATCGCGCTGGCGAAGGTGAGCCCGGAGGCCCCGTTCGAGCACGCCTGCCTCTTCGCCTGCGGGCTCTCGACCGGGCTCGGCGCCGCGATCAACACCGCCGCCGTGCGGCCCGGCAGCACCTGCGCCGTCTTCGGCGCCGGCATGGTCGGGCTCGGGGCGGTCGCCGGCTGCCGCCTGCAGGGGGCCGAGCGGATCATCTGCGTCGACCTCTCGCCGCAGCGGCTGGAGCTGGCGCGCGGCCAGGGCGCGACCGACCTGCTCGAGGGCGGGGAGGGGACGGTCGAGCGGATCCTCGAGATGACCGGCGGCTTCGGCGCCGACTACACCTTCGAGGCGACCGGCAACGTCGCGGTCATGCGCCAGGCGGTCGAGGCGGCGCGGATGGGATGGGGGCTCTGCACCGTCGCCGGGGTCGCCGGCAAGGGGGAGACCCTCGACGTCGTCCCGCGCCTGCTGATCACTGGCCGCCGCGTCGCCGGCTCCTCCTTCGGCGGCGTCAAGGGCCGCGACCAGGTGCCGGCCCTCGTCGACCGCTACCTGGCCGGGGAGATCGACCTCGAGCCGTTCGTCACCCACCGGATCGGGCTCGACGAGGTCAACCGCGGCTTCGAGCTGATGGAGGCCCAGGACGGGATCCGCAGCGTGATCGAGTTCGCCTAGCCAGGCTCCCGGACCCTGAAGCCAATCGGGTGCTTCGATTGGGGCGGTGGGGTGATCAGTTGACGAAGAGCGCTGAAAATCTCCCCGAGTTGCTCGTCGTGTTCGCCTACTCCTTGTTCGATTTGCTCCAGTCGCTTCTCGATCGCTGCGTAGGAGCCGGCGTTGCGCCGCAACTCGACGAATGCCCGCATGATCTCGATGTTGACGGCTATCGCCCGCTTGCTCCGAAGAACCGACGAGAGCATCGCCACTCCCTGCTCGGTGAAGACGTAAGGGGCGTAGCGTCGTCCGCCACGGCCGGTGTTTGAGGTCGCAATCTGCGACCTCAAAGCCGCCACCTCCTCCATGTTGAGTTGAAACATAAAGTCTTCCGGGAAGCGGTCTAGGTTTCGCTTCACCTGCTCAATCAACCTCTTGGTCTCCACCCCGTAGAGATCCGCGAGGTCTTGGTCGAGCATTACCTGCCGTTTCCGGACGACAAAGATCCGCTTCTCGATCGTGGGTGCCGCGATCAACTCAAGCGGCTCGGTCTTGCTCCCCATTTCAGCCACCTCCTGAGGATGGCAGATGCTCCGGAAGCTATTGTCTACATCTGCCCAAGCGGTTTGCGGCCACTGTTTGAAAAGTCTGTGTTGCGTGGTACAAGTACCCAATCTTAGGTAGAGGCGGAGAGGCGGACTGTCGGCGCGGCCGGCGTGGGGCACTGTCGTGGGTGGCGCTTTGCTGTGGCCTGCTCGCGTTGCTGCTCGCTCCCGGTCCTGCCGCCGCGGACCCGGCGTTCGATGCGCACGGGAGCGTCGAACAGGTCTACGCGACTGGCCTTCCCCCGGGCGCTCAGGTGTCCCTCTACGACAGCGAAGGCGTCGCGGTCGCGAGCAGGAACGCGAACGATCTCGGCGGAGTCCTCTTCCGCGAAGTGGCTCCGGGCGCCGGCTACCGCGTCGGCTTGACCGCTGCCGGACCGGAATCGCTCCCGCTGCAGGTCCTGACGACCCAGTCCGCGCCGCCCAGCACCGGCATCTACAACCAGTCGATCCCCTCGAGCGGATACGGGTACCTGACCACGCGCGACGGCACCAGGCTCGCGATCGACGTTCACCCGCCGCAGGACGTGACGCACGTCCTCCCCGGGGTCGAACTGCCGCCACTGCCGAGCGGCCCGACGCCGACCCTGATCGAGTACTCGGGCTACGGGTACGCGAATCCCGCCGGTCCCGAAAGCGGGATCTCGATCCTCGCCAACCTGATGGGGTTCACGGTGGTCGACGTCAACATGCGCGGCACCGGCTGCTCGGGGGGCGCCTTCGACTTCTTCGAGCCGCTGCAGAGCCTCGACGGCTATGACGTCGTCGAGACGATCGCGCACCAGCCCTGGGCGCTCAACCATAGGGTCGGGATGATGGGGATCAGCTACGGCGGCATCAGCCAGCTGTTTACCGCCGCCACCCAGCCCCCGAGCCTGGCCGCGATCTCGCCGCTGTCGGTGATCGACAACACCCAGACGACGCTGTATCCCGGCGGCATCCTCAACACCGGCTTCGCGCTCGAATGGGCCAAAGAGCGGGTCCACGACGCCGAAGCCGCGGGGCCGAACTCGGGCCAGGGCTGGGCCTACCAACGCGTCCAGGAAGGCGACCAGACCTGCGCCGCCAACCAGGCGCTGCACCCCGAGGCGGTCGACCTGCTCGGCAAGGTCGAAGAAAACGACCACTACAAACCCGAGGTCGCCGACCCGCTCTCTCCCGTCACCTTCGTCGACAGGATCAAGGTGCCGACCTTCATGGCCTGCCAGTGGACCGACGAGCAGACCGGCGGCCACTGCCCGACCCTGGCCGAGCACATGAGCGGCACGCGCCAGAAGTGGTTCACCTTCACCAACGGCACCCACGTCGACTCGCTCGACCCGCAGACGTTCAACCGCTGGTTCGACTTCCTCCAGATCTACGTCGCCAAGCGACCGCCGATCCTCGCCTCGGCGGCGGTCCAGGCCGCGGCGCCGCTGATCTACCAGGAAGCGATGGGGATCCCCGGGTTGACGCTGCCGCCCGACCCGATCCAGCTGCAGCCGACCTACAGCCTGGCGAAGGCCGCTTTCGAGAACCTGAAGCCGGTCCGCGTCCTCTTCGACAGCGGCGCCGGCGGGCTCTCACCGGGCCGGCCTTACCCTGGCTTCGAGAAGTCCTTCTCCGAATTCCCCGCGCCCGGCACCGCAGCCAAGGCCTGGTACCTCTCCCCGGGCGGCGCCCTCAGCGGCAGCGCGCCAGCCGCTTCGGGCGCCGACGAATTCACCTGGGACGCGGGCGCCCTGCCGAAGACCGACTTCAGCGGCGACACCGCCTCCGGTGAAGGCGGCCTCTGGACGGCGTTGCCGCAGTACCACTGGGAACAGAGCCCGCCGGGGAGCGCCGTCTCCTACCTCACCGCTCCGCTGGGCGCGAACACGACCGTGATCGGCGCCGGAGCGGTGAACGTCTGGGTCCGCTCCTCGACTCCCAACGTCGACCTGCAGGCGACGATCAGCGAGGTCCGGCCCGACGGCAAGGAGACCTTCGTCCAGAACGGCTGGGTGCGGGGCAACGAGCGCAAGCTCGACGCCGAGAAGAGCACCGCGCTGGAGCCGGTGCTGAGCCTGCGCGAAGCCGACGTCTCGCCGCTGCCGGCCGATCAGTTCGTGCCGGTGACGATCCCGCTCTACTACGAGGGGCACGCCTACCGTGCCGGTTCGCGGATCCGGGTCACGATCGCCGCCCCCAACGGCACCCAGCCGATCTGGGCCTTCGACCACGCCGAGCCCGAAGGCACCGCCCAGGTCGCGATCGCCTACGGCGCGGCGACGCCTTCCAACCTGCTGCTGCCGGTCGTCCCCGGGGTGAGCGTGCCGACCGGCCTGCCTCCCTGTCCGGGCCTGCGGGGGCAGCCGTGTCGTGCCTACGCAGCCTTCGTGAATCGGCCTGCGACGCCCTGAGCAACGCCAGCGCCAAGCTCCGGCCCGATCAGGACTGGTCCTGGCAGGGCAGCTCGCCATCAAGCGAGCCCGGTGCCGGCGGGGGGAGTGGAGACGGGTAATCCCGCTGAACGGTTCGCAGCGACCTCGCGGCGGAGAGGAGAATGTGTCGATCTATAGCGCTGATCGCCACCGTCGTGCGGCCGGTGAAGATTTCCCAGGCAGCTCCGCCTCCCTGGAACAACCTCGCCGCCTTGGCGCCGTGGAAATCGAAAAGCCGGTGGTTGCGATCAAGCTGGCTCGCCCAGCGGGAGCAGGTGCTGTGGTTGTGGATCTGCAGTGGGTAGGGGCAGCCCCCTTCGTCCGGCGGGTCCTCGCACTTGCCGTAGATGAGGACCCAGGCCGCATCCCGTTCGTCTTCGTACTTGGCCGGATCCCCGAGAACCTCATTCAGGGAATGCCCGGCCACGGAGTCCCCCGAGTAGTAGACGGGATAGGCACGGAAAGCCTTGATCTCACTCAGGCTCGGGGGGTCGTCCGTGGCGCATCCGCAAAGGAAGAGTCCAGAAGCGAATGCCGCAACAAGAGCCACGAGAACCCGCCTGAGATCCAAATCCGTCCCTCGCTCAACTAGTCGGTTTGGCAACGCCGATGAAGACCAGCTTGTAGGCCTGGCTTTCGTCCGGGGGCGTCGACAGCACGACCTCTCCGTCGGCCTCGCTCATGCCGTACGTCGCCAGGGGCTCGAGCCCGGCCGAGCGCATCGCCTCCAGCACCTCCGCTTCGGAGCGGAAGCGCTCGACGTGGTGGATCGGCTCGATCCGGTCGCCGCTGATCTCGGCTTCGAAGACCGATGGCGCGACTTCGCCTCGGCCGCTCCAGGTCCAGCGCGAGCCGTCGTGCTCGACCTCCCGGGTTTCGGCGTAGCCGGTCGCATAGGTCGAGCTCGAGTTGATGTCGAAGATGAGGAGCCCGTCCTTTGCCAGATTCGCCTTCATCGCGGCGAGCGCGGTGACGAGGTCCTCGTCACCCAGCAGGTAGTTGACGGAGTCGTTGAGCGAGAGGACGAGGTCGAAGTCGCCGAGGTGGGGCAGCTCCCGCATGTCGGCCACCCGCAGCGGCACCGAGTCGCCACCCTCCCGCGCGGCGAGCTCCAGCATCGCCGGCGAGAGGTCGCAGCCCTGGACCTGCCATCCCCGTCGCAGCAGCGGCTGGAAGGCCCGCCCGGTCCCGCAGCCGACGTCGAGGGCGCTGCCGCCTTCCCGCAGGCCGTGCTTGCCCAGCTCCGGGAGGAGGGACCGGCCCAGCCACATCTCGTAGTCGTTGGAGTGGTTGAACTCGTTGTAGACCGCGGCGAATGCCTCGTAAGCCGCCAGCGCCGGATCGGTCCCCATAGGAAGCCGACCCTAACTCAAGCGAGAGCGTTCCGCAGCGGTTCACCGAGATCGCCTTTACGCGCGACCGAGACGCCGAGCTCGAGCCACTCGCTGAGCAGCCGCAGTTCGTCGGCCAGCTCGCTGGCGACATGGGCGGGCTCGGCGCCCGGCTCGGCGAAGGCGCCGCGGACGCGGAGGACGCCCGCCTGGCGGTCGCTTTTGAGGTCGACCCGCGCGACGAGGCGGTCGCCGAGGAGGAAGGGGAGGACGTAGTAGCCGTAGACGCGCTTCGGCGCCGGCGTGTAGATCTCGATCCGGAAGCGGAAGTCGAAGAGGCGCTCGGTTCGATCGCGCGCCCAGACCAGGGAGTCGAACGGGGTCAGCAGAGCGCGGGCCGAGGCGGCGCGGCGCAGGCCGGTGGGCCGCTCGGTCGAGAGGTAGGCCGGCTGGCGCCAGCCCTCGACCCGGACCGGGAGGAGGCCGCCGTCCTCGGCGAGCTCGGCGACGCGGGTCTTCGACTCGGTGCGGGGGAGGCGAAAGTAGTCGCCGAGGTCGGCCTCGGTCGCCACTCCCAGCCGCTTGGCCGCGATCAGGATCAGCTGCCGCTGGGCCTCTTCCTGCGAGGGCGTGGGCGCCTCGAGAACCGGCCGCGGCAGGACCCGCTCGGGCAGGTCGTAGAGCCGCTCGAAGTTGACCCGCCGTGCCGCGCACACCCGCCCGGCGAAGAACAGGTACTCGAGCGCGGTCTTCTCTTCGCTCCAGCTCCACATCTCCCGCGGCTCCCGCCGGCGCCCCTTCGCCGCCAGCTCCGAGGCACGGATCGGCCCGCGCTCCCGCACCACGTCGAGGACGAACTCGAGCAACTCTGGCTGCTCGGCCGCCACCCGCGCCACGCCTTTCCACGCCAGCGCGTCGGCCCGCGCCATCCGCCAGCGCAGCAACGGCTGCAGCTCGACCGGCAGCAGTGAGGCCTCGTGCCCCCAGTACTCGATCAGGTCCCGGCGCCCCGCCCGCCCCGGCTTCGCGGTGCCGTCCGCGTGCCAGGCCAGCCGGTCCAGCGCCGCCCGCGGATAGGGACCGAGCCGCGAGAAGACCGGCATGTAGTGGGAGCGGCAGAAGACGTTGACCGAGTCCAGCTGCAGCAGGCCGACGTCGTCGATCGCCCGCCGCAGGTGCCGCGCGTCCACCCGCCCGGTCGGTCTCGGTCGGGCCAGGCCCTGCGCCGCGATCGCCAGCCGCCGCGCCTGCTGCGCGCTGAGGTCGAACTGGGGGCGGGATGCCATCGGGCGATTCTCCAGCAGGGGATCGAGAAGTGGACGACATCAACTTCAAAGGCGACAAAAGATTGCGCCCGAGATCGTCCATATGGTCGGGGTCGAGTTCGTGCTCGACGAGACTCCGCCGGACGAAAGCCGGTACTTGTCACGGCTCGCGCGCAGAGGCACGGCGTCGTCGCTCACGACGATGCTTCCGTCTTTGCGGCATCCTCGTTGGCGTGATGCCAACTGCCGCGCGGCTAGTGGTCTCCCAGCTCCTGGCGCTGGCCGCTCTGGCCGGTCCGGCCAGCGCGGCTGCTGGCGCGGAGCCCGCGCACGCCTCGATCGGATTCGAGCCGATCGCGCTCTCGGTGGCGGCCGACGGGGCCGGGCATGTGTACCTCTCGAACCCGCTGCGCAGCGGCTCGATCCAGCAGTACTCCAGCGATGGCACGTTCCTGGCGGATGTGGGCAGCTTCGCGCTGTCCGGCGATCCCTTCGAGCCCCGGGACATCGCCACCGACCCCGCCGGCAACCTCTACGTCTCCGACGGCCAGCGGGACACGATTTACGTGTTGGCGCCTGGCGGCGTTCTGCTTCGCCAGTGGAGCGCTGCCGGCGGCCGCGACCTCGCGGTGGGTGTCGACGGGACCGTCTACCTCGCGACGTCCCACGAAATCCTTCGCTTCTCCGCCGCCGGCGCGCTGCTGTCCAAGTGGGGTGCCAGCGGCCACGGCGACGGGCAGTTCGGTGAAGTCTGGGGACTCGACACCAGCCCCCATGGCCCCGTCTACGTCGCCGACACCTACGGCAACCGGGTCGAGGCGTTCTCGGCCGACGGGGCTTTCATCGCCAAATGGGGCAGCTACGGCTCGGCTCCCGGGCAGTTCATCTATCCCTACGGGATCGCCGCCAACGCCGCCGGCGAGGTCTACGTCGTCGACACCCCCAACGAGCGCGTCCAGCGGTTCAGCGCCGACGGCGCGCTGCTGGGCTCCTGGGGCAAGCCCGGACGCGCCCCGGGCCGGTTCCTGACCGCGACCTCGATCGCTACCGACCCGGCCGGGTACGTCTACGTCGCCGATCGGGCCGAGCCCTATCCCTACGAGGGGCGCGCCAGGGTGCAGAAATTCACCGCCGACGGCCAGTTCGTCACCCAGTGGTACGACGGGCCCCGGAGCCTTTCACCCGGCGCGCCGCTGATCTTCAGCACGGTGGGGCGGAGGACGAAGAAACGCTTCGCGACCTTTCGCTTCCGCTCGCGCTCCAACGGCGTCCGCTATGTCTGCCGGCTGAACGGGGAGCAGGTGCCGCCGAAGTTGGGCAGGTGGAGGCCCTGCACCTCGCCCAAGCGCTACACCCAGCTGCGGGCGGGCCGCAAGGCCTTCCACGTGCGCGCCATCCGCGACACCTGGGGCAGCCGTGAGGCAAAGCGCTACTGGCTGATCGTCAGCACTGGCTGAGCGATGCCGGCGTCCTCGCATCCAGGCCCCGACGCGCTGCCGTTCCTCGACGAGCACGGCGTCGAGGTTGCGGCGCGGCCCGAGGCCGTCTGGGATTCCCTCCGCCGCGTCGTCGAAGGCTCGTTCTCCTCGCCGTTCGCCGCCCGCTTCGCCCGCCTGGTCGGCTGCGAAGCGACGACCGCGTCGGGACCGCGCCCGCTCGCCGAGGGTTCGACTTTCCCCGGCTTCACGGTCGCCCGCGCCGAGCCGGGATCCCAGCTGGCGCTTGTCGGCCGGCACCGCTACTCGGACTACGCGCTCGTCTTCCACCTCGCCGGCAGCGGCGCGGGCATCCGGCTGCGCGCCGAAACTCGCGCAAGGTTCCCCGGCGCCGCCGGCCGTCTCTACCGCGCGGCGGTGGTCGGCACCCGTGGCCACGTCCTCGTGACGATGCGCTTGCTGGCGGCGGTCAAGCGCCGGGCGGAGCGATCGGGCGGATGAATCCGTCGAGGTTCTCGGTGTAGGAGAGGCAGATCGCGCGCACGCGGTCTGCGGGCATCGCTTTGCGCAGGGCCCGGGTCGCCATCTCGATGCCCGGGGCCGCTCGGTTGCCAAAGAGCTGGTGCAGACGGTCGACCCCATTCTTGGTGGATGCATGCGCGGTCGGGTGCTCCAGCAGCTCGCGGAGGGTGGCTGCCACCGCGGCCGGAGAGCTGGTTTGCATTAGGCGCAAAACGTCGGCGGCGTCCTTATCGGCGAGCCGATCTGGTCGTCCGCTCTCGACTCGATCGCCGATCTTGTGAGCCTTGGCCACGAAGAGGGCGGCGATGCCGGCGACCCGCAGCCGGATGATGCGGAGGTCGTCGGAGTCCAGCGCCTGCACCTGCATCGGATCGTTGTCGACGAGTGCCGCCTCCAGTCCCGGGTCTTGCGGGCCGCGCGCATGTCATGCCCCTCGAGGCGGGCGCCGCGGCTTCCGCCTGGTGGCGCGACCTCCGCCGGGACGATGAGATCGACGGGCACCTCGATCTCGAGCCCGCTCATCACGACTCGCTTTGCCAAATCCCGGGCTCGGGACTGCCCTGCAGCACAGTTGGCTCGAAGCCGGCGGCTTGCATCAGCTCCTCGAGGGGAGGGGCGTCGGAGAGGAGTGCCGGGTCGATGGCCAGGTCCCCGTCAGTCGTGAAGTCGGCGATAGGGAGGCTGTTGGGCCCGGTGCGGAGGTAGACGGCCTGCGCCGGCGAGCACGACGGCGCCCTCGTGTGGCTTTAGCGCCTCCAGGGCATCGAGCAGAATCCGCCGCGCCGCCACGTACTGGAGCGTGCTCTCGCCCTCCGGCGGCGGGCTCATTCCCCTTCCTTCGCGTAGAGCGCTTGCAGAGAGTCGAGGCGCCACGCGAACTCGTTGGCTTGCATCCACTCCAGCAGCGCCTCGCCCTCGGCGGGCATGCGGCCGTTGCCGGTAAGGCAATCGACAGCGACCTGCGAGGGCGCCGCATAGCGGAGGCCTCCCTCGACCTGCGTACGAGCGAAGACCACCGGATCGAACGGCCGCAGCACCATCACGTTCGCCCCCTCGTCGCTTGGGATCAAGCCCAGATCTTTGGCGACGAGTGCCGGGGCGTCGTGGTAGACGAGGAGCAGGGAGGGAGAGGCAACCGGCGCCAGGCGGCTGGCGGCGAACGAGCCCGTGATCGGGCTCCGGGTCCCGCTGCCAGGCTCGCTTGCGAGTCGCGGTATGAGGAGCTCGAGACCTTCGCTTGCGACGAATGCCTTGCTGTCGTTGCTGCGGAAGACGTCGTAGGAGTCGGCCCAGCGGCGGAGGAGAGCGGCGATGTCCACGCTCTCCACGGGTCCGCGTGGGACCCGCTCGATTAGCGCCTCCCGGTAGAGCGTGTCCAGCAGGCGGGAGACGTAACCGGGCGCGAGGTTCGTCGCCTCAGCGAGTTCCTGCACACCGTAGGGCGGCCGGACGTCAAGGAGCAATCGGATCAGCCGGGCGGCTTTGGCACCGCGCAGTTGGGCTCGCCCCCGCTCCTTCGGCCACGGATTTCGTTCGGCACCGGCCGTTTCCAGGAAGAAAGGAGGGTTGTCGATGCGCAGCAGTGCATTGCCGGTCAGGTCGACGTAGCCGATTTCTTCGTCCGCGAGCAGCGCCCGGGTTCGCTTGCTTAGCCAGGGCGCGACGACCAAGAGGGGCAAGTGGGCGCCCATATTCCGCGCGGTTTGCACCCTTGGGGAAAGGGAGCTGAGCACGTTCTGTGGCGAGATCGACTTCTTTTCCTCCACGACGATCGTGTTGATCGTGTTGTCTGGCGCCCTGAGACTGATCCTCGAGTCGGCGGGGAGCCCACTGCCGTCGGGAAGAGCGGGGGACGTATCAATCACCCAGCCTCGGGGCATACGGCTTCCCAGCCAGGCAACTGCCTGGTCTATGAGAGAAGTTTCTGAAAAAGAAGAGTTTGCGACCATCAGAAACTTGAGAATAACAGAGCTAGTTTCCTATTTCTAGGACTTTGCCACAATGGCAAAGCCCTTCATTCCGGCAATACCCCTTCTCTGCAAGCGTTGATGGGGCGCGCGGCCTCTCAGCGCAGCTCGTCGAGGCTCTTGACCTCTAGGTCGAACGGCTCGTCGGCCGCCCGCCGCCGCCGGTAGGGAGAAACAGTGACCCGGTGGGTTTCTCCGCAGGGGCAGGGGACCTCGATCGGGCTGGTGTCGGAGGAGGGGTCGGTGTCGACTTTGAGGCGGCGGAGGGTGCCCGTCGTTTTGCAGCCGAAGGAGATCACCCAGCCGAAGTCCCGCGGTTCTTTGGGTTTGCCTGCGCGGCGTGGTTGTGGCATTCGCACATCCTCTCTGTTTTGGGCGGACGTTTGCCCGAGCGGGGGGTCTGGGTCGTCCGTTGGGCCGCATAGGTTGGCGCCATGGGTTCCTCTCGGTCGCGCGCATTCGCAGTTTCGGTCGTGCTGCTCGCTGCCCTGCTTGGACTCGCCTCCGGCGCCGTCGCGGCACCGAAGCAGAAGCCAAGGCCGGGGACGCTGACCCAGCTCGCCGGCAAGCGCGGCTGCCTGGTCGACCGCGCGGCGAAGGCTGGCAGCTGCGCCGAGGCGCGGGCGCTCGACGGACCGGGGCCGTTCATGGGCTCGCGGGCGATTGCGGCCAGCCCCGACGGCAAGCACGTCTACGTCGCCTCCTCCGGCAGCAACGCAATCGCGATCTTCGGGCGCGATCGTCAGACCGGCGTCCTCACGCAGGCAAAGAAGACCAAGGGCTGCATCGCCGCCAAAGGCGCCGACGGCTGCGCCGTCGCGATCGGCCTCGACGAACCGAACTCGGTCGCGATCAGCCCTAATGGCCGCAACGTCTACGCGACCTCGCGCGCCGGCAACTCGATCACCAGCTTCGTGCGCAACCCGAACACCGGTGCCCTGCGGCAGCTGCCGCCGCCGCTCGCCGGCTGCATCTCCGGGGCGCCGATCCCCGGCTGTGCCGCCGGCACCGCCCTCCTCGCACCCGACGTGGTGGTGGTCAGCCCCGACGGCAACAACGTCTACGTCGGGTCCTTCTTCGGCAACGCCGTCGCCGCCTTCGCCCGCAACCCGTCGACCGGGGCTCTGACGCAACTGGCCGGGAGCGCCGCCTGCATCGCCGAGGAAACCTCCGGCTGCGCCAAGGGGATCGCGCTGAAATCGGTCGAGGGCTTGGCGATCAGCGGCGACGGCGCGAACGTCTACGCCGCCACCGCTCTTTCCAATGCGGTGGTCACCCTGACGCGCAATCCCACCACCGGCGCCCTCGCCCAGGCGAGCGACGGCAGCGGCTGCATCGTCGAGAGCGCGCTCAGCGGCTGCACCCTGGGTCGCGAGCTGAGCGGCGCCAACGCGGTCGCGGTCGGCCCCGAAGGCCAGGGGGCCTACGTCACCTCGCTGTTCGCCAACAGCGTCACCTCCTTCGCCCGCAACACCTCCAGCGGGGTCCTGAGCCAGAAGGAAGGGACCGCTGGGTGTCTGATCTTTTTGCGCTCGGCCGGCTGCTCCTTCGGCCGCGCCCTCGTCGCGCCCGAGGGCCTGGCGCTCTCGCCCGACGGAAGGAACGTCTACGTCGCTGCCTTCGAGACCGGCGCGATCGCCGTCCTCAACCGCGGCAAGGCCGGCGCGGTGGCGCAGAAGCCGGGCGCGGCCGGCTGCCTGGCGGCGGCTTCGGTGAACGGCTGCACCCGGGCCCGGGCCCTGAAGGGCGTCAGCTCGATCGCGCTCAGCCCCGACGGCCGCTATCTCTACTCGACCTCGTTCGAAAGCGACGCGGTCGACGTCTTCAGGAGGAACCGATGAGCGAGGCGAATGAGCGGCAGGACGGGCTGACCCGCAAACAGCTGCTCGGGACCGGGGCCAGTGCCGCCGCCGCGGCGCTGCTCGCCCAGGGCGCCGGCGTCGAGCGGGCGCTCGGCGCCGGGAAAGGCGGCAAGCGCGACGTCGCCGGGATGAACATCGTCCTCATCCTCACCGACCAGGAGCGGGCGATCCAGCACTTCCCGCCCAACTGGCTGCGGCAGAACCTGCCGGGGATGCGGAGGCTGCGCCAGCACGGGGTCAGCTTCGAACGCGCCTTCACCAACGCCTGCATGTGCTCGCCGGCACGCTCGACCCTGATGAGCGGCTTCTTCCCGGCCCAGCACGGGGTCAAGTACACGCTCGAGGAAGACATGCCGTTCCCGGAATACCCGCACCAGGTGGAACTGCCGCGACCGCCGGAGATGCCGAATCTGGCGACGGTGATGCGGGCCGCGGGCTACAACGTCGTCTACAAGGGCAAGTGGCACTGCTCGAAGCCGGCGGAAAAGGAAAACGCCCAGCCCTCCGACCTCGAGCGCTACGGCTGGACCCGCTGGAACCCGCCGGACGCGGGGGCCAACCAGAGCGTCCCCGAGGCCGGCGGCGGCTTCGTCGACAACGACGGGCGCTTCATCGAATCGACCGGCTCACCGGAGGCCGGCGACGAGGGCGTGATGCAGTACCTCAGCTCGGCGGCGGCCAAACAGCAGCCCTTCTTCCTCGTCATCTCCCTGGTCAACCCGCACGACGTCCTCTTCTACCCGAGCAAGACCTTCGAAGAAGCCGGTTACGACGACTCCTGGATCCAGGGCGATATCGGTGTGCCGGCGACCAGCGAAGAAGACCTCTCGACCAAGCCGACGGCGCAGGAACAGTTCCTGCGGATCTTCAACCTCACCGGCAAGCCGAGGACCGAAAAGGAAAAGCGCGCCTACCTGAACTACTACGGCAACCTGATGCGCTCCTCCGACAACTACATCGTCAACGTGCTGAACAAGCTGGAAGAGGCGGGCCTCTACGACGACACGCTGATCGTCCGTACGGCAGATCACGGCGAGATGGGCCTGACCCACGGCGGCATGCGGCAGAAGAACTTCAACTTCTACGAGGAGGCGACCCGGGTCCCGCTCGTCTACTCCAACCCGAAGCTGTTCCCGGCGCCCCAGAGCACCGACGCGCTCGTCTCCCACGTCGACTTCCTGCCAACCCTGGCGAGCCTCGCGAAGGCGCCGAAAACGGCCCGCGCCAACTGGCAGGGAAAGGACTACTCGAGCCTCGTTCTGCAGCCGAAGGGCGCGAAGCCGGTCCAGGACTACGTTGTCTTCACCTATGACGACTTCCAGTCGGGCCAGGCGAAACCGCCGTATCCGAAACCGCCAAACCACATCGTCGCGATCCGCGAAGGGCGCTGGAAGCTGGCCCGCTACTACGACGTCAGCAAGAAAAATCCGAAGCCGCCCGAATGGGAGATGTACGACCTGAAGACGGACCCGCTGGAGAAGAAGAACCTCGCCTTCGAAGGCTACCAACGCTCCGATCGGGAGGAGGCGCAGTTCCAGCGCCTGAAACGGAAGCTGACCCGGGTCGAAAAGACGCGGCTCAGCAGCCGTTAGGTATTCAAATGCTTATCCGGTCTAGCTCAGTCGTCGCCCTTGCGCTCGCTTGCCTCGCCTTCGCTCCGCTCGCCGACGCCGCCACTCGCTATGCGGCTCCGGATGGGGATGGCGTCCCGCCCTGCCTGCAGAGCGATCCCTGTGATCTCGAGACTGTGGTCGACGGTGGTGCGGGAGGGCTCGCCAATGGCGACACTGTGCTCCTCGCGCCCGGCACCTATCACCCCTTGGGTCCCGTCGAAGTCTTCCGTGAAGTGACGCTGTCCGGTGAACCGGGGCAGCCGGCGCCGCTGATCGAGGCGACCGGCGAACGCGGGCTGTGGCTGCCGAACCCATCGACGGTTCGCGACATCCGCATCCACTCCTCGGCTGGGACTCAGTACGGCTTCGTGATGGGCGAAGGCACGGCCGAACGGATCGAATCGAGCGGGGAAGCCGGTCGCGCTTGCATTCTCGACCGCGGAACGCTGCGCGACTCGCTTTGCAGCGCCCTCCCTTCTCTTGGCGGCGGTTACGGCATCGAAATGTTCCAATCCTCGCTGTCGCCGACGTCGATCGAAGCGAAACTCTTCAACGTCACCGCGATCGGCGGTGCCGCCGGGATCGCGCTGGCGGCAAACGAGTCGGCGTCGGTGAACCTGTCGGCGACCAACACGATCACCCACGGGGGCGAAGAAGACGTCTACGCCAAGGCGTTCGCGCCAACCGCTTCGGTCAACATCGAGTTCTCCAATTCGAATTTTTCAGAGGTGACGGTCGAAGGCGATGCCAATGTCACCTCGCCGACCGAAGCCGGCAACCAGAGCGCGACGCCGCTCTTCGTTGACGCCGCCGGCGAAGACTTCCGCGAGGCGGCCGGGTCGCCGACCCGCGGTGCCGGCGACACCAGCGTCGTCCTCACCGGCGAGACCGATCTCGCCGGCGGAGCGCGGATAACTGATTGCGATGGCATCTCCGGGGTCGACATTGGCGCCTACCAGGTCCAGTGCGCGCCGCCGCCGCCACCGACGACGTCGCCGGGGACGACCCCGCCCGCCGGGACGCTCCCCATCCTGCGCCCGGTCGCCCCGAAGCTAAGCGGACTCTCGCTCACCCATCAGCGCTTCGCCGTCGCCGGTATCAAGGCGCCGAAGGGCACTCCGCACGGGACCGTCATCGGCTACCGGCTCTCCGCACCCGCGGCCGTGCTGATCTCGATCATCGCCAAGCGGCCGCGGCCGGGGAAGGGGCTGCGGTATGTGGAAGTGGGGAAGCTGGTGACCAGCGGCAAGGCCGGGAAGAACCGGTTGCCGTTCAGCGGCAAGCTCAAGGGCAAGCCACTGCCGCCGGGGAAGTACAAGCTCCAGGTCACTCTCAAGAAAATCCCCTCGGGGACCCTCCAGCTGCCGTTCGAGATCGTCGGTTAACCGCGCCAGAAGGTCCAGGCGATGCGGCGGCCGCCGACGTACCAGAGGACCTTGTGCCAGCCGGTGATCGAGGTCGTGATCTTGTTCACGTAGGTGACGCCGGCTTCGGCCTCCTGTCCCCGCGCGCAGAGGCGTCTGCCGGTCGGGAGCTTGACGCAGACGGTGTAGGTGGTGGTGACCGAGCTTCGGAAGAAGGCGCCGACGTGCGCCCTGTGCGCGCATTCGTGCGCCGGGCGCCCGTACTGGCTGAGGCTGCAGGCGACGTAGCCGCGGTACCGCGGGCGGACTTCTTCCGGGGGTTCTTCGACCGGAGCCGGAGGAGGGGAAGGTGGCGGCGAGGGTGCCTGAGGAGCGCTGGTCGAGCAAGGACACGGCAGGTCCTCGCAGGCGGTGCCGTCGTTGTCTCCATCGAGGTTGTAGGGGTCCCCCGCCAGCAGATATTCCTGGGCTTCAGCCTGGTTGGCGAAGTCGGCGCAGTCGTAGTCGAGCGCCTGCGCCGCGGGGGGAGAGGGCTGCAAGGCGGCGACGGCGAGCGCGAGGGCAACCAGTAGGAGGAGGCGCTTGATGGCCAGATCCTAGGTGAGGATTCTCTAAACGTTCGGGTTCTTTGCGGGCGGGTCCGAACTTGTAAGGGACTCGTAACCGTCTCCTGCCAGAGTCACGGTCGTGGTCGCGCTGATGGCATTCGCGTTCCTCGCCGGAGCGGCGACGGCGCTCTCTCCCTGCGTCTTGCCGGTGCTGCCGGTGGCGCTCTCCGCCGGGGTCACCGGCGGCCGGCGGCGGCCGCTCGGGGTCGTCACCGGGTTGGCGCTGTCCTTCGCCTTCGCCACCGTGGCGCTCGTCTACGTAATCGACGCCCTCGGCCTTCCGGGCGACCTGCTGCGCAACCTGGCGATCGTCGTCCTGCTCGGGTTCGGGATCTCCCTGCTCGTGCCGGCGGTCTCGGCCCGGCTCGAGGCCTGGGTCCAGCGCCTCGTGCCGGCGCCGCGCGCCGGCAGCGGCGACGGGTTCCGCTCCGGCCTGCTGCTCGGCGGCAGCCTCGGCTTCGTCTACGCCCCCTGCGCCGGCCCGATCCTCGCCGGGGTGATCACCGTCTCGGCCTCGCAGTCCTTCACCGCCGGCCGCCTCGCCGTCGCGCTCTCCTACGCCGCCGGCAGCGCCCTCGTCCTCTACTTCCTCCTGCTCGGCGGCCGCAAGGTCATCGCCCGGCTGGCGCCGCAGGCAGGCCGGCTGCAGATGGCGACCGGCGCGGTGATGGTGATCGTCGCCTTGCTGATGGCCGGCGACTACGACACCCGCTTCCAGACCGCGATCGCCAGCGACCTGCCCGCGGTGCTCGTCAACCCGACCAAGGACCTCGAGCAGAACGGCGACGTCCGCGACCAGCTGGCCCGGCTGCGCACCGTCCACAGTGGGGTCGGCAGCCTGGCGGCGGCGACCGAACAGCAGGACGAGGGACCGCTGCCGGTGCTGGGGACGGCCCCCGAGTTCACCGGCAACCAGCAGTGGTTCAACACCCCCGGCGGCCAGCCGCTGAACCTGCGCGGACTGCGCGGCCGCGTCGTCCTGATCGACTTCTGGACCTACACCTGCATCAACTGCATCCGCACCCTGCCCGAGGTGACCGCCTGGGACCGGCGCTACCGCGACCGCGGGCTGACGATCGTCGGCGTCCACACCCCCGAGTTCCCGTTCGAGCGCGAGGCCGGCAACGTCGCCGACGCGATCGCCCAGAACGGGATCGGATACCCCGTCGCCCAGGACAACGACTACGGCACCTGGAACGCCTACGGCAACCAGTACTGGCCGGCGAAGTACCTGATCGACGCCAAAGGGCGGGTCCGCTACGTCCACTTCGGCGAGGGCGAATACGACGAGACCGAGGCGGCGATCCGCGAGCTGCTGGCCGAGTCCGGGCACGCCCCCGGCGCCGGCCGCACCAAGGCCCAGGCCGAGACTCCGTCGGCGGGGGTGACGACGCCGGAGAGCTACCTCGGCGCCGGCCGGGCGCTGCGCTTCGTCAACGGCTCGATCTCGGCCGGCACCGAGGACTTCCAGGCATCTGCCGCCGAAGTCCCGCCCGACGGCCTGGCTTACGAGGGGCGGTGGCGGATCGGGGTCGAGGGCGCCACCGCGCTCGCCGGCGCCCGCCTCGACCTCGACTTCGGCGCCCGCCGCGTCTTCCTCGTGCTCGGCTCGCGCGGCGGCGGGCCGCGGCCCTTGCGGGTCCTGCTCGATGGCAAGCCGCTGCCGCGGCGCTTCGCCGGCACCGACGTCCAGGACGGGGTGGCGATGATCTCCGACCAGCGCCTCTATCGCCTGGTCGAACTGCCCAGCGCCCAGCGCCATCTCCTCACGCTCGAGTTCGCCCCCGGGATCTCCGGCTATGCCTTCACCTTCGGATGAGCCTCGCCGCTGGGACAATCGAGCCCATGGCTGACCAAGGCGCTCGCCGCAGCGTGCTCGTCGTCGACGACGAGCCGACGATCGGCGAGATCGTCTCCCGCTACCTCGAGCGCGCCGGCTACGAGGCGACGACCGCCACCGACGGGCTGGAGGCGGTGCGGCTCGCCGACGAGCAGCGTCCCGACCTGGTCGTCCTCGACGTGATGCTGCCCCAGCTCGACGGGCTGCAGGTGCTGCGCCACCTGCGCGAGCGCGAGGGCGGGCCGACGCCGGTGATCCTGCTGACCGCGAAGGGCGAGCAGGAGGACAAGCTCGCCGGGCTGCGGAACGGCGCCGACGACTACGTCGTCAAGCCTTTCTCGCCGAGCGAGCTGGTCGCCCGCGTCGATGCGGTCCTGCGCCGGGTCAACCCGCCCGGCGCCGACGCCGAGCCGCTGCGCTTCGACGGGCTCGACATCGACGGCCGCGCCCGCCGCGTCACCCGCGACGGCAACGAGGTGCAGCTGAGCCAGCGCGAGTTCGACCTGCTCGAGTTCTTCGCCTCCAACCCGGGCCAGGCGTTCTCCCGCGACCAGCTGCTCGACCGGGTCTGGGGCGCGCCGCTGGCCGACACCAGCACCGTCACCGTCCACGTCCGCCGCCTGCGGGCGAAGATCGAGCCCGACCCCGAGCGCCCGCGCTTCATCCAGACGGTCTGGGGCGTCGGCTACCGGTTCCAGCCGTGAGCCCGCTGCGCCGCCAGGCGATGCTGACGGTGGCGGTCGTCGCCGCCGTCCTCGTCGCGATCTTCCTCGCGGCGCGGATGATGTACGTGTCCGACCGCGACGCGCTGCTCTTCTCGGTCATGGTCCTGGCGATCGGCCTGGTCAGCCTGCGGATCGCCTCGCTGGCCGAGCGCGAGCGCGCCCGCGAGGCGGCCGAGGCGACCCGGCGGCAGATGATCGCCGCCGTCTCCCATGATCTGCGCACGCCGCTCGCCTCGCTGCGGCTGCTGGTCGAGGCGGTCGACGACGAGATCGTCGACGAGGAGACCCGACGTCGTTACCTGGCGACGATGCGGGTCAACGTCAACTCGCTGAGCACCCTGATCGACGACCTCTTCGAGCTCTCGCGGATCGAGGCCGGCGACATCGAGTGGTCGATCCGCCAGGTCGAGCTGGGGATGCTGGTCGACGAGACCGTTGCGGCGATGCAGCCGGAGGCCGGCGCCAAGGGCGTCGAGATCCGCACCCAGCTGAGCGAGCGGGAGCTGCGCGCCCAGGCCGACCCGGAGAAGGTCCAGCGCGTGCTGTTCAACCTGATCCGCAACGCGATCCGCCACACCCCCGCCGACGGCACCGTCACCGTGCGGGCGACGGGCGGCAGGGGGGAGGTCGAGATCGAGGTCGCCGACACCGGCGACGGGATCCCGGCCGCCGAGCGCGACCGCGTCTTCGACGCCTTCTTCCGCGGCGGCGAGGACGCCGCGCGCGGCTCCGACGGCGCCGGCCTCGGCCTCGCCGTCTCCCGCGCGATCGTCGAGCGCCACGGCGGCCGCATCTGGCTGGCGCCGGCGGCGGGGGGAACGAGCGTCCGCTTCAGCCTGCCGCGATAGCCGCGGATCGCCACCCCGGGCGTATGATCAGCAACATCTGATGAAATGCCGTGGGGCGCGGGCGGGAGCGGTCTAGTCCTAGGAGGATCGATATGAAGGGGAGGCGCATCTCAGCAGCCCTCTGCGTGCTGGCTCTCTGTCTGCTGTTCGCGAGTCCGGCCCTGGCGATCAAGTACGTCGCGCTCGGGGACTCTTACTCGTCGGGTACGGGGACGCGGGCGTTCTACGAATCGACCTGCCAGCGGTCGGTCTACGCGTACCCGTACCTGTTGCACAACGCCCATCCAGAATGGACGTTCGTCAACGCCACCTGCGCGGGGGCGAAGACCGGTGATGTGATCAACACCCAGGTCACCAGCGTGACCTCGGACACCAGCTGGGTCACGTACACGATCGGCGGCAACGACGCCGGCTTCTCGAGCGTGATCACCACCTGCGCGCAGCCGTCGTGGGCGTCGAACTGCGACGGGGCGATCAACACCGCCCAGTCCTACATCGCGAACACCCTGCCGGGCCGGCTCGACCTGGTCAACAACGCGATCAAGTCACGGGCGCCGAGCGCGAAAGTGGTCGTCCTCGACTACCCGCGCCTGTTCAACGGCACCGATTGCAACGCGCTCACCTGGTTCAGCAGCAGCGAGGAGACGCGGCTCAACCAGACGGCCGACCAGCTGAAGAACGCGGTCGCCGCGGCGGCGTCGCGAGCGGGAGCGAACTTCGTCTTCCGCGACGTGATCCCGTCCTTCATCGGTCACGCCGTCTGTGACGGCGGTGGCGGCTCCTCGACCGAGTGGATCAACGGCCTCTCCAACCCGACGGGCGAAAGCTACCACCCGAAGGTCACCGGTCACGCCAGTGGTTACTACCCGGTGGTGAAAGGGGTCACGGGCTGATCTGAATCACCTGATAACCGTGTTGCCGAGGCCGCGAGAACCCATCTTAAAGCCGGGTCTCTTGCGGTCTCGGCGTTTGGGCCCGTCGACGGGATCTTTTCGGGACTCCTGAAACTCCGCAACGTGCAGGGGCGTCTGTGGCCACTTGAGCTAAACGTTATGGAGTATTCAGACGAAATTTGGCTCTCGCCCTTGAGCGCAACTGCAAAACGGCCCGAGCCTTTCTTCGCGATAGCCATCCGGCCTTATCGCCTCCCGTTGGGGATCAGCCAGGAAGAATGGGAGGTCGACGACCCGGACGCCTACGTGCTGCGAGGGGCTGAGGCTGGCCTGGAGCAGGCCGAGACTGGACCGTGATCGCCAAACGGCAAGACGACCGGCGGTGTTTCGGCGTAGTGCGCGGCAGGCGTAAGGGGTAGCACCCAAGCGGTTACCGCAAGGGCCAGTCAGTGACCACGATGCCCGCTTGGAATGCTCACCCTAGGTGCGTTTCAAACGGTTCCAGACGTAACCCCGAGCGACCCAGCGGCTGTAGCGCGGCCGTCGAAGTTGATGCCGTTGCTCTTCGCGAAGCTTGCGGATCAACGCCAGTCCCTCCCCCTCCAACTGCCTGACCCGCTCTCGGCTGATCCCGAGTTCTTCGCCGATCTCCTTCTGGCGCGCCCGCTCGCCCATCATCCCCGAGCGCATTCTCAAGATGTGGGCAACTCGATCGTCGATCACATCTAGCTCGCACTCTCCAAAGGTGTCGAGCGTCACTGGTGGCAGCGGCGGGTGGTCCATCTAGGGCGGCGGCCGGTGAGGTCACTCACGGGTCTTTAAGTTAAGTCGCCCAGCGATCTCCCTGAGGCCATAAGAGGTGCCATCGCGGAGGCCAACTCGAAGTTCAAGGACCAAAGCGTGCCCTCTCCTCCAATGCCCCCAACGCATGCTCGTAGAACCAAATCATCCCGCGGCCGATGGGGACAGTGTGTTTCCTGACCCGTTTCGATCTGATGGACGATGCGCCTGCATACGAGCGCTCCCTACTGGGCATAGGAAGGACTCGCGGTTGACGACGAGTAGAGCGCCGTTTCCCTGGGCCGGCTCTTCCAGGGCCTGAGGCGCCCTACGCATCCTCAACATCCGATACTTGGTCCGGAGCCTCGAAAGTCGCAATCCCGACGTCATCGTTACGGCCTTACGGGGATCCCGCTCAACCTGCTCTTGGACCTGAGCCTCGACCTCTGCCACATCAGAAAAAGCTTTGTGGAGAATTTTGGCGATCCTTTTCCGGCCTCTGCTGTCGACCCGCACCGGGATCCAGCCGATCGCGTCGTCAGGGTCAAGCCGCTCAGGGTCGGCAGCCGCCACAGAGGCCCCGATTTGATCAAGGAATGACCTGAGAGCGATTGCCTTGACATTGGCGGTCATGATCTTCGGCAACATCTTCTGCCAATCGGGGTGACCGATCGCCGCTTCTGTTTTTAATCTTGTACACATGTTCCACCGCGCCGCGTCGCGGTATTTCTTCGAAGAGCTCGATTAGCTGGCATTCCCCGTAGAGGACCGTGGACATGTGGTAGCTAACCAAGTTGAGTGAGTGGCCGGTCTTCTCCGATATCCGTTTCGGGCTGTGCGGGCCGTCCTCAGTGAGAATGTTGAGGATCTGGACGCGGACCGGATGGCGGGCGGCCTTTACGCGACGCTGGTCGATCGTCTCCTTCCCTCGATTGAGGGCGGACGTTGAACCGTCGCCCTTTGGCGACCCCTCCGAGTTGGCGCCACCAGCGCCTTTGCTCGCGGCTAATCCATAGCTCTCACCCTCCCTGTCCACTGGAGCATCTTTGACGGCCTGTCGCTTCCGGTCAAAGACAGCCAACGGTATGAACTAACCCAATTGACCAATAGCCCACATCCCAGACCTGAGTAGTTCATCGACAGATGGTCGAGTGCGGCATCCGGCCTTAAGACTGAAGTGTCCCTCAAATGTGGGATTGGAGCGAGTCCAGGGGAGCGACTGAATGTCCGGCCCGCCGCCGTTCGCCTCCGATAGACAGGTGAAGAAGATCCCGGCGCGGCAGCTATGACCAGCCTGACCGCCAGTGGGTTTGAAGCCGTGCGCCGGCTGACACTCGAACATAGTTCAGCCGTGTAGATGGTGGGCCCGCCGACGCCCAGTATGCGGGCGCGACGGACCCACCGCACCGGCTATTACGCCGTCTTCCGAATGTGGATCTGCAGCTGGCCCACACCCGCGTTAGCGGTGAGCTTCATCGCACCACCTCCCTCCGAGCCGCAGCACGCTTACGGGAGGAGCCCGGTGCTACGGCAGAAGCCGAGCCCCTAGGCCCAGCTTCGCCCAAAGTACTTGCCTACAGTCCAGAGGCTGGTATGAAAGACATAGGGCGCAACCGGCCTGATTGCTTGAATCGACTGCTCGGAATGGCAAGCGACCAAGGAGACCCGGGCGAATGAAGAGGGACGAAGAGGGCATCCGCCCCAGTGAGGTAGCCAACCTGGTTAACCACGAACTGGTGGTTGCCGCGGGCCATCCAACTCGCGTCAAGGCGCTCGGCATTCTTAAGGAGGCCGATGCCAGCGCTGGAGAGATCGCGAAGAGAATCGGCCGGACGGCCAAGCATGTGAAATACCACCTCGACCAACTTCAGAAGGTGGATCTCGTCGAGATCGTCGAGGAGCGCTCGGTTTATGGGGGGCGCGTGCGGGAGAAGGTTTTTCGGCGAAAGAATCGACCTTTTATGGATCAAGAGAAATGGCTCATGGCAAGCGAAGACGAACAAATCGGGATCACGGCCCAGACCCTGGAGCTAGTCAGTGCGGACGTGACGGAGGCTCTACTTGCGAATACGGTCAACTGGCCGGGGGGACCTGACGCCGAGATCTTCGATCCGAACCACATCAGTCGAATGCCGCTCGCGCTTGATCGCCAGGGGTGGAACGAGATCGTCGACCTCCTCAAGGCGACCATGCTTCAGGCGATTACGATCAACGAGCAGGCTGCCGAACGCGGTGTCGAAAGTGGGGAGGAGTTGATCCGTGCCCAGCTTGCCATTCTGCAGTTCAGGGTCCCGAAAAACGCCTAGACCCAAAGCTGTAGCCCTACCGCCACTCCCTGACGCCATGTCGATGCGACGGCCACCTGGGACGTAGCATCTTCCCTTTAAGCAGGAAAAAGACTGTCGAGCAGGGCCTCGCCGCCTAGGCTCGCTTTGTCGACCCAGCCGAACGTCTCACGCCCCCGCGCCCGGACTTCGACCCGGTCCCCGGACTCTTTCAGCAGACCATCCGCAGTTTGGCGAAGGGGCTTGGGGTCCCTTCTCCCTACATTCATACCCTCGAGGACATTTTCGAGAGGAAGAGGAAGCGGCACCGACGGCACCGCTGAGTTTCGGCTCAGAAGCGTGACTGGGTTTCGTCGATGCGCCAGCCGAGCGTTTTCTCGTCGCGGGTGGCGCAGAGGATGCGGCGGCCGTCGGTGCGGACGTTGACGAGGCCGTAGACCAGGCCGGCGACGCGCCTGGTGCCGTCCACCTGGTCGATCTTGACGCTGCGGGCGAGCTCGGTCGAGAAGATCAGCGGCGAGATCAGTTCGTCGCCGCGCATCTGCTGGTAGCCGCTGATCGCGCTGGCGGCGATGATCGACGGGCGCGGGTGGTCGTATCCCTCGTTGTCGCCGGAGGAGAAGACCGTCACCGCCGGGCTCATCGCTTCGAGGAAGGCGAAGGAGACGTCCTGGGCGCCGTGGTGGCAGGCCTTGCCGACGTCGCAGAGGAACTCCTCGCGCCGGCCGGAGTAGTCGGAGAGGAGGGCTTCCTGGCTGAGACGGTTGAGGTCGCCCGTCAGCAGGACCCGGCAGGCGCCGAAGCGCAGCGCCAGCAGGAGGCTGTTGCCGTTGGTGTTTTTCGAGTCCGTGGCGCTGTAGCGGCGCACCGCCGGCTTGCCTTCGGCCTCGAACTTGACCGGGGCGAGGACTTTGATCTCCGGCTCGCCCGCGGTACCCGGCTCGAACCCGGGTACGTACCCGTCGGCGTTCGAGAGCCGCTTGATCGTGGTCGGGTGGTTGTCGGTCCAGCGGGCGCTGACGGCGGCCCGCAGGAAGTCGCTCCATTCGCCGGTCAGGGCCGGGTCGGCCCCGGGCTCGAGCGCGGCCGCGACCTCGCCGCGGTCGCCGACCAGCTGGGTGAAGAAATTCTCGCCGTCGACGGGGGCATAGGGGCCGAGGGTGGCCCCTTTCTCACCCTCCCACCAGCCGACGCCGGCGTGGTAGAGGGCTTTGACGCGGACGTCCTCGCAGTCGAGCTCGTTGCTGGCGTCGACCTCGAGCAGGTCGGTGAGGCCGCCGTAGTGATCGGAATCGCAGTGGCTGGCGACCATCGCGTCGATCACGATCCGGTCTTCGGCGTAGTCCTCGAAGAACTTCCAGTCGATGAAGTCGGCCGCGTTCTTGCCGGTGCCCTGCCTGCCGCGGCGCTGGCCGCCGTCGACCATCAGGTGGCGCCCGTTCGGGGTCTTGACGAGGATCCCGTCGCCCTGTTCGACGTCGATGAAGTAGATCTCGAGCAGGGGCTGGCCGCCGAGGCTCGCTTTATCGACCCAGCCGAAGGTTTCGCGCCCCCGCGCCCGGACTTCGACCCGGTCTCCGGACTCTTTCAGCACCTCCACCCGGTCGCCCCAGAGCAGCTCGAGCGAGTGCTTCCTCCCGGTCGGTTCGAGGTAGAGGGGGGCGGTTACGGCGCTGACATGGTCGATCGTCATCGGGTCTCCTATTCGCCGGGGGACGTTTCGGTTTCTTCCGTCACTTCTTCCGTGGTGCTGGACGTTTCGCCCGTCTCCGTTTCTCCGCCGTCTTTCGTATCCAGATCGTTGGAGTCATCCGACAGCGTGAACGGGTTGAAGGTCGCGATCACGGACATCGGTGCTTCCGCCGTCATCGTGCAGGTGGGTTCTTCGCTGTTGCAGGAGCCCGAAAACCCGCCGAATTCCGTGCCCCTGGTGAATCCGGCGACAAGGGTCACGGTCTCCCCGGCGGACACCTCGCAGGGCACTTCGTCGCATTCGATGCCTTCGATCTCGACCGTGCCCCTGCCCTCGCCGGTGACCGTGATCTCGAGGGGGAAGGGACCCTCGTCCGGGATCTCGTCGGTTATCGGCGTCGCGTCGCCGTTGGTATCCGGTTCGTCGCTGGAATCTCCTCCCGGCTGTCCGTTGTCGGTGTTGCTGGCATCCGTCGCGGCGATGGTCTCCCCGCCGCCGGAGCCGCCGCCGAGTGCCATCCCGGCCGCGACGCCGCCGCCGAAGAGGGCCAGGAACGCCGCCGCCAGCAGCGCCAGTCGCAGGGGTGCGGTCTGCCCGCTTCCCTGCCGGGGACGCACCAAGTCTTTCTCGCGCAGCATCTGGCGCACCCGGTCGCAGAGCACCTGCATGTTCCGCTCGGTCGCCGCCAGGCCGCGACGGTCGCCGATCCGCTCGCGGATTTCGCGCGCCTGTTGCAGATTGCGGTCGGCCGCCTCGACGTCGCCGGCGGCGAGGCGCAGGGTGCCGAGCTCGTGCCTCGCCCAGCCGATCGCCTCCTGATCGCCCAGTTGCTCGGCGGCCCGCAGCGCGCCGCGGAGCGTCTTCAGCAGATCGGCCCAGCGTTTCAGCAACATCAGCAGGGACGTCAGCGCCCGCGCCATCTGCAGCGACTTCTTGTGCTGTTTCTTGCGGTCGAGCCGCTCGAGGCAGTCGAGCAGGGCGCCGACCTCGAGGCTGAGCTGGGTGGGATCCAGCGCCTGCCCCTCACCGATGCCCTTGCCCAGCGCGACGGCGCGTTCGATCTTCGCCGTCGACCCCGAGGCTTCCTCGACTTCGGCGGCGAAGGCGGGACCCGTCTCGGCTTTCGCCGAGGCCGGCTCGTCGAGGGCCTGTCGCAGCGGCTCGGCCTCGTCGACCCCTTTGGTGCCGCCGCCTTGCTCGATCAGGGTGCCGGCTGAGCTGCCGACCGCGAGCGTGAACCCGCCGACCTCGACCCGATCGTCCATCTGCCGAGTCTCGCCCGGCGAGGCCTATGGAGCAAACACTCCTGAGTTCTCTAAGCGCTGAAGACGGGGCCCCGGGGCGCTGGTGCAGAATCAGGTCGATGATCGACGCCGTCACCTTCGACTTCTGGAACACGATCGCCCGGGTCCCGACCGGCGCGATGAGCGAAGCGCGGAAGCGGGCGGTCGCCGCCGCCTGCGAGAGCCACGACGTGCGGGTCGAGGCGGAGCTGCTGACCGCGAGCCTGGAGGAGGTCGGCCTAAGCTGGGAGCGCTCCTGGGCCGCCGGTCACCACCTGCACCCGCGTGAGGCGGCCGAGTCGCTGGTCCGGGCGCTCGGGGTCGAGGGGGCCGCGCGGGAGATGGTCGCCGAGGCGTTCCTCGGGGCCGGCCGGGAAGTGGACCTGGAGCTGGCTCCCGACATCGCCTCCAGCATCGAGGCGCTGCGGGGGCGGGAGATCCGGCTCGGGATCGTCTGCGACGTCGGCTTCAGCGGTGGCGAGCTGCTGCGCGAGCTTCTGGAGCGGGAGGGCCTGCTCGGCCACTTCTCCGGCTGGGCCTTCTCCGACGAGGTCGGCCACTACAAGCCGGCGCCGCAGATCTTCGAAGCGGCGCTGGGATCGCTGGGCGCGGAGGCGGCGCGCGCGCTGCACGTCGGCGACCTGCGCCGCACTGACGTCGCCGGCGCCGCCGCCCACGGGATGCGGACCGCGCGCTACCGGGGGATGAACGACGAGGGCGATGCCGACTCCGGCCCGGAGGCCGAGTTCGTCCTCGACAGCCACCTGGAGGTGCTCGATGTCATCGACGTTCTCGCTCGAGACTGAGCGGCTGCTGCTGCGCGTCGCCGAGCCGGGCGACGTCGAGGGGTTCGTCCGGCTCCACGACGACGCGCTCGTCGCCCGCTACATGGGCGTGCGCGACCGCGAGTGGTACGAGTGGCGGCTCGGGGTCAGCGCCGAGGAATGGGCCGGCGATGCTGCGCTGGGGCGCCGAGCGGCTCGAGGTCCCCTACTTCACGCGATGATCCGGCCGGACAACGTCGTCTCGATCGCCGTCGCGAGCGCCTCGGGATGAGCCCGCTGCGCGCCGACGCGGTCACGATCTACGCGATAGACCGCGAGACAGCGTAGGCCGCCATCCCCTTCGGCGCGCCCTTGGCGCTGAAGCGGCGCTTCCTCGCCTCGGCGGCGCCGGGCGGAAGCTGCTCCAGCGCCGGACCGGAGACGAGGATCTCGCCAGGCTTGGCGGCCTCGGCGAGGCGGGCGGCGACGTTGACGTCGACGCCGAAGTAGTCGCCGCCGAGCTTGCGGGGACGGCCGATGTGGATCCCGGTGCGCAGCCGCGGCCGGTAGCCGTCGACCTCGATCGGCGCCACCCGCTCGCTCGCGGCGAAGGCCGTTTCGACCGCGCTCGGCGCGTCCCAGAAGGCGGCCATCAGCCCGTCGCCGAGCCGCTTCACCACCTCGCCCTGGCGCTCGAGCACCGGCGGCTCGATCGCCTCGGAGACCTCGCGCAGCAGCCGCACGGCCGAGCGGTCGCCGGCCTCCAGCGCCCAGCTGGAGAAGCCGACCAGGTCGGTGAAGAGGATCGCCACGTCGACCTTGCCGCGGCCGCGGTCCTGGGACTCGGCCAGCCGCTGCCAGGCCTGCAGCGCGGTCAGACCGAGCTCGCCGGCGAAACCGGGCTCGGCGCCCCGCAGCGCGACCAGCTGCCGGGCGGCGCGGTCGGCGGGACGACCGCGAGCGGTGGAGAGGTGGTCGATCCGCTCGTCGTCCCCAAGCGCGCGCTCCCGCGTCCGCCGCACCCACGCGACCACTTTCGGGCTGCGGTTGAAGCGCTGGGCGGCGGCGGCGAAGCGGCGGCTGGGCGTCTCGCTCATCGCGCGGAGACTGCCACAGCTCAGCGCCCCTTCAGCAGGCGGCCGACGGCCTCCATCATCTCCTCGGTCTTCTCTTCGCGGGCCTCGGCGGTCTCGGCGCCGACGACGCAGTGGCGGGTGTGTTCGTCGAGCAGGGCGAGGGCTACCTTGTCGATCGCCGCCTGGGCGGCGGAGATCTGGGTGAGGATGTCGATGCAGTAGCGCTCCTCCTCGACCATCCGTTCGATGCCGCCAATCTGGCCGCTGATCCGCCGCAGCCGGTTCTTGACCTTCTCCTTGTTGTCGATGTAGCCGGGGTCCTTTTCGGTCTCTTTCATATGAGGAGTATACCCCCTCTGGGTATGTGCTACGGTTCCCGACATGGATACCCCCCGCCCGTATCGGAGGATCGCTCTCTTCGCTCTCGGCCTGGTGGTCGTCTTCGCCGCCGCCGCGGCGCTCGGCTCCGCCTTCGAGCCGGCCGTGACGGAGGGTGATGGATCGGAAAAGACGATGGACGCGCACGCGATGGAGGCGACCGCGCACGGGTCCGCGGAGCACGAACCTGCCGGGCTCGGGATCTCCGCCGACGGCTACACGTTGCGGGTGAGCCGGAGCCAGTTTCAGCTGGGAGAGAGGGGGGAGCTGCGCTTCACGGTCGAGGACCCCGATGGGGAGCCCGTCTCCGAGCTCGACGAGCTGCACGAGCGACGCATGCACCTGATCGTGGTCCGCCGCGACGGCACCGAGTTCCGCCACCTGCATCCCGAGATGGACTCGGCCGGGATCTGGACCGTGCCGGTCAAGTTCGGCGCGGCCGGCGTCTACCGCGCCTTCGCCGACTTCTCGGTCGACGGCGAGCAGCGGACCCTGGCCGGCGACCTGTTCGTCTCCGGCGGGAACTTCGAGGCGCGGCCGTTCCCGGCTCACCGGCCGGTCGTCGAGACCGGTGGCTACGGGGTCCGCCTCGACGCCGACGGCGCGCTCGCCGGTGAGCCCGCGTCGCTCTCCTTCACGGTCAGCAGGGACGAGAAGCCGGTCGAAGACCTCGCGCCGTATCTGGGCGCCAAGGGGCACCTGGTTGCCCTGCGCGAAGGCGACCTCGCCTTCCTCCACGTCCACCCCGAGGAGGACCACGAGTTGGCGGCCGACGAGATCGAGTTCGCGGCCACCTTCCCGAGCGCCGGCCGCTACCGCCTCTACCTGCAGTTCCGCCACGATGGCGTGGTGCGGACCGCTGAATTTACGGTGGTGGCGCGATGAGCAGGCTGGACCTCCCGGTCGAGGGAATGACCTGCTCCTCCTGCGCCGGTCGCATCGAGAAGAGCCTGAACCAGCTCGAGGGGGTCGAGGCGACGGTCAACTTCGCGACCGAGCGGGCGACCGTCGAGTTCGACCCCGGGCGGGTCGACCCCGAGGATCTGGTCGGGGCGGTCGCGAACCTCGGCTACACCGCCTCGCTTCCATCCGAGGACGGGGAGGAGGAGCCGTCGGAGGTCGACCCCACTGCGGACCTGCGCCGGCGGCTGATCGCCGCCGCGGTCCTCTCGCTGCCGGTGCTGCTCATGGCCATGATCGAGCCGCTGCAGTTCGAAAACTGGCAGTGGCTTTCGCTGCAGCTGGCGACCCCGGTGGTGCTGTGGGCGGGGTGGCCCTTCCACAAGGCGGCCTGGCAGAACCTGCGCCACGGCGCGGCGACGATGGACACCCTGATCTCGGTCGGGACCCTCGCCGCGCTCGGCTGGTCGCTGTACGCGCTCTTCCTCGGCGACGCCGGGATGAACGGGATGAAGATGCCGTTCGAGCTGGTCAGCGAGCGCGGCGCCGGCGCCGACGAGATCTACCTCGAGGTGGCTGCGGTGGTCACCACCTTCATTCTCGCCGGCCGCTACTTCGAGGCGCGCGCGAAGCGCCGCGCTGGGGCGGCGCTGGAGGCGCTGCTCGACCTCGGCGCCAAGGACGTGACCGTGCTCGACACCGACGGCAGCGAGCGGCGCGTCGCGGTCGAGGAGCTCGCCGTCGGCGATCGCTTCGTCGTCCGGCCGGGGGAGAAGGTCGCGACCGACGGCGTCGTCGAGAGCGGCTCCTCGGCGGTGGACCAGTCGCTGGTCACCGGCGAGTCGGTGCCGGTCGAAGTCGGGCCGGGGGAGGAGGTGGTCGGCGCGACGATCAACGTCGGCGGGCGCCTCGTAGTCCGCGCCACCCGCGTCGGCGAGGACACGGCGCTGGCCCAGATCGCCCGCCTCGTCACCGGGGCGCAGTCGGGCAAGGCGCCGGTGCAGCGCCTCGCCGATCGGATCAGCGCCGTCTTCGTCCCGGTCGTGATCGCCCTCGCCGTCGCCACCCTCGGCTTCTGGCTCGGCAACGGCGCCGGCGTCAACTTCGCCTTCACCGCCGCGGTCGCGGTGCTGATCATCGCCTGCCCCTGCGCACTGGGTCTGGCGACGCCGACGGCTCTGCTGGTCGGGACCGGCCGCGGCGCCCAGCTGGGGCTGCTGATCAAGGGACCGGAGGTGCTGGAGTCGACCCAGGCGATCGACACCGTCGTCCTCGACAAGACGGGGACGGTGACCAGCGGCGAGATGTCGGTGGTCGCGGTGCACGCGGCGCCGGGGATCGACGAGCGCGAGGTGCTGCGCCTCGCCGGCGCGGTCGAGGACGCCTCCGAGCACCCTATCGCCGCCGCGATTGCGAGGCGGGCGAAGGAGGAGTTCGTGCTCCTGCCCGCGGTCGAGGAGTTCGCGAGCGAAGCGGGCGTCGGGGTTCGCGGGGTCGTCGGCGACCATACGGTCGTCGTCGGGCGTGCATCGGACGAGTCGCTGTCGACTTTGTGGCCTATAGGGCAACAAACTCGACAGGCGTTGCCTCCGCAGCTGGAGGCGGCGCGCGGCGCGGCCGAAGTGCTCGGTCAGACGGCGATCGCGGTGGGGTGGGATGGGGAGCTACGCGGTCTTGTCGTCGTGGCCGACACGGTGAAGCCGTCGAGTGCCGAAGCGATCGCCGCGCTCCGCGAGCTCGACCTGCGGCCGGTGCTGCTGACCGGCGACAACGAGGCGACGGCGCGAGCCGTCGCGGTCGAGGTCGGGATCGACGAGGTGATCGCAGAGGTGCTGCCGGCCGAGAAGGCAGCGACGGTCGAACGCCTCCAGGCCGAAGGCCGGACCGTGGCGATGGTCGGCGACGGCGTCAACGACGCGCCGGCCCTGGCCCAGGCCGACCTCGGCCTGGCGATCGGCACCGGCACCGACGTCGCGATCGAGGCTTCTGACATCACCCTGATCTCCGGCGACCCCCGCGCCGTCGGCGACGCGATCCGCCTCTCCCGCCGCACCCTGGCGACGATCAAGGGCAACCTCTTCTGGGCCTTCGCCTACAACGTAGCCGCCCTGCCTCTCGCCGCCGCCGGCTTCCTCAACCCCCTGATCGCCGGCGCCGCGATGGCCCTCTCGAGCGTCTTCGTGGTGACGAACTCGCTGCGGCTGCGGGGCTTCAGTCCGCGGCGTTAGCGGCCGGACCGACCCGCGCGCGCAATTCGTCGGCGGCGACGTAGGTGATGTTTCGCGAGCGGCCGCGCTGCTTGACCAGGCCGGCGTCGAGCAGCCGGCGGAAGTCGGCGCTGGCGGTGGCGGGGGAGACCTCGGCCTCCTCGCGGTAGCGGCCGCGGTCGGTGCCGCCGAGCAGGCTCTGCTCCAACGCGATCACGATCCGGTCCGGCCAGCCGCGAGCCTCGGCCAGCTCCTCCAGTCGCTGCCAGCGGAGGGCCGCCTGTTCCACCTGCGCCAGGCGCCGGCGGGCCTGCGCGATGTGGGCGTCGAGGCAGAAGGAGACCCACCCCGAGGCGTCGCGGCGCGGCTGGTAGGTCTCGCGTAGGGCGGCGTAGTAATCCTGGGTGTGGCTGCCGAGGTACTCCTCGATCGAGAAGAGGTCGGGGGAGGCGAGGCCACCGCGGGCGAGGACGAGCGACTGCACGATCCGGGCGATGCGGCCGTTTCCGTCGCGGAAGGGATGCACCGAGATCACGTTCAGGTGCGCCAGTGCGGCCCTGACGAAGACGTTTCCCTCGGGATCGTCCTCCGCGAGCCAGGCCACGACCTCGTCCATCAGACCCGGCACCTCCTCGGCGTCGGGCCCGCGGTACTCGAGCGATCCGTCGGCGCCGGTGACGCCGATCGGGCCGGGTCTCCACAAACCCGGGTCCTTGTCCCGCTGGAAGTGGCAGACGTCGAAGTGGAGGTCGAGGATGACGCGGTCGAGCCAGCGGAACGAGGGGTCGACGGCCATCGTGCCGACGTGATCCATCGCCCGGGAGTAGCAGGCGACGGCCTGGCGGTCCTCGTTGCCCGGTTCCGCGGTCAGGCGACCGCTGGTCAGGGCCAGCGCTTCCTCGGGGGAGACGCTGAAGCCCTCGATCGAGGTCGAGCTTTCGGCTGAGCTGGCGCGCACCTGTCGTCGCAGCGACCCCATCCAGCGGCTGCGGGTCTGCGCCTCGTACCCAAGGGCCTTCCGCAACTCTTCGAGTTCGGCGAGCTTCTCACTCAGTGGTGGCGCCAGAGGCGGCGTCTGGAAGAGCATCCACTCAGTTTAGACGATTAAACGAATATTCGTCTAAACGTAAATAGAGATAAAGTGAACTACGGGCGACGCGGTCGCCGGCGGGCGACCGCGTCGTACCCGGCTCATCGCTCTCAGGCCCGCTTCCGCCCGACGGTCAGTAGGTACTCCATGCCGAAGTGGGCGTCCTCGTCGCTGCCCTGGTTCCACTCGGCGCAGAACTCGCTCAGGGTCTGGTCGAACTCCTCGGCGCGGCCGTTTTTCTCGGCGTTGGCGCGGGCGGCGATCGTCGGCCCGTACCGCTGCTTGAAGTGCTCGCCGTAATCGTCGGGACGCTCGAAGGCGCTCACCTCGAGCACGCCTTTCTCGACCGTCTCCAGCTCGACCCCGTCACCGAGCAGGCCGCGCAGGTGCTCCTCGCCACCCCACAGCGGCGGCGGCTGCGCGCCCTCTGGCGGTGGCGGCATGAACTGGCCCATGGCCCGGAAGAGAGCGCCGATCATCCCCTCCGGGGTCCAGCTGAGCAGGCCGATCTTGCCGCCGGGCTTGCAGACCCGGACCAGCTCGGTCGCGGCCTTCTCGTGGAACGGCGCGAACATCACCCCGATCGAGGAGATGACGACGTCGAACCTGTCGTCCTCGAAGGGAAGCTCGTGGGCGTCGGCCTCGACCCACTCGAGCTCGACCCCCTCGGCCTCGGCACGGGCACGGCCGGCGTCGAAGAGCTCAGGGGTGAGGTCGCTGGCGACGACGTCGGCGCCGGTCTTGGCGGCGATGATCGAGGCGTTGCCGGTGCCGGCTGCTACGTCGAGCACGCGGTCGCCGGGGCCGATGCCGGTCGCCTCGACCAGGCGCGGGCCGAGCGGGAGGAGGAAGGTCTCGACCATCGACGGGTAATCGCCGGAGGCCCACATCTTGCGATGTTTCTGCCTCAGCTCGGGGCTGGGAGTCTGGGTGTCGCTGTTGGGGGTCACTGCTGAATCTCCTTTGGATCGGTTGATGACCCGTTTCTACGCTCGCCCGCTCTGCCTATCAACTTCAAGATCTGCAGTTAGGCGACTACACTCGCCCGCAGAGCCAATGCCGGAGAGCTATGGACAGTTCTGTCCCGTCGCCCAGGCGGCGGAGGTGCTCACCGAGCGCTGGACCCTGCTGGTCCTGCGCGAGCTGCTGATGGGCAGCAGCCGCTTCAACGAGATCCAGCGTGGGGTGCCGCGAATGTCGTCCTCGCTGCTGAGCAAACGCCTGCGCGAGCTGGAGCGCTCGGAGCTGCTGACCCGCGAGCCGCTGCAGGGCGAACGCGGCTACGCCTACCGGCTGACCCCGGCAGGTGAGGCGCTGGGGCCGCTGGTCGTCTCGCTCGGGACCTGGAGCCGCGACCACCTGAAGCGCGAGATCAGCGCCGAGCAGGCCGATCCGGCGCTGTTGATGTGGGACCTGCGGCGCAGCGTACGCCTCGACCGCCTGCCGCAGGACCAGCTGGTCGTCTTCTTCCGCTTCCGCGACGCCGAGGAGGGCAAGCGCGTCTGGTGGCTGGTGGCGGAGGAGGCGAACGCCGATCTCTGCTTCTCCGACCCGGGTTTCGAGATCGACCTCCAGGTCGACGCCGAGACCCAGGCGCTGGCCGAGGTCTGGGTCGGTCAGCAGGAGCTGGGGACGGCGATGCGCTCGAAGCGGGTGCGGATGACAGGGCCCGAGCACCTGGTGCGAAGCGTCCCCGATTGGATCGGCTTCAGCACCTTCGCCTACCCGGACCCGGCGGCCGAGCTCGCCGCCCGGCAGCAGCTCGCTTAGCTGGCGCTCTCCGTCGCCGGCGCCTCGCGCTCGACGTCGATGCGGGGGAGGATCCGCTCGAGCCAGTCCGGGATCCACCAGTTGCGCGGACCGAGCAGCTGCATCACCGCCGGTACCAGGACCATCCGCACCAGGGTGGCGTCGAGGAAGATCGCCGCCGCCAGGCCGATCCCGAAGAGCTTGAGGAAGACTTCGGGCGAGGCGACGAAGGCGAGGAAGACGACGACCATGATCGCCGCCGCGGCGGTGATCACCCGGG
>DATFQO010000071.1:0-26425 GCA_035264245.1 Solirubrobacterales bacterium
CTGCTCGACATCGGCTGCGGCACCGGCCGCCACCTCGAGGTGCTCGGCAACTGGTACCGCGGCGAGGGGCTGGACATCAACCCGGCGATGCTCGAGCAGACGCATGCCCGTTGCCCCGATATCCCGCTGCACGAGAACGACATGCGGACCTTCGAGCTCGACCGCTCCTACGACGTCGTCACCTGCCTCTTCAGCGCCATCGGCCACGTCGAAACCGCCGAGGCGATGCACCGCTCGGTCGAGCGGATGGCCGCCCACCTACGGTCGCCCGGTCTGCTGATCGTCGAGCCCTGGTTCACCCCGGAAAACTTCTGGGACGGCCACCTCGCCGCCAACTTCCAGATCGAGTCTGAGACCAAGCTCGCCTGGATGTACCGCCAGTACCGCGAGGGTCTGATGGCCGTCCTCGACATCCACTACCTGGTCGGCGGCGAGGGCCAGCCCGAATACATCCGCGAACGCCAGGACCTAGGTCTCTTCACCCCGGCCGAGATGGCCGATGCCTTCACCGCCGCCGGCCTCGAGGCGGAGTATCGCGAGAGCTCCGCCTGGAACCGCGGACTTTACGTGGGCAAGCGGGACTGACGGGGGAGAGTCTGGTCGCGCCGCCGCTTATGTTGCGGTGGGCGCCGGCGGATACGAGCGGATCGTCGATCACCTTCTCGGAGCTGAAATGCGAGTCGAGTTCACGACGGAGAGGCGGGAGGTCACGGATTACGCAGTTGTCCTGCTGCTGACTCATGGTGCGAGTTTCGAGACGATTCGCGTCTTCGACGGGGCGCATGGACACAACGAGATGCATCGGTACACGGCGAGTGGCGGAAAACAGCCGGGAGAGCCGTTTCACGCGGGTACCCTTGGAGAAGGTATGCGCGCCGCGATCGCGGAGGTCAAGCACGGTTACGGTGAGATGATCGAAGGATGGAGAAGGCAATGAGCAGTGAGAAACGGGAATCCCCCGCGGCGAAGGTCATGGACGAAGCGATCGAGCTTGCGATCGAGGGTCGCTCTCCCTATCCGGAACGAGCCGCCTTTGTCGACGCCGAGGAGGCTCTGGCCGGCCGTGCGATCAAGCGCGCCGCCGATAAGGGTCTGCCCGTCGTCTTGGTTGCGGCCGATGGCAGCACGCGCATCCTGACGCCCGGCGCGGCCCCTTAACGTCGCCGAAGGCTGACCAACCCTCGCGGATCCGTTCGCAGCAGCGATCTCGTGAGCCTGAACCCGCGGCGGAATTCGCGGTTGGCGAAGGCGGAGCGGATGCGGGCTGCGAGGGGGTCGCCGTAGTAGCGGCGCCAGAAGCGGTGGCCCTCGCGGTACTCCTGGCGCAGGCCGCGCTGGCGGGCGGCGCGGCGCTGGCGGCGCAGGACGCGGCGGGTCATCGTCAGCATCGCCGCGGCGTTCTGGCTCATGCCTTCGGCGTGGACGCGGTACTCGGCCACGAACTCCTCATGCGGCCGCACCGCGAACTCGCGGGAGAGGCGGAGGCCGAGGTCGTAGTCCTCGGCCCCGGGCAGGCCTTCGTCGAAGTTCTCCGCCGCTTCCAGGGCCGAGCGGCGGTAGATGCCGTCGGCCGGGATGCCGGCGTAGTTGTAGCGGAGGAAGACCACGTAGGGATCGGTCTCGGGACGGGGCTGCTCGTCGTCGCCGAGCCGGGTCCCGTCGGCGGCGATGCGACGGTAGCGGCCGAAGGCGAAGGCCGCCTCGGGGTGGGCGCGAAGCTCGGCGACGCCCGCCTCCAGCGCCCGCGGCAGCAGGCGGTCGTCAGCGTCGAGGAAGACGAGCAGCTCGCCCTCGCTCTCGCGGATGCCGGTGTTGCGGGCGTTCGCCAGGCCCTGGTTCGGCTGACGGACGCAGCGCACGCCGGGGAACCGCGCCGCGATCCGCGCCGCGTTGTCGGGTGAGCCGTCGTCGACGACGACGACCTCGACCTGGGTGTAGGTCTGGGCGAGGACGCTCTCGATGGCCTCCTCCAGGTAGGGCGCCTGCCCGTAACAGGGGACGATCACCGAGACCAGCGGCGCCGGTGCGCTCAGCGTCTCCCGCCAGCGCCGGGCACCGCGGATCGAGCCGACGGGGACCCGTTGCTGGTCCTTCAGCACCGCGCTGACCTCGATCTCCACCTCGGGCGCCGTGCCGACCAGGCTGACCGTCTCCTGGAAGCCGGCGCTCCCTGCCTCGGGGCTCTGCGGAAAGGCCTCTGCGAGATCGGGTCGGGAAAGGCCGAGGGGAACGCGGCGGAAGACGCGGCCGCCGCTCGACAGCTCGACCGCGACCGCCGGGTTGCCGTCGCCAAGCGCCCAACCGCCGACCTCGATCGCGTGGGCATCACTCACCGTTCCCGGCTTGGGCCGGTCGATGTGGCAGCCCAGCAGGCCCTCCTGCCCGGCGAGGGTGACCTCGGATATGTCGATCAGAGCGCCCATCGGAGCCGGCGCGCCCGCCTTCGAGACAACCTCGTAGAGCGCACAGGCGTCGTCCCGCGAGACCAGCCTTGCGGACCCCTCCAGCTGGCGGCCGAGGCGACTGTAACGCTCGAGCCAGTCGACCAGCGGGCCAACGACGAGGAGGAAGAGCCGCCCCTCCTTCGTCCCGGCGGGGACGTGGTCATCGCCCGGGAAATGGGCACGGCTGGGTGCCGCCGCGGCTGCCGCCTGGCGCATCTGCTCCAGGCGCAGGGCGAGGCCGCCGTCGCGGTCGAGGCGGTCGAGCTCACCCACCGCCGTCGCCGTAGTCAGCCCCCAGACCTCGCGCCCGTTGAGGTAGGCCGGCGCTTCCTCGCCCAGCGCGAGCAGGGCGACCGCACCAGAGAAAGGGACGCCGTCGCGCTCGACCGCGAGCTGGGCGCGGCGCGAGCGGATCGCCGCCTCGATCCCGGCCCGGTGCTCGCCACCGAGCGAGCGCCGCAGCAGCCCGAAGAGGCGCAGATCCTCCTGCAGCTGCTCGGTCCGCGAGAGGCCGGAGGAGAGCCCGCGACGGTGGACCCGGTAGGCGCCCATCGCCTCGGGCAGGTAGCCGATTGGGCCCTGTCGGGCGAAGGCGAGAACCGCGAGCCAGTCGGCCCAGAGCCCTTCCCAGACCCAGCCGGGGAGGTTGCGGACGTGGTCCCCGCGGGCCATCACCGAGAGCGAGGGGATCGGGTTCGAGCGCAGGAGGTCGGCGAAGGAGAGTGGTCCGCGGACGTCGGCGGCGACGTAGGGGCGGTCGGGAGCGTCGCCGTCGACCTGACGCACGGTCGCGTCGTGGAAGCAAGCCGACCAGCCGGGGTGGGCGTCCATCGCCTCGACTTGGCGGACCAGCTTCTCGGGGTCCGACCAGTAGTCGTCGCCGTCGAGCCAGGCGACGTAGCGCCCGCGCAGGTCGGCCACGCCGCGGCGGAAGATCTCGGTCGGGCCGACGTTCCGCTCCGGCAGCACCAGCCGGATCAGGTCGGGATGGCGGTCGCGGTAGGCGGCGAGCAGCTCCCGCGTGCCGTCGGTCGAGCAGTCGTCGGCGACGACGATCTCGGTCGCGAACGGCGTCCGCTGAGAGAGGACGCTGTCGAGCGCGCCAGCGATGTAGCCGCAGTGCTGGTAGGTCTGGATGTAGACGCTAACCTCGGGGGCGGTCACGGGAGGACCGCCTCCAGCAGGCGTGAAGCCTCGCCGCGCCAGTCGTGCCGCTGCGTCTCGGGCGGCACCCAGCCCGGGGCCCAGCCGATCCACTGCAGCGCCAGCGAAAGCTCGCAGAGCTCGGTCGCGGCGAGCAGCTCCTCGAAACCGGGCGCGCCCGCCGGCAGCGACCGGTGGAAGGCGCGGCACATCGCGAGGCGATCCTCGCGGCTCCAGCCGCCGACCAGCGCCGCCAGGTCGAGGGCGTAGGGGCCGCTGCCGGCCAGCTCCCAGTCGACCGGGGCGATCCGCGCCTGCCCCTCGCCGCGGGCGACGAGGACGTTGGCGGGGTAGAGCTCGCCGTGGACGAAGGCGCGGGGGAGGGCATCGAGCCGCTCGACCAGCGGCGCGCGGCTGGCGCGCAGGCGCGCGGCGAGCTCGTCGTCTCCCAGGGCGGCGAGCGCGGCGTCGATCCAGCCTTCGTGCCAGCCGGCGTCGCGGTGGAGGAGGACGTCGGCGTCGCCGCTCACCGCCCGATCGAGGCCCGCCGCCCAGGCGGCCGCCTCGCACCAGACCCCGAGCTCGCCGACGTCGGTCAGCACCTCGCCCTCGACCCGCTCGAGGAAGAGCCAGCTGCGCCCGATCTCGGGATCGACGGCGGCGCCGTGGTAGCGCGGGGTCGAGAGCCCGGCGGGGGAGAGGAGGCCTCGGTAGACGGCGATCTCGCGCCGGGGGTCGAGGGTGCGGGCGGGCTTCGTCGCCGCGGCTTTGGTCGAGAGCCCGGCCTCGCCGACGTCCTTGACCACCAGCGCCAGACGCTCGCCGTCGGCGAGGCGCGCGTCGAGCGCGTCGAGCGCGAAGCTGGTCTCGTAGGCGAAGGGACGACGGGAGAGCTCGGCCACCGGCGCCGACGCGCCGCGGGTTTCGGCCAGCGCCTGCTCCAGCGCCGCCCGCACGGCGCCGTCGTCGCTCTCGCGCAGGGCCGCGCTCACCGTGCGGCCCCCAGCGCCTCGAGCAGGCGTCCGAGGACGCGGTCGGAGTCGAGCAGGTCCTCGGCGATCGCCCGCGCCGCCGCGGCGTGCTCGGCCGGGCGCGAGAGCACGTTCTCGATCGCCGCCGCCGCCTCGTCTACGTCGCCGAAGGCGAGCAGGCCCTCGCCGGTGGGCAGTAGGCGGCCGAAGCCGGTGTCCTGGGCGACCACCGGCCGCCCCGAGGCCAGGTAGCAGGCGCTGCGATCGCTGAACCAGCCGGAGCGGGAGAGCACGTAGCCCTCCTTCGCGACCCCCAGCTCGGCCGCCGAGGCCTGGACGAAGTCGCGGTAGAGCGCCGGCGTGGCGGCGACCTCGGCCGGGTCGAGCAGCCGCCAGCCGTGCCGCGCCAGCGCCTCCAGGTCGTCGCGCTCGTCGGGGTGGATGCCCAGCGCCAGGGCAAACTCCCCCCGGCTCCGTTCCGGCAGCTCGATCAGCTCGCGCAGCGAGTGCGCCCGCAACCCGTAGCGGCGGCCGTCGAGCTCGATCGGCCCGTAGCTGCGCCAGTGGCCGACGCTGGTGAAGGGCAGTGAGGTCGCCTCGCTCGCCCGCGGCCAGTGCTCCAGCACCACCGGCGGCAGGGTGGCGATCCACTCGAGGCCGAGCGTCGGCACCCTGCATCCGGGCTCCCCGATCGCGCTGGCGATGGTGGCGAAATGGGTGTGGCCCTCGAACCGCATCTCGGCCCCCTGCAGGTGCCACTGCTGGTTGAAGAAGGGGTCGAGGTCGAGGTAGGCGCGGACCGGGATCGGCTCCAGCAGCTCGGGGTCGGTCAGCATCCCGGAGATGTTGAGCAGTAGGTCCGCGTCGCGCGCCAGCTCGACCAGTCGCGCCCGCGGCAGCGGCGCGCTCTCACCGTCGGCATCGAGGAGGGCAACCTCTTGGATCCCGAAGCCGGCGGCGACGGCTTCCAGATAGGCGAGGCTGGCCGGCTCGATCTTCTCCATCGGCTCGACGAGGGCGACCTCGTGCCCGAGCCGCCGCAGGCCGAGGACGTACTGGAGGACCGCCCAGGCGGCGCCTCCCTGGCCGGGCTCGCCGGCGACCATGCCGCCGACGAGGATCCTCACAGCACCGCTTCCAGCATCTGGGTGAGGACGCGGTCGGAGTCGAACGTGCGCTCTGCGTAGGCGCGGGCGGCGCGCGAGTGGTGGGCGTAGGAGCCGGCGATCGCCTCGGCCGCCGTGACCGCCTCCTCGGGCTCGGTGAAGGTCAGCAACCCGGCGTCGGGGCGGAAGCGCTCCGGGATTCCGGTCTCCTGGACTACCGCCGGGCGGCCGCTGGCAAGGTAGTGGGCAGTGCGGTCGCTGACCCAGCCGGTGCGGGCTTCGGCGTAGACCCCCTGGGCGACCGAGAACTCGGAGCCGGAGCCGCGGATGTACTCGCGGAAGGCCTCGGGGTCGCTCGCGACCGCGGCTGCCTCGACCACCGTCCAGCCGCTTTCCTCCAGGCGGGCCGCCTCGGCCTCCTCGTCGGGGTGGATATCCAGCGCGATCTCGAAGGGCAACCCCGTTTGCCGCGGCACCCCGGCGAAGCGGCGCAGCTGGTGGTGCTTGAGCGTGTAGGCCTGGCCGCCGGCTTCGAGAGTCCCGAGCGGATTGCGCCAGGTGCCGACGGTGGTGAAGCGATCGAAGGCTGGATCCGGAACCTCCTTCCACTGCTCCAGCAGGACCGGTGGCGGCAGCGGGATCCAGCCCAGGCCGCCGGTCGGGATCCGGCAGCCGGGCTCGCCGAGGGTGAGCCCGACGCTGAAGTGGGTCTCGTGCCGCGCGAGCTGGTCGCCGAGCTGGCCCTCGGCGTGCCAGAGCTGGGTAAAGCCGGGGTCGAGGTCGACGTAGGCGCGGCGGGGGAAGGCCGCCAGCAGGTCCGGAGCCCGGAGGTTGCCGCTGACGTTGACCAGGGCCGCGGAGCTGGCGGCGAGGTCGCCGAGCTCGGTCCGCTCCAGCGGACCGCTCGTCCCCTCCGGCCCGACCATCAGCGCCCTTTCCGTGAGCCCGAAGCGCTCGACGGTCGCGGCGAAGAACTCTCGCCCCGCCTCGTCCGCGTCGGCCTCCTCGACCAGCCAGGCGTCGAAGCCGAGCTTCCGCAGGCCGAGTACCCATGAGAGCCGGACCCAGGCCTCGCCGCCGTTGCCGGGCTTGGCGGCCAGCGCTCCGGCGACGACGATCGACTCCACTCAGCCCTCGCCCCCGCGCAACGCGCCGGGCTCGAACAGCGCGTCGTACGCGCGCGCCCGCGCCGCCAGCTCGCGGTCGCACCCGGCCCCCGCCGTCGCGTCGAACCCGGTCAGCTCCTCGAAGGCCGAGCGCCGGTAGAGGGCCGCCCCGATCGCGCCGCCCGGCTGGCCGTCGATCAGTGCGCAAGCCACGGTGGCCGCCGCCAGCCGGCCGACGGCGTTGGTGATCGCGGCGGCCTCGAGCTCCAGGCCCGCCGGCAGGAAGAGGAGGAGCCCGCCTTCGCTGTGGCGAATCGCCTCGTTGCGGGTCGTGGCCGGACCCTCCTCGGCGGCGGGGTCCGCGATGACGAGCTCGGTCAGGGGGTAGCGCTGACCTTCCAGGCCACGCATCGTCGCCTCCAAGTCCCCCTCTTCGGAGTCACGGGTGACGACGATGCTGACCAACGGCGGGCGTTCGTCCCACTGGCCGCGCCAGTAGCGGCGCAGGCGCAGGCGGGCGACCGGGACCGTCGCCGAGCCGATGGCAACCCGCACCGCGAGCTCCGCCCGGGCCGGCAGCCGGCTGGCCTCGACCTCGATCTCGAAGCCGGCGCTGCTGGCGCCCTCGGCGTCGGGGTAGGCGGCGCCGATGTCGGCCCGCGGCTGGCCGACCCCCGCCCGCGCCAGCACCTCGTCGCCGTGGACGATCTCGACCGCCGTCACCGCCTCCTCGCGCCCGAGCGCCCAGCCGCCGATCTCGACCGCGTGGGCGGAGAGGCGCCGGCCGGCGGTCGGGGTGTCGACGCTGGCGCCGAGCAACAGCTCCGAGAGGGTCTCCTCGACCTCTACACCCGTGACCTCAACCAGCTGGCCCATCGGCCTACTCTCCGAGGGCGCCGCAGACGGCGTCGGGCTGGTAGAGCGCCAGCCTGATCAGGTCGCCGACCGCCGCCGCGTCCGCGGGCGTGACCGCCGTCCCGGTCGGCAGCGAGAGGCAGCGGGCGAGAACATGCTCGGTCACCGGCAGCGGCAGCTGCGGGCGGCGGTCGTAGGGCGGGACCCGGTGGCAGCCGGGGTAGAAGTAGCGGCGGGCGAGCACGTTCTCGGCGACCAGCACCGCGCGCAGCTGGTCGCGGTCGAGGCCGGCATCCGCGTCGACGTCGACGACCACGTAGTGGCAGTTGGAGCTCTCGGGCGGGTCGAAGGGGAGCAGCGTCAGGCCCGGGATCCCCGCCAGCGCCTCACCGTAGGCGGCGTAGTTGCGGCGGCTGGCGGCGAGGAAGCCGTCCATCGCCTCGAGCGAGGCGAGACCCATCGCCGCCCCGGCCTCGCTGAGCTTGGCGTTGGTGCCGAGGCCGACGATCTCGTCCTCGTCGACGAAGCCGAAGTTCCGCATCGTCGCCGCCCGCTCGGCCAGCTCGCGGTCGCCGGTGACGATCGCGCCGCCCTCGAAGGAGTTGGCGATCTTGGTTGCGTGGAAGCTGAGCACGGCGGCGTCGCCGAAGGCGGCCAGCGGTCGGCCGTCGCGTTCGCAGCCGAGCGTGTGGGCGGCGTCGAAGAGCAGCGGCAGTCCCCGCTCCCGCGCCAGCGCCGAGAGGCCCTCGACGTCGCCGCTCCGCCCCCAGAGGTGGACGCCGAGCAGCGCCCCGGTCTCCGGGCCGATCCGCGTCTCCGCCTCGGTCGCGCCCAGGCAGAGCGTCTCGGGCTCGACGTCGGCGAAGACCGGGGTCAGCCCCTCCCAGGCGACCGCGTGGGCGGTGGCGACGAAGGTCAGCGCCGGCAGCACCACCTCCCCCTGGATCCCCAGCGCCCGCATCGCGATCTGCAGCCCCAGCGTCGCGTTGCAGGTGGCGACGACGTGCATCCCGCCGAGCCGCTCGGAGAGCCGCCGCTCGAAGGCCTCGAGCTTGCTGCCGTTGTTGCTCAGCCAGCGCTCGTCCAGCGCCTCGCCGATCCCCGTCAGAATCGCTTCGCGGTCGCCGACGTTCGGCCGCCCGACGTGGAGCGGCTCGGCGAAGGCGGGCGGCCCGCCGAGCACGGCCAGCTCCGCGACGGCCGTCTTCACCGGGTCATTCTCCGCTCAGCGCTTGCATGCGCTCGCCATGGTAGGCGCGGGAGCGGGCGATGCCGGCCTCCAGCGCCTCCCGCAAGGCCGGTTGATCGCGCACCGCCGGCGCCTGGCGTTCGAGCACGGCGATCTCGGCGCTCATGATCAGCTCCGGGTCGCGGGTCATGTTGGCGCCGTGCCGGCGGTACTCGGCGACCACCTCGCCGTGCAGGCGGACCGGGAAGCGGGCCGCGGTCTTCAGGTAGACGTCGTAGTCGGCGCTGGCGCTGACGCTCGGGTCGAACCCGCCAATCCGTTCGAACAGCCGGCGGCGGTAGAGGACGGCGGCGGGGGTCGAGATGAAGCAGCTCTCCAGCAGCGCCGGGTAGGCCTCCGCCGGCACCTCGGGGGCGGCGGCCGGTACCGTTTCCCCCTCCTCGCCGATCAGCCGCCAGGTGCCGGCCGCCATCTCCGCCTCGGGCGCCGCGCGCAGCTCCCGCAGCCCGATCTCGACCGCCTCGGGCAGCAGCCGGTCGTCGGCGTCGAGGAAGAGGACGAACTCGCCGCCCGCCTGCTCGAGGCCGGCGTTGCGGGCGGCGGCGAGCCCGCCGTTCTCCCGCCGCAGGTACCTGACCCCCGGGTAGCGGCCCGAGACCGCCTCGACGTCGTCGGGCGAGCCGTCGTCGACGACGATCGGCTCGACCCGCGGGTGGGTCTGGGCCAGCACGCTCTCGATCGCCTCGCCGAGGAAGTGGGCCTGGCGGAAGCAGGGGACGACGACGCTCACCGGCTCGAGGTCGGTGTCCGCCTCGGCGCGCAGCGCGACCGTCGCCAGCGGGACCCGCGTCACCGGGTCGAGGACCGCCCGCACCTCGAGCTCCAGCTCGCCCTCGAGCGCCCAGAGGTTGAGCCGGTGTTCGAAACCGCAGTGGCCGGCGTGGGGGAGGTCGGGGTGCAACTCGGCGATGTCGGAGCGTTCCATCTTTACCGGGGCGCGGCCGACGACCCGCCCGCCGGCGACGAGCTCGACCGCCAGCACCGCCTCCTCGGCGCCCAGGGCCCAGCCGCGCAGGAGCAGCTCGCGGGCATCGGGCTCGTCGCCCTCGGCGGGGACGCCGAGATGGCCCCCGAGCAGTCGCGGGTCCATCTCCGACCGCCGCACCGCGAGGATCGCGGCCGTCTTACTTGCGGGCCTCGACAAAGAGGCTCTCCTCGGGGCGGTTGTCGAGCTCGACGATCTCCGGGTACGGGCCGGCGGTCTGCCGGTAGCTGCAGGGAGTGATCTCGCGGAAGCCGGCGCGCTCGAGCAGCTCGGCGATGAAGTCCGCGGTGAACAGCGACTTCGAGTAGCCGTACCAGAGCATCTGGGTGACGAACTTCGCCCCCGGCGCGCGGGCGTCGGAGTCGGGGACGAGGAAGTAGTCGCGGTCGCCGTCGAGGTAGGCGCGGATGGCGCGGTCGAGGTCGGGCAGCGCCAGGCGGAGCACGCCGCCGGGGACGAGGACCCGCCGCAGCTCCATCAGCGCCGGGACGAGGTCGGGCAGCCGCAGCTCCGGCAGGGCGTGGATGCTGACGGCGTAGTCGATGCTGTCGCCCTCCAGCGGCAGCCCCTCGAGGATGTCGCAGACGACGTCGACCGCCTGGTCCTCCTTGATGTCGGAGTTGATCCAGCCCGGCGTCGGCAAGGTGCCGCAGCCCCAGTTGAGGCGCCGGACCTCGTTCACCGCGCCGCTCACGTTGCCGCCTCCAGCAGCTCGCCCAGCACCCGGTCCGATCCGAAGCGCTCGGCCGCCAGCTCGCGGGCGGCGGCGCTGTGGCGCCCGTAATCGGACTCGACCGCGGCCAGCGCCTCCGCCGCCTCCTCCGGCGTCGAGAAGGAGAGCAGCCCGGCGCCGGCCTCGATCTCGAGCTCGAACCCGGTCGCCTGCGCCAGCACCGGCTTGCCGCTGGCCAGATAGGCGACGCTGCGGTCGCTGAGCCAGCCGCCGCGCGAGCGTACGTACATGTCTTTGGCCACGCCCACCTCGCCGCGCGAGCCCTGCAGGTAGCGGCGGTAGGCCTCCGGGGAGCCGGCGACGTCCTCCGGCGCGCGGAGATTCCAACCCCCGTCGCGGAGCGATTGCGAGTCGGCTGCGTCGGCGGGGTCGATGTCCAAAGCCAGCTCCAGCGGTGCGTCGGTGGCCGCTGGCAGCTTCGCAAATCGCCGCATCTGGTGCGCCCGGAGGCCGAAGGTCTCGCCCTCGAACTCGATCGGCTCGAACGGCCCGCGCCAGGTGGCGATGCTGGTGTAGGCGGCGCCCTCGGCCGTCGCCGGCCACTCGTCGAGGACGACCGGCGGCGGCGTGGCGATCCACTCCACCCCGCAGGTGGGGACCCGGCTGCCCACCTTGCCGACCCGCAGCCCCACCGTCGCGTAGGCGTCGTGGTCGCCGAAGGAGCGGTGCAGGCCCAGCTGCTGCCACATCTGCGGAAAGCCGGGATCGATGTCGAGGAAAACCCGCCGCGGCGCGGCGGCGAGCAGCTCCTCGTCGCCGAGGAAGCCCATCACGTCGAGCAGCACGGTCGAGCGCCGCACCCGCTCCAGCGCCTCCGCCCGCGAGAGCCCGACGCTCTCGCGCGAGCCCTCCGCCTCGAGCAGCAGGCAGTAGTCGGACCCGAGGCCGTGGGGCGCCATCGTCTCCCGCAGCCAGGCGACCGGCCCCGGCGGCGGCCACTGTTCCCCAGGCGGGAACATCTCCGCCGCGAGGCGGTCGAGGAAGAGGACGTCGTAACCGAGCCGGCGGAACCCGAGCAGGTACTGCAGAAAGACCCAGGCGTGGCCGCCGCGGCCGGGGCGCTGCGCCAGCGAGCCGGCGACGGCGACGGTCTCGCGCACCCCTTCCCCGATCAGGCTAGGACGCTGGCGGTCGGTTCGTAGCCGAGCTCCGCGAGGACGTCGTCGAAGGCGTCCACGCAGGCCTCCTGCATCTCGGGGCTCAGGTCCCGTCGCCAGCGGCCTACCGACTGGCGCGGGTCGGAGCTGGTGCGGTGGCCGGCCATCGCGTCGGTCTCCCGCGAGGCCCGCTCGAGCACCGAGGCGACCGTCTCCTCCGAGGAGGAGATCCCGAGGAACTCGAAGAGCTTGGTGAGGGTGTCCTCCGGCTCGACGATCAGGTCCTCGTAGCGGAGCAGGAAGGCCGTCTCGCCCCGTTTTTGGTGGATGTAGAGCAGGCTTGTCGCGGCGGCGCGCAGCTCCTGCAGGAACTCGAGGTCGGTATCCACCCGCTCTCGCCCGAAGCTGGTGGTCTTCGTCTTCTCGTTGTAGGCGAGGATCGAGCAGGCCATGTCGCGGAAGTCCCTGACCAGGATCACCTCCCGGGTCGAGGGGAAGAGCTCGGTGATCAGCCGCCACGGCCCCGGGTCCGGCGAGACCTTCTCGGCGAAGTAGCGCGGATTCGGCTTGCTCTGCGTTCGGGCTACGGCTTCGTAGAAGCTCTCGATCCGCTGGCGGCAGAGCGCGGCCACGGCCTCGATCGCGTCGCGGGAAAGCTCGTCCTGCACCGGCGCGTCGGGCGGTGGGATGTCGGTCGGCACCGTCGCGTCCCCGAGCCACCAGTGCTCGTTGGAGAGGTCGGTCGCCAGCGGCTGCAGGTAGGAGGCCGGTTGGCTGAGGGCGCCGAGGAGCGCCGCCCAGTAGCTGACGGCCCGCGGCTCGTACTCGAACGGCCGGTAGGCGAGCGTGGCCGGGTGCTGGTCGAAGAGGCGCATCAGCCAGGTGGAGCCGGTGCGCCCGTAGGTGGAGACGATCAGCGGCTGAAGCGCCGATTCGTCCGGCGGCAGAACCTTCGTCCGCGTGCCCCGGATGGTTGCCAGCCGGTGGCGCTCTCCGTTCCCGAGCACCACGCGGACGAACAGCTCGAACTCCTCCGGCAAGCCGACGAGCGAGACCTCCGTCTCCCAGCCGACGGTCGGATCGGAAAGCTCGGGGAAGCGGCTCAGCACGTCCTCTCGCTTCCTGGTCAGCGGAGCGGCTCCCAGCGCCTGGCCCTCGAAGATGACCTCGACCTGGTCGACCCGGCCCTCGCCGCCGGCAACCCAGCCGCTGATCCCGAGAGCATGGCTCCGGGAGGAATCCCCCGCCCGCGGCGAGTCGACGTGAAAGCCGAGGCACCCGTCGACCGCGTCGGCCAGCGCGACCTCGCGGACCTCGACGTTGGCGGGGGTCATCCGTGCGCCGCCACGACCGCCTCGATCTCCCCGTCCCAGAGGCGGGTGTGGAGCCAGACGTTGTAGCGGGACATCGCGTTGCGGGTCTCCAGCGCGTAGGACTGGCCCTCGAGGTGGTAGAGCTCGACCTCGGGCAGGTACCAGGTCTCGCGGCCTTCCTGCCGCAGCCGCAGGCAGAGGTCGGTGTCCTCGTAGTCGCCCTGGACGAACATGCCGCGCAGCCCGCCGACCTGCTCGAAGAGGTCGCGGGCGATCATCATGCAGGCTCCGCTGACGGCGGGCACGGCGCGGGCGACGTTGGCGGCCGGCAGGTCGCGGTGCAGGCCCTTGAAGAAGTGCTCGTTTTCCCAGGCGCCGCCGTCGGGCGGCCGCTGGAAGCGGATCCCGGCGTGCTGCAGGGTGTCGTCCTCGAACAGCAGCTTCGGCCCCAGCGCGCCGACCTCGTGCTCCTCGTAGAAGTCGGCCATCCGGCTCAGCCAGCCGGGCTCGTCGGGCAGGACGTCGGAGTTGAGCAGCAGCAGCAGCCGGCCCTGCGCCAGCGAGGCGCCGCGGTTGTTGGCCACCGAGTAGCCGCCGTTCTGCGAGAGCACGACGACCCGGAAGGGGAGGCCGTAGAGCTCGAACAGCTGCCCGGCGGCGTTCTCCAGGGCCGCCGCCAGTTCCGGCGAGTCGAGGACGTAGATCAGGTCGGCCTCGCGCAGCTCGGGGTCGTGGACGAACTGCGCCAGCTGGTGCTCGAGGAAGTCGATGCGCCCGTAGAGCGGGACCACGATCGAGACCGCCGGGGCCTCCGGCGGCTCGCCGTACTGCCAGACGCTCTCGATCTTCGCCTCCTCCTCCAGCCGCTGCTGGATCAGGCTGACCGCCGGGATCACGTGGTCCATCAGCGGCGTGTCCCAGTGCCGCTCCTTGTGCAGGTCGGAGAGGATCGCCGCGCGGGCCGCGAGCGGGTCGCGGCTGACCTGCGGCCCCGGCACCTCGCGGGTGACCCCGAGCGCGTTCTCCATCTCCAGCAGCCAGCCGGTGCTGAGCAGGCTCGGGGCGCGGGTCTCGCAGAAGCCGAGGAAGCCGGTCCCGGCGGCGCCGGTCCGCGTCGGCTCTTCGTAGAAGGAGTCGACGTCGGGTCGCGGGTCGCGGTAGATCTCCGGCAGCAGCTCGACCCGCGAGCCCTCGGGGCTGACCGCGGTCAGCCGCACCGGCTCGGCCTGGCCGTCGCGGGCCCAGCCGCGCACGTAGAAGGCGGTCTCCGAGAGGGCGAGGACCGAGTCGAAGTGCAGCCCCTGTGGCTCGTCGCGGTCGACGACCGAGGGCGGCAGCGGCTCCCGCAGCCCTTCCCGCACGAGGGCGCGGCTGGCGCTGAGGCCGATCGGGTCCTGGCTCTCCCCGCCGGCGGCGAGCTCCTCGAGCAGCGCCATCGCCTCTTCGCGGTCGCCGCGGCCGAGGCCGGCGAGCCGCTCGCGCAGGAAGCCGCGCAGGCCGGCGCACTCCAAGCGCAGCTCCTCGGGGGCGGCGCGATCGAGCCGGGCGACGATCAGGTGGCCGGCGTCGTCCTCGCCGGCGAAGCGGCAGCGCAGCTCGGCGGCGATCTCGGCGCCGGCCAGGTCCAGCTCGATCGCCGGCTCGACCTCGGCGGAGAAGAGGTGGACGGCGAGGGCGTCGGCGGCGAGCATCGTCGCCAGCGGCGCCACCGCCGATTCGGCCGCGGCCGAGAGCTGCTCGATCTCGGTTTCAGGCATAGCGAACGTCCTCGATCTCGGTCGCCGGCGCGGGCGGCTGGACCAGCTCTTCCTCGCTGCCCTTGCTCGCCAGCAGCTCCTTGTACTGACGGGTCAGCGAACGGACGTGCTCGTCCATCGCGTAGGGCGGCTCGATCCGCCGCTGCAGTTCATCCCAGAGCTTGCGGCTGGAGACCGCGCGGGCGATCGTCTCCGCCAGGCTGGCCGGGTCGGCCGCCTTGAAGTGCAGGCCGGAGACGCCGTCGTGGACTTTCTCCGCCATTCCGCCGATGTCGCTGGCGATCACCGGCCGTCGGTGCTGGGCGGCCTCCTGGATCACCAGCGGCGAGTTCTCCCACCAGATCGAGGGGACGACGACCCAGTCGGCGTCGGCCATGATCGCGGGCAGGTCGTCGTGGTTGAACTCGCCCTCGAAGCCGACCGTCTCCTTGGTTGCCTCCAGCAGCGCCGCGAATTCCTCGCGGAACTCGTCCGGCTGCAGCTCGAGGTTGGCGCCGTAGACCGAGAGGTGGACGTCGATGCCGTCGTCCTGCAGCCGCTTCATCGCTTTCAGCAGGACGTTGACGCCCTTGAAGTAGCTCAGCTGGCCGATGAAGACGAGGCGGTTGCGCTGGCGCCGCTCGCGTGTCGGGGCGGCGGTGACCGGCAGCCGCCCGTACTCCTCGGCGACGACCTTGTCCTCCGGCAGCCCCCAGTCGACGAAGCGGTCGCGAAGGAAGTTGCTCGGGGCGAGGAAGCGGTCAACCGCGGACATCTGCGACTGGATGAAGCGCTTGCGCATGAAGAACGCCTGCGGGCTGACCTCGGGGAAGCACTCGTGGCAGCGCCGGGGCGACTCTTCCTTGCACGGCTTCTCGGTGGTGGTGCGGACCAGCTGGCCGTTGCGGTGGCAGATCGGCAGGAACTCGTGCAGCGTGTAGAGGATCGGCACGTCCTCGCCCAGCGTGCGGCGGATCTCCCGCAGCATGTCGTAGCCGAAGAAGAGCGTGTGCTGGAGGTGGACGATGTCCGGTTCGGTGGCGAGGAGGAACTCGCGCAGGTACTTGATCAGCGCCGCCTTGCCGCGCGGGGTGCCGTTGAGCCAGTCGTATTCGAGCGTGTCGGTGTAGAAGAAGTACTGGTTGGGGTCCTCGTTGACCCCGGTCAGCAGCGTCCCCTCGTGGTAGCGGCTGCTGATCGAGACCGGCGGCCCGGTGCGGGCGAGGAACAGCGGTTCGAACTCGCCCCCGTCGCGGACCGCGCGGTAGAGCTCGTAGGCGTAGGCCTCGGCGCCCCCCGGACGGATCGTCGGGTGGTTGTGGGAGACGTAGAGGATCTTTGGCTTGCCGGTCAGTGCTGGGTCTCGCCGTTCGATTTAGAAAGGATCGGCTTTCCGCCCGGAAAACCCAAGGCGCTCGAGCCGGTTCGTAAGTTTGTCCGCTGCCTCGCCGCCCAGGGCTTGACTGGTGGAGCCCCCCGCCGCGTCTCCGTTCCCAGGAGATCGGGCGAGTCTAGAGCGGTCTGGACGCCTTGTCACCTCGAATATGTCGCAAAGATTCTTGCGTTGTGCGATCTTGCGGGTCCAGCCGGCGAGGGCCGGTTCCAGCTCCGTGTCGGCCGCCGGGCCGTCGGCGGCGAGGAGGAGGAAGGTGGGGCCCGCAGCGGCTTCGAGGCGGCGCCGGAGCCCGATCACGGCTGGGCCCTCGATCGCGGTGACGGTTCGCTCGGGGCTCGCCAGCTCCTCGGCCGCGAAGCCGACCGCGTAAACGGTCGCGCCGGGGGGGATGAGGGAGTCGAGCAGGGCTGCCGCCTGGGCCGCGGCGCCGAACCGCTCCTCGCCGGGGGCGTCGCTCGGGACCCGCACCAGGTCGTAGACGACGCAGGTCTCCGGGTCCTCGGCAACGACCCGGCAGCGGGCGCCGAGCCAGGCCGCCAGGGCCTGGTAGTGGTCGAGCCACCAGAGGGCGCTGGCGGGAAGGCAGAGGTACTCGACCCCGGCGCGGCGCGCGGCTTCGATCATGGAGATCGCTTCCTCGGAGGTGCGCGGGTAGTAGCCGGCGTACTTCCCCTCGGCGTCGCTGGGGAAATGGCGCCCCTCGCGGCCCTCGATCTCGACCAGTCGCGGGTCGCCTTTGCTGACCACGGCGACCACCGCCGCTTCCGGGGTCGCGTCGCGCAGCACCGCTCCGACGTGGCGGCAAAGCTCCTCGTACTCCTCGGGCCCGATGCGGCGGATCATACTTGCGGCGATGACCGCGCCCGCTCTTGGTACCGACCGATTCCTCGTCGTCAACGCCGACGACCTCGGCCTCAACGCGGCGGTCGACGCGGGCGTCTTCGCCGCCCACGAGCGCGGGGTCGTCACCAGCGCCAGCCTGATGGTGCGACAGGGATCGGCCCGGGCGGCGGCGGAGGGCGCGGCCGCGCACCCCGCGCTTGGGATCGGGCTCCACATCGACCTCGGTGAGTGGATCTACGAGCGGGGCGAATGGATCCAGGCCTACCTGCACTGCGACACCGACGACCGCGAGGCGGTGGAGGCCGAGTGCCGGGCCCAGCTGGAGCGCTTCCGGGCGCTGCTCGGCCGCGACCCGACCCACCTCGACTCCCACCAGCACGTGCACGAATCCGAGCCGGCGAGGGGGGTGGCCGAGGCGCTCGCCGCCGAGCTCAGGGTGCCGCTGCGCAACCGGGCCGTCCGCTACGAGGGCGGCTTCTACGGCCAGAGCGGGAAGGGCGAACCGTTCCCGGAGGGGATCGCGCCCGAGCGCCTGGTCGAGCTGATCAAGGCGCTGCCGCCAGGCTGGACCGAGATCGGCTGCCATCCGGCCGCCGGCCCCGTCCCGACCTCTTCCTACGAGGCCGAGCGCCAGGCCGAGCTGGCGACCCTCTGCGACCCCCGGGTGCGCGAGGCGCTCAATGTGACAAACGTCAAGCTGTGCAACTTCGCACAGGCAAATCGCGATTAGAGGCGTACCTTCACCTCATGATCCGTTCCGCGCCACCCGCGCCTCTCAAAACCGCCCTGCTGACCTTCCTGATCGCTGTGGTCATAGCCGTGTTACTCGCCGCCAGCTCCGGCGTTCAGGGCTAGATCGGTAAAGCTGTCCTTTACCGCAGAGTAAAGTTTGCCTTTACTGTGTGGTAAAGTCTAGCTTTACTCAATGGCCCAGCTCAATCCCTTCATCTATGACGATCCTGTTCCTCCCGCTGAGCTCGTGGATCGTGACCAGGAGCTGCGGCACCTGCTCGAGTTGGCGGAAGGGGCTCACAACACCCGCCTGCAGGCTCCTCGTCGCTACGGGAAGACGAGCCTGCTGGGAAAGCTGCGCAGGGAAGCGGAGCGGGCCGGCTTCCGGACGGTCTACGTCGACTTCCTGCTGTCGACCACCGCGGTGGAAGTCCTTCGCCGCATCGAAGAGGCCTATGGCGCGGCCTCGAAGGGATCCTTGGCGAAGCTCCTCGACAAAACGCGACGAAGTTGGCGCGGGAAGATGAAGGCCGCTCCCGGCGGGGTAGGCGGCGAGCTCGAGTACGCAGGGGGCAGTGACACCATGCAGCGCCTGTCGGATCTCCTCGACCTTCCTCGCCATGTGTTCGAGACCAGCGGTGAGCGAACGATCGTCATCTTTGACGAGTTCCAAGATTTTCTCAGGGCCGAGGGAAACCTCGACGGGCTCCTCCGCAGCAAGATCCAGTTCCATCGGGATGCGGCGAGCTACATCTTCTCCGGGTCCGAACAATCGCTCCTGGAGGAGTACTTCGATACCCGCGATAAGCCGCTGTTCGACCAAGCTCGCCCGGTGTACCTGGAGCCGCTGGGGGATCAGGATCTCGGCGACTACATCGCTGACCGCTTCGCAAAGAGCGGCAAGGAGGCGGGAGAGGCCCTCGGTCCGTTGCTGAACATGGTCCGGGGGCATCCCCAACGGGCAATGCTTCTCGCACATCATCTCTGGGAGTGCGCCCCCCCGGGAGAGGCCGCGACCGATCAAACCTTCGACGAGGCGTTGGATCAGGTGGACCGGGAGACCAAGGAGCGTTTCGAGGGCTTCTGGCAGGGGGCCGCCAGCGCGAGCAACAAGCGGCGAGTTTTAAAGGCTCTGGCTTCGAGCGATGAGACGCTCTTCAACCAACGTACCCTGCGGGCCTTCAGCCTCAGCAAGGGACAGGCGCAATCTGGACTGGGCGCATTGGTCCGCGACGGGGAGGTCGTGCGCGTCAACGGTCAGCCGATCCTCGTCGATCCTCTGCTCGAACGTTGGATTCGGCTTCACGACGGGGGTCCTCCAGTCAGCACGATCGCGCCGTAGCCCTCGGCAATTTCGATGGCGAGAGGCGGCGTCGGCAACGTCGCCGCCGTCGGTCAATCAGGGCGAAGGTGCTCGACTTCGAAGTCGAGCTCGCGCCGCATCCGCTCGGCGATCAGCGAGCGGTGGCAGGCCTCGGGGTCACGCTCGACGCAGAGCAGCGCCGCCGCGGAGTTGCCGATCCACCGCGCGACCGGATCGAGGTCGACCCGGTCGAGGACCTCGGCGCTGTAGCGCTCGACGTACTCCGGAGCGAGGTTGGTGCGGCTGCGTTTGCCCTCGCCGAGCCGCGCGTCGGCCTCGTACTGCAGCTGGCGCATCTCGGTAGTCGGCGCCAGCTCCCTGAGGTGGGAGTAGCCGATTCCGGCCTCGGCCAGCGCGTCCTGCAGTCGTTTCGCGTTGGCCCAGGCGTACTCGCTGCCGCGCACCCCGCGCCGCTGCCGCACGTCGAGCAGCAGGTCGACGTCGGCCCCGGTGAGCGCGCGCAGGAACGCGGCCTGGTCGAAGCCGTAGACGCCGATCGTCCGCAGCGTCTTCACCGGTCGCCGTCCAGCACCATCGCGCAGTAACCATCCGCGATCTCGGCCGCGGTCAGGCGGCCGTCCGGCCGCACCCACTGCGGCGTGTAGTTGACCATCCCCAGCAGGGCGAGGAGGGAGAGGCGGCGGTCGGCGAAGGTCATCGAGCCGTCGGCCTCGCCGCGGGCGAGGAGGTCGTCGAGGATCCGCTCGAAGGCCCGGCGCTGGGAGCGGACCCGGCGCCAGCGTGGCTCGCGCTCGATCGCCTGCCGCTCCTGGGTGAAGACCAGCATGTGGTGGCGGTGCTCGACGACGTGGGCTACCCAGGCCGCGACCAGCTCGCGCAGCTGCTCGACGGCGCCAGCGCGGGTGGCGACGATCTCCTGCGCCTGGGCCAGCAGCGGCTCCAGCAGCTCGTCGCAGATCGCGATCAGCAGGTCGTCCTTGCCCTCGATGTAGTGGTAGAGGCCGCCGGCGGCGAGGCCGGTCGCGGCGGTCAGCTCGTTGATCGAGGTCCCGTCGTAGCCGCGCTCGGCAAACAGCTCGGCGGCGCTGGCGACGACCTCGCGGCGGCGAGCGTCGTAGCGGGCGCGCAGCGCCGGCCGGGTCGGGGGAGAGGGAAGTGGCATTTGCCAACCGTAGCGAAAAACCGAACGCCGATTCGGTATTGTGCGAACGATGGACTTCGACTTCGGCGACGAGCATCGCCTGATCCAGCGCACGGTCCGCGACTTCGCCACCCAGGAGGTGGCGCCGGTCGCGGAGGAGCTCGACCGCGAGAAGCGGTTCCCCTACGAGATCGTCGCCAAGCTCGGCGAGCTCGGGCTGATGGGGATTCCCTTCCCGCAGGAGTACGGGGGAGGGGGCGGCGACTCGCTCGCCTACGCGCTTGCCGTCGAGGAGCTGACCCGGGTCGACTCCTCGGTCGCGATCACCCTCTGCGCCCACACCTCGCTCGGCACCCAACCGGTCTATCTCTTCGGCTCCCAGGAGCAGAAAGAAGAGTGGATGCCGCGGCTCTGCTCGGGGGAGATCCTCGGCGCCTTCGGCCTGACCGAGCCCGAGGCCGGCTCCGACGCCGGCAACGTCCGCACCAAGGCGCGGCTCGACGGCGACGAATGGGTGATCGACGGCGCCAAGCAGTTCATCACCAACGCCGGCACCGAGATCTCCGGCCTGGTCTGCATCACCGCCCGCACCGGCGAGGAGGGCGAGATCTCCAACCTGATCGTCGCCAACGGCACCCCCGGCTACGAGCAGGGCGAGCCCTACCGGAAGATGGGCTGGAACGCCTCCGACACCCGGCCGCTGACCTTCACCGATTGTCGCGTGCCCGAAGAGAACCTGCTCGGCCCGCGCGGGATGGGCTTCCGCCAGTTCCTCCAGGTGCTCGACATCGGCCGCATCGGCGTCGCCGCGATGGGCGTCGGCCTCGCCCAGGGCGCCCTCGACGAGGCGCTCGCCTACGCCAAGGAGCGCCGGGCCTTCGGCCAGCCGATCTCCCGCTTCCAGGCGATCCAGGCCAAGCTCGCGGACATGGCGACCGAGATCGAGGCCACCCGCCTGCTCGTCTACAAAGCCGCGCGGATGAAGGACAAGGGCGAGAACTTCAGCCTCACCGCCGCCCAGGCGAAGCTGAAGAGCGGCCGCCTCGCGGTCCGCTGCTGCGAGGAGGCGGTGCAGATCCACGGCGGCTACGGCTACATCGAGGAGTACCCGGTCTGCCGCTTCTACCGCGACGCCAAGATCCTCACCATCGGCGAGGGCACCGACGAGGTGCAGCAGATGGTCATCGCCCGCGCCCTGGGGGCCTGACCGCCGTGATCCCCAAAGCCGTCCGCATTCGCGAGGTCGGGCCGCGCGACGGCTTCCAGAACGAGCCGGAGACGATCGCCACCGCCGACAAGGTGCGGTTGGTCGAGATGCTGGCCCGCACGGGGCTGCGGCGGCTGGAGGTGACGAGCTTCGTCCGCGCCGACGTCGTCCCGCAGCTGGCCGACGCGCGTGAGGTGCTGGAACGGGCCGAGATCCCCGAGGAGGTCTCCGTCTCGGTCCTGCTCCCGAACATGCGCGGGCTGGAAGCGGCGCTGGAGGTGAGGGAGAAGATCGACGAGGTCAACGTCTTCCTCTCCGCCTCGGAGACCCACAACCGCCACAACGTCAACCGCTCGGTCGAGGAGTCGCTGGCGGGCCTGGAGGAGGTGCTGGCGCGGGCGACCGAGGAGGGCCTGCGCTGCGAGGGCGTGATCAGCACCAGCTTCGGCTGCCCCTATGAGGGCTACGTGCCAGTCGAGCGTGTCTTCGAGATCGCCCGCCGCCTCGCGGCCGCCGGTGCGGTCGAGGTCGGCTTCGGCGACACCACCGGGATGGCCAACCCGCTGCAGGTCGGCGAGTTCTTCCGCCGCGCCGGCGAGGAGGTGGGGGAGGTCGAGCGCACCGCCCACTTCCACGACACCCGCGGTCAGGCGCTGGCCAACGTGCTGGCCGCGCTCGAGGTCGGTGTCGACTCCTTCGAGTCGAGCTTCGGCCAGCTCGGCGGCTGCCCATACCCGCCCGGGGCGACCGGCAACATCGCCAGCGAGGACCTGGTCTCGATGCTGCAGGAGATGGGGATCGAGACCGGCATCGACCTCGCCAAGCTGCTGGAAGCCGCGGCCGCCGCGCAGGAGACGCTCGGCCGCCCGCTCGCCTCCCACACCCTCGTCGCCGGCCCGGTCGAGTGGCACGCCGAGCACGACCCCTTCGAGGAGAACCCGCCGCGATGACCGCCGTCGCCGAGGGCATGCGCGAGAAGCACCTGGAGCTGATCGCCGAGCTGAACGCGGAGCTCGAGCGGGTCCACGACGGCGGCGGCGAGAGGGCAGTGGAGCGCCACCGTGGCCGCGGCAAGCTGACCGCGCGTGAACGGGTCGAGGCGCTCGGCGATCCCGGCACGCCGTTCCTCGAGCTCTCGCCGCTGGCCGCGCACGGGATGTATGACGGCGCAGCACCCGGGGCGGGGATCGTCACCGGAGTCGGCACCGTCAGCGGTCGCAAGTGCGTCGTCGTCGCCAACGACGCCACCGTCAAAGGCGGCACCTACTACCCGGTGACGGTGAAGAAGCACCTCCGGGCCCAGGAGGTCGCCCTGCAGAACCGCCTGCCCTGCATCTACCTGGTCGACTCCGGCGGCGCCTTCCTGCCGCTGCAGGACGAGGTCTTCCCCGATCGCGAGCACTTCGGCCGCATCTTCTTCAACCAGGCGACGATGTCGGCGCGCGAGATCCCGCAGCTGGCGGCGGTGATGGGATCCTGCACGGCCGGCGGCGCCTACGTGCCGGCGATGAGCGACGAGACCGTGATCGTCCGCCACCAGGGGACGATCTTCCTCGGCGGCCCGCCGCTGGTGAAGGCGGCGACCGGGGAGGAGGTGAGCGCGGAGGAGCTCGGCGGCGGCGACGTCCACGCCCGCAAGTCCGGCGTCGCCGACCACCTCGCCGCCGACGACGCCGAGGCACTCCAGATCCTGCGCGAAATCGTCGCCACGCTGCCGCCGGCGCCCGCCGCGCCCTGGCAACGGGTCGAGCCGCGGCCGCCCGCCGCCGACCCCGACGAGATCCTCGACGTCGTCCCGATCGGCTCCCGCGCCCCCTGGGACATCCGCGAGGTCCTGCGCCGCGTCGTCGACGGCTCCGAGCTGCGCGAGTTCAAGGAGAAGTACGGCAAAACGCTGGTCTGCGCCTTCGCCCACATCGACGGCCACCCGGTCGGGATCGTCGCCAACAACGGCATCCTCTTCTCCGAGAGCGCCCTCAAGGGCGCCCACTTCGTCCAGCTCTGCGATCAGCGCCGCATCCCCCTCGTCTTCGTCCAGAACGTCAACGGCTTCATGGTCGGCGCCAAGTACGAGGCGGGCGGGATCGCCAAGGACGGCGCCAAGCTGGTCGCCGCCGTCTCCACCGCCCGCGTCCCCAAGCTGACCGTGATCGTCGGCGGCTCCTTCGGGGCGGGCAACTACGGCATGTGCGGCCGCGCCTACTCGCCTCGCTTCCTCTTCATGTGGCCCAACGCCCGCATCTCGGTGATGGGCGGCGAGATGGCGGCGGCGGTGATGAAAGAGGTCGGCCGGCCGGAGACGGCCGAGCTGCTCCACGAGCTCTACGAAGAGCAGGGCAAGCCCTTCTACTCCACCGCCCGTCTCTGGGACGATGGCGTCATCGACCCCCGCGACACCCGCCGCGTCCTCTCCTTGGCCTTGGACGCCTGCTCCGACGCCCCACTGGCCGAGTCCTCGGCCCCCGTTTACCGGATGTAACCGCTACAAGCGGGTTCACTAATTGAGACATATGTTGAACTTGCGTGAGCAAGTTCTTCCTAGCCCTGATCCTCGTGCCGGTCTTGCTGGCGGGATGCGGAGAAGCTGAGACGAGTACCGGGCCCGGCAGCGAGCAGGCGGCCCTGAAGCGGCAGGTCGAGCAGCGTCGAGCCGCGGCTCACCGTGCGAAGATGCGGCAACGTGCCCGGGCCGCGGCCAGGCGTCACCATCGACAGGTAGTCGCCCGCCGTCATCGAGCCCAAGCGCGAGCCGAAAAAGCTCAACGCCAGGAAGCCGAGCAGCGTCAAGCGGCAGAAGAAGCCGCAGCGGCAGAACTCGTCGCCGAAGAAGAAGCCGCCGTCGAAGAAGAAGCCAGCGAATGCGATCCCAACTACTCCGGCGCCTGCCTCGACCCCTCCGCGTACGACTACGACTGCGAAGGGGGCAGTGGCGACGGGCCGGAGTACACGGGGACGGTGTCGGTGGTGGGGGAAGACCACTACGGCTTGGACGCCGACTCCGACGGCACCGGCTGCGAGCCCTATTAGCCGCCGCGGTCGCGGTCGCTCTGCTCGCGGTCCCTATCTCCGGCTGCGGAGCGGGATCATCGGAGACGCAGATCGCCTCCGGTTCATCGAGTCCGCGAAAACCGTCCCCCAAGAACCGTTTTCGCGGACTCGATGAGAAGCGGACGGGGGAAGCGGTAGCGCCGTCGCATTGCCCGCCGGCTCATCCCGCCTGCCGGGAAACGGTGGGCCGGATCGTCTATGTGGAGCGGGTCGATCCGGACGGGGACGGTGATGCGCACTTCGTCGTCCGCGACCCGCAGGGGATCACCCTGCCGGGGCTGACGGCGATCGACGTCCGCGCCGGGCTGCGCCCCCGGCCGCTGCCGGGCCCCGGCGACCTGATCAGCGCCGCCGGGCCGGTGCAGACCGGCTCCTATGGCCAGAGCCAGATCCACGCGCTTGAGCTGCGCGTCGCCGAATAGGTCGGCGCTTCGATTTTTCTTGCGCTCGTCTCCATCGCCTGCCTAGGACGGGATGTAGGGGGAGAACTCGGTACCCACCTGCCCTTGGGTGGGGGTGGGCACCCGGTTTCCATCGATCAAGGCCAAGCGCCTCCTGGCGATACTCGAACGCAAACCGCTCAGCTACCGAGTAGCGCGACGAGCGGGTTCGCATCGTCGGCTACGGTCGTCCGGCTATCCATCCTTGATCTTCGCCTTTCATGACAGAGAAACCGTTCCGCCTTGGATGGTCCGGAAGATTTTGATCGGTGATGTAGGCCTTTCCGAGGATGAAGCCCGCAAGCTACTCTGGAGGATCTAATGGAGCCTGTTCGCGTTATCTACCACCATGAAGATGAGGGATGGTGGGCGGAGTCGCCCGACGTCAAGGGTTGGACGGCTTTGGGAAAAACCTATGCCGAAGTACTGAAGCTGGCCGAAGAGGGGATTCCCTTCGCCCTCGAGCGTGAGGTTCCGATCGAACACTTCGTGCCGGCCGACGCGCGGGAGCACCTGGCCGCCTGACCGGCGGCTTAGCCCTTCGATTTCGATTTTTTCCGCTCGGTCTTGCGCTTGACGTCGCCGTCCTTGATCGTCCCGCGCCAGCCTTTGTCGCTGTGCTCCTCCATCTCGACGTAGGCCTTGAAGCGGTGCAGGTCGCCGCGGACGGCGCGCTTGGTGAAGCGCATGCCGCGCCCCGCTTTCTCCAGCAGCGAGTCGGGCTTGACGTCGAGCGTGACCTCGATCCGGGTCAGCCGCGGCGCCAGCTGGTGGAAGGTGACGACGCCGCTGTGCATCAGGCCGTCCTCGGAGTGCCATTCGATTCGCTCATCCGGCCGCTGCTCGACGATTTCGGCCTCGAACTCCTTGGTGATCCCCCAGACCTTGGTCGAGAAGTGAACCGTCGAGTCATCGGTCTGCTGGACGCTGTCGACCCGGTGCATGAACTCCGGCCAGTCTTCGAACCGGGTCCACTGGTCGTAGGCCTCCTTGATCGGCACGGCGACGTCGACTGACTGCTGGATCGGCATCCGCCGGCCGCTGCCGTGGGCCTCCGTCGCCTCCTCGGAGTCGGAGTCGGAGTCGGACCCGTTTTTGTGGAAGAGCCCACCAAGGCCTCCAGGCAGCTTCGAGCCGAGCTTCTCGTCGGCGACTTCGCCTGCCATTTCCTTCGCGCCGGACGCCGCCTTGTCCTTGGCTTTCTTGCCGAGCTCGCCGGCCTTCTCCGCGGGCGAGCCGCCGACCAATTTGGCGATTCCCTCTGCCGCGAACGGCAGCGCCATCAAGCCCGCCCCGGCCGCCGCCATCTTCTTCGGGCTGTTCAGGTTCTTCAGCGGCGCGGTGGGCGATTTCCCTTTTTTCCGCGCCAGCTGAACCGCGGTGCTGGTGATGTCGCTTACGTCGGGCATGGACCCCTCCTAACCGGCGAAGCGTCGAGGTTCGCCTTCGAATTGCAACCCACTCCCGAGGGTTCCCCTGGCTTCAAAGGACAAACATCCTGATCCGCAAACGTTTCGGCGACTGCCAAATCGGGGAAGAAGACTCTGCGGCGACGA
>DATFQO010000072.1:0-41131 GCA_035264245.1 Solirubrobacterales bacterium
GGGGCCGTCGCCGCCGTAGGTGGTGGCTTCGGCCTCGATTAGCTTGTGCGCCTCGCCCTCAGCGACGAACCCGAGCGCTTCGTAGGTGATCAGCTCGTTGGCGCTGAAGCAGTCGTGCAGCTCGCAGACGTCCACTTCCTCGGCGGCAATCCCGGCCTCGGCATAGGCCGCGTCAGCGGCGGTCCGCGACATGTCCGAGCCGACGATCGTCATGCAGTCGGCGTTCTCGTCGAAGGTGCTGCTCAGGTCGGTGACCATCGACTGGCCGGCGATCTCGACCGCCTGCTCCCAGAGGCCGTGCTTGTCGACGTAGGCCTCGGAGGCGACGATCGCGCAGGCCGAGCCGTCGGAGGTCGGCGAGCACTGCAGCTTGGTCAGCGGGTCGTGGATCATCTTCGCCGCCTTGATGTCCTCCAGCGTGTACTCGTCCTGGAACTGGGCGTAGGGGTTGTTGACCGAGTGCTTGTGGTTCTTCCAGCCGATCCAGGCGAAGTGGTCGGCTTCGGAGCCGTACTTCTGCATGTGGTCGCGGCCGGCGTTGCCGAACATCTGCGGCGCCGGCGGCGACTGCTCGGGTTCGCGGATCTCGAACATCCGCATCGCGTGCTTGTCGAGCGCGTTGGTCCGGTCGGTGTACTTGACCCCGAGGCTGCCCGGCTCCATCTTCTCGAAGCCCAGCGCCAGCGCGCACTCGACGCTCCCGCCCTTGACCGCCTGCCGCGCCAGGAACAGCGCCGAGGAACCGGTCGAGCAGTTGTTGTTGACGTTGACGACGGGAATCCCGGTCAGCCCGAGCTGGTAGAGCGCCCGCTGTCCGTAGGTCGAGTCGCCGTAGCAGTAGCCCGCGTAGGCCTGCTCGACGTCCTCGTACGGGATGCCCGCGTCGGCGAGCGCCTTGGTTCCCGCCTCCTTGGCCCAGTCGGGGTAGTCGCCCTCCTTGGTCCCGGGCTTCTCGAATTTGGTCATCCCGACCCCGATGACGTAAGTGCGGTTGCTCAACTGCTCGCCCCCTCCATGTTTGGCTGACTGGCCAAATCTACCGTGCCGACGGGATTGGGCCAAAGCCGACAGGCCAGGAAGGCGATCGCGATGCCCAGCGCGGTGCCGGTCGCGCGCTGGCCGGCGGCGTTGAACAGCGGTTGGGACGACTGGCCGGGCGACACGGACGTGAGGGTAACCTGGGGCCCCGTGGTATTCGCAGAGATCAGCTCCGATCCGGCGGCCGGGGTGGGGATCTTCGCCGCCCTCGTGGCCGGCGTCATCTCCTTCCTCTCCCCCTGCGTGCTGCCGCTGGTGCCCGGCTACCTCTCGGCGGTCACCGGCGTCTCCGCCAACGAGCTGGAGGGCGCCGGGTGGCGCCGGGTGCTGGGGCCGAGCCTGCTCTTCGTCGCCAGCTTCTCGGCGATCTTCATCCTCCTCGGCCTGACCGCGACCGGGATCGGCTCCACCCTCGAGGACCACCGCGAGCTGCTGACGAAAATCTCCGCGGCGCTGATCATCGCCATGGGCCTGCTGTTCGTCGGCTCCCTCTTCATCACCCGCCTCAATCGCGAGTGGCACGTCGACGCCCTGCTCGAGCGGGCGGGCAGAGGCGGCCCGATGGTCGCAGGCGCGGCCTTCGCGATCGCCTGGACGCCGTGCATCGGGCCGACGCTGGGCGCGATCCTCGGCGCCGCCTCGCTCTCGGACTCCGTCGCCCGCGGCGGCTTCCTCCTCGCCGTCTACTCAGCCGGCCTGGCGATCCCCTTCATCCTCACGGCGGTCGCCTTCTCCCAGATGACGAGCGCCTTCGCCGTAGTCAAGCGCCACTACCAGGCGATCGTCGCCGTCGGCGGCCTGATCCTGATCGCGATGGGAGTCCTGATCTGGACCGGCGAGATCCGCCAGCTGAACATCGAAGCCCAGAACTGGTTCAGCGAAATCGGCCTTGAATTCCTGATCGGCACCTAGTCACCGAAACCGCAAGCGAGGCCGATTATCGACTTCGTTTGCGGTCTCGCGAATCAGTTCCGCGAGGGAGCGACGGTCTCGAGCTCTTTGCCGACAGCCTCGACGATCTCGAGGCTGTCGTCCTCGACGTCGCGCGAGCAGACGATGCGAAAGCGACCGGTGCCGATCTCCCCGTCGGGAACCACCGGCAGCCCGCGGATCGTCTCCCACCCCAGCCGCTCGACCTCGAACGGATTCATCCGCACCTCCGCCGCCGGAAACGGACAGTTCGAGTTGTGCTGGTCGATCGCCTGCGAGATCGCCTCCAGGTTCTTCGCCTCGGGAGAAGCCACGCCTGGAGTTTAGGATCATCGCCGTGCTGCTGGCATGCGGAGACACGGGTACGGGAGGCGTCGCACTCGCGTGGGCAATCGGCGCCCTCGCTGTGGCGATCTGGGTTGCCGTGGCGGTGGTCATCGTCAAGACCGCCCGGGATCGGCGCGAGCGCCGCCTGTTGATCGGCCTGCTGGTTCTGTTCGTCGTGATCGGGCCGCTGGTCATCGCGGCCTACTACTACGGGCTCTTCGGCTCCAACGCCAGCCTCGGCAAGCTCGCGTTGATCATGCTGATCCCACCCGCGATCGCCGCGGTCGCGGTACAGGCTTCCGGGTTCGGCCACGGGTTTAGATCCTTCCTGGTCTCCGCCTGGGGATCTATTTTTCTGATCGGTGCAGGAACTGTCCTCCTGTTGGCAGCTTTGACGGTCGGCGGGCCCTGCCTGGAATTGGAGTGAACTGACGGGTTCCCGTCCCGGGTCCCTCCTACCATCGACGGGTGAGCTTCGAGCGGACCATTGCCCACCTCGACATGGACGCCTTTTACGCGTCTGTGGAGCTGCGGCGGCGGCCGGAGTTGCGGGGGAAGCCCGTGGTCGTCTGCGGGTCGGGGCCGCGGGCGGTGGTAACTACCGCCAGCTACGAGGCGCGGAAGCTGGCTGGGATCCACTCGGCGATGCCGGCGGCGGTCGCTCGGCGGCGGCTGCCAGACGCTGTTTATCTGCAGCCGGACTTTCCCGCCTACCGGGAGGCCTCGGCGCGGGTGATGGAGGTGCTGCGGCGGAATGTGGAGGTGGTCGAGGTGGTGGGCCTGGATGAGGCCTATTTGGACCTGACTGGCCTGTTCTCGCCGAAGGCGACGATGCGGCGGATCGTGACCGAGATCAAGGCGGAGACCGGGCTGACCTGCTCGGTCGGCATTTCCGAGAGCCGGATGCTGGCGAAGATCACCAGCGAGCTCGGCAAGCCCGCCGGCCTCGTCGTCCTCTCCCGCGACCAGGCCCTGGAGCGGTTCGCCGACCACTCCCCCGGCCTGATCCCGGGGATCGGTCCGAAGACGGTCGCCCGCCTCGAGCAGATGGGGATCCGCACGCTGACCGACCTGCGGGGTTGGCAGCGCCCCGTACTCGAAGACCGCTTCGGCTCCCGCTCCGGCGCCTGGCTGCACGCGCGCGGCAGCCTCCTCGACGAGACGCCGATCACGCCCGAACACGAGACCAAATCGCAATCGACCGAGATCACCTTCGATGTCGACGTCAACCAGCGCGCCGAGCTGGAGCGGCACCTCGTCGAGCTCTCCGAGGAGCTCTGCCGGCGCCTGCGCAAGCGCGAGCTCGCCGGCCGCACGATCGGGATCAAGATCCGACTCGACGACTGGACCAACGTCACCCGCTCGCAATCGATCGACGAGCCGACCAACGACCCCGAAGTCGTCACCCCGATCGCCATGCAACTGCTGCACGCCTACGACCCGCAGCGGCCGGTGCGCCTGCTCGGCGTCCGCCTCGCCTCCTTCGAGAGCGGCGAAGCGGCGAGCGAGCCGGAGCCGACACCCGGTCAGCTCCGACTCGGCCTCGCCAGCTGAGTTGTGGTTCCTTTCGCACGCATAGCGTGCGAAAGGAACCACGCGATTGCTATCGGGTTGCCAGCACCGTCCCGACGCCCGGAAAGCCCAGCTTGACCTTGACCGCCTCGGTCAAATCGTAGTCGCGCCCGGCGACGTAGGGGCCGCGGTCGATCACCGGCACGGTCACGCTGTGACCGTGGTAGCGCAGCTTCACCTTCGTCCCGCAGGGCAGCGTCTTATGCGCGACCCCCATCGTCCCCGGCATCAGCGTCCCGCCGCAGGCGACGCCGTTGCCGTAGAGCCCGGGCCCGTAGTAGGAGGCGCCGGCCAGGCGGTAGGCGGTCAGCTTGCGCTGGGCGCTCTCGGAGGCGCGCAGCCGCCGCTCGTGGACCACGTGTGCCCGCACCGCGTAGCTGCCGGTCCCCTTTGGAGTCCAGTGCAGGGAGAAGGTCCCGTTCGCCTTCGTCGTCACGCCGCGCACGCTCCGCTCAGCGCCGCGGAAGACGAGCTTGATCCGGTGGCGACCGCTCGGCCGCACCTTGCCGCGCAGCGCCAGCCCGTTCCCCTGCAGCAGCGTGTGCGTGGTGAGGTGCAGGGCGACGTGGGAGCGCGAACGCTCGTGATGGGCACCGCGATCGGACTTCGCCGCCGCCGGCGCCAGGCCGATCGTCAGCGCGGTGGCAGCCGCCACCGCGGGCAGGAGGTATCGCATCTAGTCACTCGCTTTCTGCTGCCTACGGGGTTAGCTGACGGGCTCGCGGGCGCCGGCGCCTACCGGCTTCTCGCTACGGGCGGCTCGCCGCCCGATTCGCCCCGGCCACGGCAGAGCCGCGGCAGGTGGGTCCCCCGCTCCCCCGCGCTCGGTGGCGAGGGGACTCGGCAGATCGTTTCGCTCGTTTAGGAGAGAACACGCTAAGCGGTCCATCGGAGCGGGAATGTGAGTGGACGCACACATTCCCCACATGAAACGCAAGCTGCATTTCCGCTTTAGACCGCGTTCTCCGCAGCTTTACCCGGCCCTGGACCGGTATGCGAAGATGAATTCGTGACGCCCGAACGCCTCACCGGCCTCGATACCTCCTTCCTGCACCTGGAGCGCTCCGGCGCCCACATGCACGTCGCCTCGACCAGCATCTTCACGGGCCAGGCGCCGAGCCACGAAGAGTTCCGCGACCACATCGCCTCGCGCCTGCACCTGGTGCCGCGCTTCCGCCAGAAGCTGCGCTTCGTCCCGCTCGACCAGGGCCGGCCGGTCTGGGTCGACGACCCCCACCTCAACCTCGACTACCACGTGCGCCAGACCGCGCTGCCGGCGCCCGGCTCCGACGAGCAGCTGCGCAATCTGGCGGCGCGCATCTTCTCCCAGCAGCTCGATCGCTCCAAGCCGCTCTGGGAGCTGTGGCTGGTCGAGGGACTGACCGGCGACCGCTTCGCGATCATCGGCAAGAGCCACCACGCGCTGGTCGACGGCGTCTCCGGGGTCGATATCACCACTGTCCTCTTCGACCTCGACGCCGAGCCGGCGGGCACGGCCGACAAAGCCCCACCCTGGCTCGCCCACCCCGAGCCGACCGACGTCCAGCTGCTGACCGAAGCCTGGCGCGAGCGGCTGACCAGCCCGAGGGAGATCTACCGCGGCTTCCGCCACGCCCTGCGCGGTCCGCGCCAGGTGCTGCAGGGCGTCGGCGCCACCTCGAAGATGGTCACCGCCGGGATGGCGGCGCCCAGCTCGGTCTTCAACGTCGAGATCGGACCGCACCGCCGCTTCCAGATGACCCAGACCAGCCTCGCCGACCTGAAGCGGGTCAAGGACGCCCACGGCGGCACCGTCAACGACGTGATCCTCTCGGTCGTCGCCGGCGGGATCGGCAAGTACCTGCGCGCCCGCGGCCACGACACCGCCGGCCTCGAGCTGCGGGCGATGGTTCCGGTCAGCGTCCGTGCCGACGAGGAGCACGGCGCCCTCGGCAACCGGATCTCGGCGATGATGGCGCCGCTGCCGGTCTGGTGCGAGGACCCGGTCGAGCGGCTGCAGCTGATGACCGGGGAGATGGGCGACCTGAAGTCCTCCGGCCAGGCGGTCGGGGCCGAGATCCTGACCAAACTGACCGACTTCGCGCCTTCGACGATCGCCTCCCAGGCCGCGCGCCTGCAGCCGGCGCAGCGCTTCTTCAACCTCGTCGTCACCAACGTTCCGGGGCCGCAGTTCCCGCTCTACGTGCTCGGCCGCAAGATGGAGTCGATCTTCCCGATGGTGCCGCTGGCCCGCCGCCAGGCGCTCTGCGTCGGGATCATGTCCTACAACGGCCAGGTCAACTTCGGCCTGATCGGCGACTACGACGCGATGGCCGACCTCGACAGCTTCGCCCTCGACCTCCAAGCCGCGACCCAAGAGGTGATCGAAACGGCGCCGGCCAAGAAGAAGGCCAAGCCAAAGAAGCGCAAAACCGCCGCCGCGACGGCGAGCAACGGCTCCGGCCCGGTCGCCATCGAGCGCTCCTAGCGTCGCTCAGCCGATCAGCCGGCCGCTGACCGCGAACGGTAGCCCGTCGGTCAGGTAGTTCCAGTCGAGGTTGCCGACGTCGAAGCCGCTGGCGCGGGCGTCGGCGTTGACGATCACCGCGGTGATCCGCTCGAAGCGCCCGGGACGACGCAGCTTCACCGTCAGCTGCCCCCCGCCCCGCTTGCAGGCGAGGCGCACGACTGGGTGGCCACGGCGCTCGCTGCCGAGCCTCCCGACCAGCGCCACCCCAGCCGCGGTCCCGCGCGGCGCCGCCACGTGGACGACCACTGCGCGCCCCTGCCGCGGGCGCACCCGCAGCAGCTGGAAGGTCGTGTGGTTGATCAGCCGGGTGAGGCGGCCGCCGTTCAGCGGCAGGTGGCCCTGGCGCGGCGCATCGGGGTACAGGCGGCTCTCGCGGAAGCCCTTGCCGGTCCGCCACTCGGCGATCGCGGCGGCGAAGCGGACGAAGTCGTGGCTCAGGTCCGAGGGGCCGCTGGCGCGCAGCGCCCGTTCGTAGCTGCCGGCCGAGAAGCCGCCGGGCTTGGCGTCGATCGCGCCGGCCCAGGCCTTGCGCACGATCCCGGGCCCGTAGCGGCGCGCCAGCCACTGGTTGAAGACGGCGCTGCCGTACTCCTTGATCGAGTTCGTCGTCAGCGGCGTTTCGTAGAGCTTCACCCAGCGGCGGACGTAGCGCAGGTAATCGTTGATCCCGTTGTAGACCTGGTCCTCGATCCAGGTCGCGCTCGCCTCGGCGAACCAGGGGTCCTGGTAGGCGTCGTAGCCGAACTGGAGGATGTGGTTGTACTCGTGGGCGAAGGTGACCTGGAGGTCCTCGAGCGGCTTCGTCCCTGGGAACTCGAAGGCGCTGTAGTCGTTGTCGAGGACGAGGTAGCCGTGCAGCCGCCGCGGGATCCGGTGCTGCGCGTTCGCCTGCCCCCGATCCGGCGCCGCGTAGCCGAACAGTTCGCCGCCGATCTGGGAGAGGTAGACGTCGGTCTTGCCCCGACGCCCGCCGATCCGCCCGTCGCTGCGCGGCTCGCGCCAGCCGAGCTTCTCGTTCTCGACCGTGTGCACCCATTCGGCGATCCGCAGCACCCGCTCGACGTAGTCCGGGATGCCGTCGCCGTCGCGATCGTCCGGTTCGGGGGCGTCTAGCCCCTGCTCGACCCAGTGGACGCAGAAGTGCGGCGAGCAGGCGGGCGACCCGGGCGCCTCGGGAACCGAGTAGGCGTTGCGGTTGGGGTCGCGGAGGTCGGTCGGTCGCTGCCGAGTTTCGTCCGGCCGCGACTGCGGCATCAGGAACGGCTTCTGCGCGCCCGAGGCCAGCCCCTCGAGGTTGACGGGCCGATTTCCCTCTATATGGGCGTATTCCCGGCCCATCAACTTGGGAGAGCCCGAGGCAGGGGTCGTCGCGGCGACGAGCATCAGCAGCGCCGCCGTGGATCCGACCAGGTGGCGCCGGCGGCTCCGCATGCCCGGACAACCCTAGCGGCGGGGGAAAGTACCTCTGGGGATCGCGACGGAGATACTTCGGGTATGAGCCACCGCGAATCGCGATGCGCGTAGCCCTCGCCCAGATCAACCCCACCGTCGGCGACGTCGACGGCAACGCGGCCAAGGTCGCCGAGTGGATCGAGAAGGCGCGCGAAGCCGGCGCCGAGCTGGCGATCTTTCCCGAGCTCTGCATCCCCGGCTACCCCGCCGAGGACCTCTACCTGAAGCGCCACTTCCTGCGCGCCAACCAGCAGGCGGTCGAGGCGCTCGCCGAGTCGGTGCGGGGGATCACGGCGCTGGTCGGGTTCGCCGAGCCGGTCGCCGACCCCGCCGATGCGCGCCACGCCTACAACTCGACCGCGGTCCTCGCCGACGGCCGGGTCCAGGCCGTCTACCGCAAGAACCGCCTGCCCAACTACAGCGTCTTCGACGAGCAGCGCTACTTCGTCCCCGGTGCCGAGCCGGCGACGATCGAGGTCGGCGGCCTCTCGATCGGCCTGACGATCTGCGAGGACGTCTGGATGCCGGGACCGCCGGCACAGGCCGAGGCCGAAGCCGGGGCGTGGCTGATCGCCAACCCGTCGGGCTCGCCCTACCACCGCGGCAAGGGCAGCGAGCGGGAGACCATGCTGAGCGAACGCTCCCGCGCCTACGGTGCCTACTTCGCATTCTGCAACCTGGTCGGCGGCCAGGACGAGCTCGTCTTCGACGGCCAGAGCATCGTCACCGCCCCCGACGGCAGCGTCATCGCCCGCGCCGCCCAGTTCGAGGAGGAACTGCTGGTCTGCGAGGTTCCCCACGCCGAGCCGGGACCGCTGGCCGACCCGCTTCCCGACCTCGACGAGGTCTACGAGGCGCTGACCCTCGGCCTCCGCGACTACGTCGGCAAGAACGGCTTCGAGCACGTCGGGGTGGCGCTCTCCGGCGGGATCGACTCCGCCCTCGTCGCGATGCTCGCAGCCGACGCGGTCGGGGCCGAACGCCTCAGCTGCGTCGTCATGCCCTCCCCCCACTCCAGCGGCGAGACCCAGCAGGACGCCCGCGATATCGCCGCCAACCTCGGCTGCGAGCTGTTCGAGATCGAGATCGAGCCGATGATGGAGAGTTATGGGCGAGCCCTGAGCGACTACCTGGACGATCCCGGGGCGCCGGTCCCGCGCGACCCGACCAAACCCTCCGAGCCCGACCTGACCGCCGAGAACGTGCAGGCCCGGATCCGCGGCAACATGATGATGGCCCTCTCCAACCGCCACGGCTGGCTGGTCCTCACCACCGGCAACAAGAGCGAGATGTCGGTCGGCTACGCGACCCTCTACGGCGACATGGCCGGCGGGTTCGCGGTGATCAAGGACGTGCCGAAGGGGCTCGTCTACGACCTCGTGCGGCGGCGCAACGAGCGCGCCGGGCGCGAGCTGGTGCCGGCGAGCGTGCTCGAGCGGGCGCCCTCGGCGGAGCTGCGGCCCGACCAGCGCGACGAGGACTCACTGCCGCCCTACGACGTCCTCGACCGCATCCTCGAGGCTTACGTCGAGCGCGACCAGGGGCGCGAGGAGATGATCGCCGCCGGGCTGCCGGGCGAGGTCGTCGACGAGGTGATCAAGCTGGTCGACCGCTCCGAGTACAAGCGCCGCCAGGCGGCGCCGGGGATCCGGATCACGCCGCGGGCGTTCGGCAAGGACCGCCGCTTGCCAATTACGAACAGATTTGGCGGCTGAGATCTAAGCGCCCGGTCGCGGCCGGACCGCGATCGTCATCTGGCCCAGCGCACATGGCTTGCCCTCGTCGTTGAGGACTTCGGCCTGCCAGAGCCAGGTGGTGCGGCCGCGATGGCGGGCCTTGGCGCGGACTTCGGCGGCGCCCTCGGTGATCGGGCGGATGAAGCTGACGTCGATCGACTGCCCCATCGCCACCATCCCCTGGTCGTGGACCGCGCCGAAGGTGGCCCGCGAGCAGACGCTCTCGATCAGAGTCGACATCACGCCGCCGTGCATCAGGCCAAAGGGCTGGCGCAGCTCGTCGCGGATCTCGACCCGGACGCGGGCGTCGTCGGGGTCGTCGCTGAGCCACTCGGTGCCCACCAGCTCGTCGAAATGACTCGGCTTAACCTGAGCGTCGTCGTTCACGGCCTCGCACCCTAATAGGCTTCCGGTCCGGTGGCGCTGTCCGACGACCAGAAGGCGATCCTGCGTTTGCTCTCCCAGCGCGGCGAGCAGGGGTACGAGGATCTATCCGCCCTGATGGGGATTTCCGCGGAGGAGGTCTATGCACGGGCCAAAGGTGCTGCCGCTGATCTGGAAGCGGAAGGGATTCCCGCTCCTGATATTCCTGAGCCGGTGGGGGGAGTGGGTTCCCCCTCCGTCGCAAAAGACGGGGAGGCTCCTCCGGGGGAACCCACTCCCCCTAAGGCTGCGGAGCCGCAAGAGCCCGCGCCGGAGGTTGTGCCTACTCCGAAGCCGCCACCGGCAGAGCCGAAACCGGTTCCTGCGCTGCCCAAGGGTGAGCCGAGACCCCCTTTGAAAAAAGAGCTGAAGCTGCTCGAGGGACGGGGGCTTTGGGCGCTTTTGGCGGGGGCTGCGATCGTGGTTCTTTTTGTGGTCTTTGTTCTCTTCGGCGCCGGCGGCGGTGATGACGGTGGCGGCGATACGACGACGACCACGTCCGCGGGCGGTCCCAGCGGGGAAACCGTGGCGGCGCTGGAGGCGGCGGCCGAACAGGGGAACAAAACGGTGACCAAGGCTTCGCTGGACGCCGTCGACGACAGCGACGCCGTTGGGGTGGCGATCTTCGGCCGGGTGAAGAAAAGCCTGGCCTTGCAGGTGGCGGCGGAAGGGCTGGAGCCGACCGGCGACGGCGAGTCCTACTCGATCTGGCTGGCCGCTTCGCCGCGGAAAATGCTTCCCCTCGCCTCGACCGAAGTTGGCGAGGACGGCCGCATCGGCGCCCAGGTCGAAGTCCCGACCGAAGTGCTCGCCTACCTCGCCAACGAAACCTTCGGCCAGATCGCGATCACCCGCACCGACGACTCGCAACTGGAAGCGTCGCTGGCGAAAGCGACGAAAGAAAAACAGGCGCCGGTCTACACCGGCGACGAAGTTCTGCGCGGCGATGTGGTCGGCCCGATCGTCGGCGCCGCCTCTCGCTAACGCGGCACGGCGCATCCCGGCGTCCTCGGTAGCTCGCGTGCACAGCACGCCACGCTCCCTGCGTCCTTGGGCTGCTTGGCCGCGTTACGCGAGGAGCTTGCCTGGATTCATGATGCCTACCGGATCCAGTTGCTCCTTGACGGCGCGCAGGACGTCGAGGCCGGCCCGCCCGACCTCCGCCTCCATGTAGGGGGCGTGGTCGCGGCCGATCGCGTGGTGGTGGGTGATCGTGCCGCCGTGGGCGACGATCGTCTCGCAGGCGGCGCGCTTGACCGCGGCCCACTGCTCGATCTCGGCGCCGCGGCGGGCGCGGGAGATGAAGGTGAAGTAGAGCGAGGCGCCGTCGGCGTAGGCGTGCGAGAGGTGGCAGAAGACGAGGCCTGGGGTCCCCTGCCCGTCCAGAGCGACGCGGATCGCGGCGCCGACCGCCTCGTGCAGCTCGCCGAGGCGGCTCCAGGTGTGCGAGGTCTCCAGCGTCTCGACCATCGCCCCCATCCCCATCAGCGCGTCGCGCAGATAGGGGCCCTGGTAGCGGCCGCGCTCCCAGGAGCGGCCGGCGGCCTGGCCGAGGTAGGCGGCGCCGCCCCGGCGCAGGGCGCGGACGGTGAGCGCGCGGCGGCGGGCGACCGACTCCTCCTCGCCCTCGAAGCCGACGATCATCAGGGCGCCGCCGCGGCGCTTGCGGGCGCCGAGGTAGCCCTCGAAGAGCCGGCCGGCAACCCCGCGCGGGCCCGAGAGGGCAAGCGAGCCCTCGGTCTCCTCCTCGTCGGATACGCGGATGATCTCCGGAAGTCCCGGTCCCTGGGCGAGGGCGCGGACGATCTCGGCGCCGGCCTCGAAGCTCTCCGCCATCCAGGCCTCGTAGCGGCGCGTGCCCGGCGCCGGCCGCACCCGCACGGTCACGTCGGGGATCACCCCGAGGACGCCCTCCGAACCGATCACCAGCTCTCGCAGGGCGGGGCCGGCGGCGGTGTGCGGCGTCTCCAGGGTCGAGATCTCACCCGCCGGTGCCAGCAGGCGCACCGAGCTGACCAGGGAGTCGAAGCGGCCGTAGCCGCTCGAGGCCTGGCCGGCGGAGCGGGTGGCGGCGAAACCGCCGATCGTCGCGTACTCGAAGGACTGCGGGAAGTGTCCGAGGGTCAGGCTCTCGCGTCCGAGTGCCGCCTCCGCCTCCGGCCCGCGCAGGCCGGCGCCCAGCCGGACGGTGAGCGAGCGGCGGTCGACCTCGACGTCCCGCAGCGCACCGAGGTCGAGGCTGAGGACCCGCGCGTGGCTACCGCGCAGCGGCTCCACCCCGCCGACGACGCTGGTCCCGCCGCCGAAGGGGACGATCGCGATTCCCTCGGCGGCGCAGAGCTCGATCGCCTGCCGCAGCGCCTCGGCGTCGGGTGGCATAAGCACCGCGTCGGGGGCGGCATCGAGCGCGCCGTTGCGCAGTCGCGCCAGGTCGGCGTAGCCGCGACCGACCGCATGCCGCAAACGGTCCTCGTCGTCGCGGAAGACGTTCCCCCTCCCCATCGAGTCGATCAGCGCCTGTGGCAATGCCTCGGCGGCCGGCATCTCGACGCTCCCCAGCTCCCGCGCCAAGGGCCATGGCTCCAGCTCGCCGATCCGCTCGCGCAGGACCGCGAGCGCCTCAGCGTCGAGCGTGGGCTCGATCGAGGGGTCTCCCCACCCCCACCACTTCGCGTCGCGCCGCGGCCTCATCCCAGCGCCCTCTCGATCCCGTCGAGCGCTTCGTCGAGCACCGCGCGCTGCCCGCGCCGCATCAGCGGCGAGCCGAGCCGGGACATCCCTTTCAGCGTCTGCGCCGCCGCAAGCGTCACCTCGGTCCCACCGGCCCGCTCACACAGTCCGATATCCACCCGCGAGGCCTTCAGGTGCCGCTCGAACGGCGTTCCCGCCAGCTCCTGCTCCCAGACGTAGCGCTCCCCCTCGGCCGAGCTGACGCAGCGGTAGTCCGCCCGCACGCCCCGCCCCTCGGCGGTCTCCAGCACCTTCGTCCAGCGGGTTCGCCGGCCGCCGCCGCCCTCGACGTTCTCGACCCGCGCCGTCCGCGGCCACCAGCGCGGCAGGCTGTAGGGGTCGGAGACGAGCTTCCAGACATCCGGCACGGGCGCCTCGACGGTGCGCCTGCGGGTCACGCGGGCCACGGAGCGGGTTACTCGCCGGCCAGGCGGCGCAGGTCCCGCACGAGGAGCAGGTGCTTCAAATGGGAGACGGTCGCCGCCAGGCTTTCCAGGCTCTCCAGCGCCTCCTTGCGGCGCTCGGGGTTGCGCGAGCGCAGCGAAGGGCCGAGCAGCGCTTCCAGCAGCTGCGCCTCGCGGTCGGCCGAGGAGCGGAAGACGCGCAGGTTGCGGGCGCCGACGCCGACCCGCGAGAGCTCGTTGGCGGCGCGGACGATCTCGCGGTCGGTCTCGTCGTAGACCGTCTTGCCCTCGCGCTTCTCCGGCTGCACGATGCCGAAGTTCTCGAGCTCGGAGACCAGCTCCTCCCGGGCCCCGGTCTCCTCGACCACCTCGTCGAGCGAGAGGTAGGCGCGCGAGGTGTCGACGAGGATCGCCCGCCGCACGGCGCCGCTTGCCGGCTTGCGCTCGCCGTCGGCGAGGACCAGGTCGCCGCCGGAGGCGAGCTCCTGGCGTATCACCCGCAGCGGCAGGAACTCGTCGCGCTGCAGGCGCAGGATCGTCCGCAGCCGTTCGACGTCGGACTGGCTGTAGAGGCGGTAGCCACCGGACGTCCGCCGCGGGTTGAGCAGCTTCTGGTCCTCCAGGTAGCGGATCTTCGAGATCGAGACGTCGTCGAATTCGCTCTGCAGGATTTTGCAGACGGCGCCGATCGTCAGCGCCTTGCGCGGCCTGCTGCCCGTCTCGGCGGCGCGGGTCGGCTGTCCGGAGGACACCGTCATCAGCGCTCCAGGTAGCTCAGCTTGTACTTGCCGACCTGGATCTCGTCGCCGTCGGCAAGGCGGTGGGACTCGATCCGGCGGCGGTTGACGTAGGTGCCGTTGAGCGAGCCGAGGTCATCGATGTAGAGGCCGTCGCGGCGGCGCACCAGCAGCGCGTGGTTGCGGGAGACCGTGACGTCGTCGAGGAAGACGCCGGCGTCGGGGCTGCGGCCGATGCTGACCCGCTCCTCGGCGATGCTGAAGCTCTCCCCGGCGCGACCGCCGCCGCTGCGGATGACCAGCGCCGCGCCGCTCTCCTCGACCACCTCGTCGATGTCGACCGGCAGCATCTCGCCGGTCTCGTCGACCCGGTAGGTCATCGTCGTCGGGTCGTCACCGGCCTCTTTCGGGCCGCCGAGATAGGCACCGCACTTCTGGCAGTAGTTGGCCCCCTCGGGGTTCGCGAACCCGCACTCGGGACAGTGGACGGCCATGCGGACCCCGCTCAGGCGGCGGGCTCGTCCTCCGTCGGCGACTGTGCTTCCCCGGCGAGGATCTGGGTCAGCTGCTCGACGTCGGCGCCGGAGATCATCGACTCACCGGCCTCGCGTTTCTGGCGCAGGCGGTTGACGAGCTCCGCGCGCAGGATGTCGATCTTCCCGTGCAGGACGCGCCGCTTGTAGGAGATCTCGTTCTCCTCCGCCGTCAGGTTGTCGATCATGTCCTTCAGCTCCTTGTCGCTGAGAGAACCGAGATCGGGAAAGGTCTCCTCCATCGTGCTCCTAACTCGAGGAGGCGAGGCCTCCGTTTGCGCGGGTGACGATCATAGTGGCCCCTCGACCAAGGTTCAACCCTAGGTTGAAGGTTCGGGTCAAGCTGGGCGTCAGCTTGCGGCTTGGGAATCGCGGACGGCCCGCATCCCCGTCTGCGCGTAGAGGACGGTGGCGAGGATCGCCATCGCCAGGCCCCATATCAGCAGCGCGCTCGCCACCAAGCCCGGGGCCAGCAGGGCGAGGAAGATGCCGCCCATGATCGGGAAGACCGAGATCCGCCCCGGCCAGTTGACCTCGATGTCGACGCCGTGGCGGAGGCCGTACTGGGCGAGGAACAGCATCGCCAGCTCGCGCAGCGCCAGCAGCGCCAGCGCCCAGTGCGGCAGCAGATCGAAGCTCCAGCAGACGACGGCGCCGGCGAGGATCGTCAGGCGGTCGACCAGCGGGTCGAGCAGCGCCCCCATGCGGCTGTACTGGCCGGTGACGCGGGCGAGGATCCCGTCGAGGTAGTCGCCCGCCGCGATCGCCCAGAAGACCATCGCCGAGGCGAGCGAGGTGCCGTCCTCGGTGTTGTAGGCGAGGACGAGGAAGACCGGCAGCGCCGCCAGGCGCAGGTAGCCGACCGCGTTGGGGATCGTCCAAGGGTGCAGCGGCTCCCCCTTGCGGGTCGAGCGCGGCGGCGGCGCTGAGCGGTCGAGTCCGAAGAGGCGGCGCACGCGGCCGCGGCCGAAGGGGTCGTGGCTAGCCATCGGCGCGGTCGAGGCCGCCGAGCAGCTCCACCGCCCGCGCGGCCGCGTCCTCCAGCGGCAGCTTGTGCTCGGCGCCGCTGGCTCGCTCGCTCGCCTCGACGACGCCCTCGGCGAGGCCGCGGCGGCCGGCGACGATCCGCAGCGGACAGCCGAGCAGCTCGGCGTCGGTCAGCTTCTCCCCCGGCCCGGCGTCGCGGTCGTCGTAGAGCACCTCGGCGCCCGCGGCGCGCAGCTCCTCGTAGAGCTTGTCGGCGGCCTCGCGCTCCGGCTCGCCGGCCTTCGCCAGCGAGACGAGGTGGACCGCCCATGGAGCGATCGCCGGCGGCCAGACGATGCCGTTCTCGTCGGCGCGCTGCTCGATCGAGGCGGCGAGGATCCGCGCCGGCCCGATCCCGTAGCTGCCCATCACGATCGGGTGTTCGGCGCCGTTCTCGTCGAGGTAGGTCGCGCCCAGCGGCTCCGAATAGCGGCTGCCGAGCTTGAAGATGTTGCCGACCTCGATCGCCGTCTCGATCTCGATCGTGCTGCCGCCGGGGGCGGTGTCGCCGGCAACGACGGTGCGCAGGTCCATCTCATAGGAGTCGAAGTCGCGCGCCGGATCGATCCCGCGCAGGTGAATGTCGGGCTCGTTGGCGCCGGAGACGTAGGAGTTGCCGGTCAGCGCCGCGTCCCTGATGATCGGCAGGCCGCTGTCGACCGGGCCGAGGTAGCCGACCGGGCCGAGCTGGGCCTCGATCTCCTCGGCGCTCGCCTGGCGGAAATCGGTCCCCATCCCGTTGCGGAGCTTGATCTCGTTCAGCTGGTGGTCGCCGCGGAGCAGGACGAGGACCATGCCGCGGCCCTCGACGACGATCGGCAGGGTCTTGATGAAGGCCCCTGGCGGCAGCCCGAGGTGGCCGGCGACCTCCTCGACCTTGGCCAGGCCCGGGGTGTCGACCTCCTCCGGCGCGTCCAGCGGAAGCGGCAGCTCGACCGGCTGCGGCTCGGCGGTCGCGACCTCGATGTTGGCCGCGTACCCGGGCGCCAGGGCGACCTCGTTCTCACCGGCGGCGCAGGGCGCCATGTACTCGTCGGCACCGGAGCCGCCCATCATCCCGACGTCGGACTCGACCCGGTACCAGCGCAGCCCGCAGCGGTCGAGGATCCGTTCGTAGGCGCCGGCCTGCAGCTCGTAGGAGCGGGCCAGCCCCTCCTCGTCGCGGTCGAAGGAGTAGGCGTCCTTCATCGTGAACTCGCGCGTGCGCAGCACCCCGGCGCGCGGGCGCGGCTCGTCGCGCTCCTTGGTCTGGATGTGGAAGAGCATCAGCGGCAGGTCGCGATAGGAGCGCACATCGCGGGCCACATGCGTGGTGACCGCCTCCTCATGCGTCATCGCCAGCACCATCGGCGAGCCCTTGCGGTCCTCGAGCTTGAACAGCTCGTCGATCGCGTAGCGCCCGGTCTTCTCCCATGCCTCAGCCGGCTGCAGCACCGGCATCAGCATCTCCTGGCAGCCGATCGCCTCCATCTCCTCGCGGATGATCGCCTCGACCTTCCGCTGCGCCCGCCACCCAGCAGGCAGATAACTCCAAAGCCCGGCCCCCAGCTGTCGGATCAACCCCGCCCGCACCATCAGCTTGTGCGAGACCGCCTCCGCATCAGCGGGCGCGTCCTTCAGGGTCGGGAGGAAGGTTTGGGAAAGGCGGGACATTGACGCGAGTCTATTTGGCGACGTCCCCGTCCTTACGTAGGCTCCCTCACTCGTCTTATGAAGGGAAAGGAACGGAGACTTGCTTCTGACGCGCTTGCATCTATTCGCCGCAGCGATCGCTGCGACTGTCGCTCTTGTCGCCCCTGCTTCTAGTTCGGCCGCGACCGTCGTCAACGGGGAATTTGAGACCGGCAATCTAGACGGCTGGACGGTGTTCAATCGATCGGGCGGCCCGTCGACCGAAGACTCCTGGTACGCCTACACCGGAATCGTTCCTCCCGGACCCTCGGAGCTCAACGTAACTCCTCCGCCCAACGGCAACTATGCGGCTGTGACCTCCCAAGGGGGTGAGGGACTCCACATTCTCTACCAAGACGTGCCATTGGAGCCTTACTACACCCACCAGTTAGTGCTGATGGCTTACTACCGCAGTGATGCCCCGCTTACGACGCCTTCGCCGGATGGCTTCGGCTTCGAAGGCGATGCAAATCAGCAATACCGCATCGATGTGATGAACCCAGCAGCCCCACCGGATTCGGTCAACCCCGCTGATGTCCTGGCGTCCGTGTTCGCGACGAAGACTGGCGATTCTCAGGAACTGAAACCGACGCTGCTGACCGCCGACCTCACCCCCTTCGCTGGGCAGACCGTAAGGTTGCGCTTCGCCGAGGTTGACAATCGGGGCTATCTGGCCGCGAGCGCAGACGTTGTCACGATCCAAAGCTCCGCGCCCTCAAATTTGATCGCACTCGGCAAACCGAGCCTGAACAAGAAAAAGGGCACTGCCAGGCTACCGGTCTCGGTTCCAGGCCCCGGCACCCTGGTCATCGCCGACGTGAAGAATTCGAAAAGGCGGATCAAGGCCAAAACGCTGACCGCCATCGCAGCGGGCACCCTGAAGCTGCCGATCAAGACGACGAAATCCGCCCGCAAGACCCTCGCCGAGAAGGGGAAGCTGAAACTCAAAGTCGCGGTGGCCTTCACCCCGACCGGAGGATTCGCGGCGTCGGTAACCCGCCAGCTGACCCTAAAGCTGGTGCCGAAGTAAGGGCGTCAGTTTCGGTTTAGCGGACGCTAGGCTGCATGCGGGTCGGAGGTTGTCGCACTGAGTGCTACGGTCGTACCCATGCCGAAAGAGGTCTCGATACGTGAGCTACGCAACTCGACGCCAAGCGTGATCGCGAAGCTCGAGGCAGGCGAGCGCCTCACCCTCACCGTCAACCAGCGGCCCGTCGCCGACATCGTGCCTCACGTACAAGAGCGCGACCCCTGGCTACCTTCGTCGGAGTTTCGCCGCATCGTCGAAGAGGCCCCCGCCGATCCCGGCCTGCTCGACGATCTCGCCGACGTCCGCGAAGCTGAAATCGACGAATGAAGAAAGCGGTCGCGGACACCTCCGTTTTCATCGCCCAGGAGACTGGCCGGCCACTGGGTCCGCTGCCCGAGAAGATCGCCGTCTCGGTGATCACGATCGCCGAGCTCGAGATGGGAGTCTTGCGAGCCACCGATCCAGAGGTCAGAGCCCGTCGACTCTCAACCCTCTCTCGTGTGCAGGAAACCCATCTGCTGCTCCCCGTCGGACCCGAGGTGGGAAGTTGGTTCGCTCGGATCGCCGCCGCGGAGCGCTCCCGCGGCCGTCGACTGCGTCGCCACGACACCTGGATCGCGGCCATCGCGATGCGCTACGAAGCGGCCGTGCTCACCCAGGGCGCCGACTTCACGTCCTTCGAGGACGTGGAAGTGATCCGGATCTGACCCTCAGGCCCGCGTGAACCTGCGGCCCGCGGTCGGTGAGGCCTCCTCGTCGAGGAGGACCTTGTCGGACTCGCCTCGTTCGACGGCTTCCTTCTCCATCTGGGCGATCTTCTCGGGGGTCAGGTCGCCGGCGTTTTCGGCCTCGATGTTGGCGACCCACTCGGCTCCCTCGCGGGACTCGGTCTCGTCGAACTCGACCTGGCCGCCGCGGTCTAGTGATTTGTCGATCTCCTCGAAGAGCGTGTCGACGAGCTTCTCCTGCGGGACCTTCCGCAGGGGCTTGCCGCCGGCGAAGATCAGGCCCTCGTTCTTGGCGCCGGCGATGCCGAAGTCGGCGTGGCTGGCCTCGCCGATGCCGTTGACGGCGCAGCCGAGGACGGCGACCTCGACCGGCTCCTCGTAGCCTTCGAGTCGCTTCTCGATTTCCGCTACCACTGAGTCCATGTCGAATTGCAGGCGGCCGCAGGTCGGGCAGGCGATCAGAACCGGGCCGCGCTCGCGCAGCTGCAGCGCCTTGAGGATCTCCCAGGCGACCTTGACCTCCTCCTCGGCGTGGAAGGTCGAGAGGCTGATCCGGATCGTGTCGCCGATCCCGTCGGCGAGCAGCGTCCCCAGGCCGACGGCGCTTTTCAGCGAGCCGCCCCATTTCGTCCCCGCCTCGGTGACCCCGAGGTGCAGCGGGTAGGGGATCTTCTCCGAGAGCAGGCGGTTGGCTGCGATCGTGTACGGGACGTTGGTCGACTTGATCGAGACCTTGAAGTTTTCGAAGTCGAGGCCCTCCATCAGCTCGACGAACTCGATCGCGGCGGCGACCAGCGCCTCGACCGGCGCCTCTCGCTCGAGCTCATGCAGGTGTTTCGGCAGCGAGCCGGAGTTGACCCCGATCCGCATCGGCACCCCGGCGGCGTTCGCCTTCTCGGCCACCTCGGCGACTTTGTCGCGGCCGCCGATGTTGCCGGGGTTGAGGCGGATGCAGTGGGCGCCGGCGTCGATCGCTTTCAGCGCCAGGGTGTGGTTGAAGTGGATGTCGGCGATCACCGGGATCGGCGATTCCTTGACGATCGTCCTCAGCGCCTCGGCGTCCTGCTCGCGCGGCACCGCACAGCGCACCAGGTCCGCTCCGGCGTCGGCGACCTTGCGGATCTGCTCCATCGTCGCCGCCAGGTTCGCGGTCTCGGTCTTGGTCATCGTCTGCACGGCAACGGGGGCGCCGCCGCCGATCGGCACGTTGCCAACGAAGATTTGCCTTTTTGAAGCCATATTCGAAGCCTACTGAGAAGGGTTTGCCCGTCGACGGCGCCAGGCCGCTCTACCGGACTTCGAAGCCTTCGCCGGTGATCCTGCCGATGTCGTTGGAGAGGCCGAGGAAGAAGAGCATCAGGACGAGGGCGATGCCGACCATCGTCGCCCGCTCCATCACCCGCAGCGAGGCCGGGCGGCCGCGCAGCTTCTCGACCAGGGCCCAGAAGATGTGCCCACCGTCGAGCGGCAGGATCGGCAGCAGGTTGACGAGGCCGAGCGAGAGGCTGACGAAGGCGAGCAGCAGCAGCGCCCGTTCGAGCCCCTTTTCGATCACCTGGTGGCCGACGTCGCTGATTCCGACGACGCCGGAGACCTGCTTGCGCTGTTCGGATTCGAACAGGTGGGTGAAGACGTGGACGGTGCCGGAGGCGACTTCCCAGATCGCGTTGCCGGCTCCCTTCGCGGCACCGCCCGGGCTGAGGTCGACCATCCTGCTCCCGTAGGAAAACCCGACCAACGTTCTTTTGGCTTCCTTGTCGTAGCGCGGGTGGACCAGGAACGTCTTCGTCGTGCCGTCGCGTTCCACCTCGATCTTCACCGGAGTGGTCGCGACGCAACCGTCGACCTGCTTACCGGCGCATTCGTGTGAGCCGACGGTCTTCGCGAAGCGGTCGAGTCGTTCGTCCGCGGAGGCCCGGGCAAAACGCTTGCCGTCGACCGCCACGATCCGGTCGCCGGGTTGCAGCACCTTGGCCGCCGGCGTGCCGGGTTGCACCGCCCCGACCCGCTGATCGGCCTCCGGGCGACCGTTGACCGCGAAGACGCCGAACAGGATCAGGAACGCCAGAACGATGTTGACCGCCGGGCCGGCCGCGACCACGACGATCCGCTTCCAGACCGGCTTGCGGAAGTAGGCGTCGGCTTCGTGCTCCGGAAGGACCTCCTCCTCCGGGTTCATCCCGGTGATTTTCACGTAGCCGCCGATCGGAATCGATTTCACCCCGTACTCGGTTTCGCCTCGTTTGAACGACCAGATCGTCGGCCCGAAGAAGAGGAAGAAGCGCTCGACCCGCATCCCCGTCGCCTTGGCGGCGACGAAATGGCCCGCCTCGTGGAGGACGATCAGGAAGCAGAAACCGATGAAGACCCAGAGCCAGCTCATGCGGGCATCAACCCCCGGATCTGCTCCTCGCTGCGCTCTCGCGCCTCGGCGTCGGCGGCGAAGAGGTCGTCGAAGTGGGTCACGGCGCGGGGCGGCATCTCCTCCAGCACCCGCTCGATCACCGCCGGGATCCCGGTGAAGGGGATCCGCTCGGCGAGGAAGGCGGCGACCGCGACCTCGTCGGCGGCGTTCAGCACGCAGGGCGCGGTGCCGCCAGCCGCGCCGGCCTCGAGCGCCAGGCGCAGGCAGGCGAAGGTCTCCGGATCGGGCTCCTCGAAGGTCAGCGAGCCGACTGCGGCGAGGTCGAGCCGCGGCACGTCGACGTCGGCTCGTTCCGGGTAGTGCAGCGCGTAGGAGATCGGCACCCGCATGTCGGGATAGCCGAGGTGGGCGAGCGTCGAGCCGTCGACGAGGTGGATCAGCGAGTGGACCAGCGACTGCGGGTGGACGACGACGTCGATCCGCTCGTAGGGGACGGCGAAGAGGTGGTGCGCCTCGATTACCTCGAAGCCCTTGTTCATCAACGTCGCGCAATCGATCGTGATCCTGCCGCCCATCCGCCAGGTGGGATGGGCGAGCGCGTCGGCAACGCTGACCCCGGAGAGGTCGTCGCGGCCGCGGAAGGGACCACCCGAGGCGGTCAGCAGCAGCCGCTCGACCGTTCCCGGCGCCTCGCCGTTGACGAGCTGGAAGAGGGCCGAGTGCTCGGAGTCGACCGGCAGCAGCCGCGCCCCGGTCGCCTCGGCCAGCGCCATCACCAGCTCGCCGCCCAGGACCAGGCTCTCCTTGTTGGCCAGGGCGACGTCGATCCCCTCGGTCAGGGCGACGATCGTCGATCCCAGGCCGGCGGCGCCGACGATCGCGTTGAGGACGAGGTCGGGCTCGGTGGCGAGGATCAGCTCGCGCACGCCCTCCTCCCCGGCCAGGACCCGTCCGCTCCAGGCGCCGCGCGCGCTCTCGGCGGCGTCGGCGTCGGCCAGCGCGACAACCGGCACGCCATGCTCACGCGCCTGCTCGACCGTCGCCTGCCAGCCGCTCCCGGCCGCCAGGCCCACGGCCTGCAGCTCCGGCGAGCGCCCGATCACCTCGAGCGCCTGCGTGCCGATCGACCCGGTCGAGCCGAGTATGAGGACCCTCTTCATGCCTGAGAGAGGATACGGAGGGGCCCACCCGGACCGCGAGACCGCAAAAACCCTTCCTCGAGGAGGGTTTTTGCGGTCTCGGCGATCAGTACACCACCGCGACCGAGAGGTAGTAGCCGACGACGACGGTGAAGAAGACCGCGTCGAGGCGGTCGAGGATGCCGCCGTGGGGGCCGAAGAGGGTGCCGGTGTCCTTGGTGCCGAGGTCGCGCTTCAGCATCGACTCGAAGAGGTCGCCGACAGGGGCGACGGCGGCGACGGCGGCGCCGATCATCAGCGCGTCCACGCCCGAGAGCCAGTCCTGGTAGAGGCCGGCGAACCAGAAGCCCATGGTGCCGATCACGAAGCCGCCGATCAGCCCCTCGATCGTCTTGTTCGGCGAGAGGTTGGGGGCGATCTTGTGACTGCCGAACATGCGCCCGGTCGCGTAGGCCGCGGTGTCGGCGACGAAGGTGCCGACGAGGACGTCGATCAGCAGCGCCGCGCCGTGGTCGGGCAGCTCCCGCAGCAGCACCGCGTGGGCGAGCGGGATCCCGATCCAGACCACCCCGAGCAGCGTCACCCCGATCGAGACCGTCGAACCCTCGCCGTGCTGCTCCCGGGCGGCGAAGGCGAAGAGCAGCGGGAAGGCGGCGGCGAGGACGTAGAGGATGTTGAAGGCGGTCCCGAACTCCGCGGCGGCGACCAGGGCTGCGATCGCCACGTAGGCCGGGATCACGAGCGGCCGGTAGCGGCTGGCGATCGTCGCGAACTCGCGGATCGCGACGACTCCGATCGCGATCATCGCCAGGGCGAAGACGACACCGCCGGCGACCGTGATCGCGATCGCGAAGGCGATCCAGGGCAGCGCCACGAGGATCCGCTTCGCCGTCTCGCCGCTGCCGCGACGGCGGCGGGGCTCGCGCGGCGGTCGCTCCGGCGGCGGCTCGTCCTCGAACATCTCGTCGTCGAAGAGGTCGATCTTCACGCCCGGCTCCCGAAGCGCCGCTGCCGCGTCTCGTACTCGCGCAGGCACGCGTCCAGCGCGGCCCGGTCGAAGTCGGGCCAGAGCTCGTCGCGGAAGACGAGCTCGGCGTAGGCGCACTGCCAGAGCAGGTAGTTGGAGAGGCGCTTCTCGCCGCTGGTCCTGATCAGCAGGTCGGGGTCGTGCATCTCCGGCGCGTAGAGAAGCTGGCGGAAGTCCTCGTCCGTCCCGCCATCGAAGCGCCGCGCCGCGTCGAGGATCTCGGCTCTGCCGCCGTAGTTGAAGGCGACGTAGAGGACGATGCGGTCGTTGGCGGCGGTCTCCTCCTCGGACCAGCGCATCCGCTCGACCAGGGCCGGATCGAGCCCCTCGCGGCGGCCGATGTAGCGCATCCGCACCCCTTCGTCCTTCAGCTCCGGCGTTTCCGAGCCGATCCGCTCACCCATCATCTCCAGCAGCCCGTGGACCTCCTCCTCGGGCCGGCTCCAGTTCTCGGTCGAGAAGGAATAGACCGTCAGCTCCTCGATCCCCAGCTCGGCCGCGTCGCGCAGCCGCGCCTTCAGGGTGTCAGCCCCGGCCCGGTGCCCCTCGACCACCGGCAGCTCACGCTGGCGCGCCCAGCGTCCGTTCCCGTCGGTGATGATCGCTACGTATTTCGGCGCGGTCACGCTGCGGTGGCCCGCCTCAGACTTCGAGGATCTCTTCTTCCTTGCCCTTGAGCAAAGCGTCGATTTCGGCGATCGCCTCGTCGGTCTGCTTCTGCAGCGCCGTCTCGGCCCGGCGCTCGTCGTCCTCGCCGGCTTCGCCTTCTTTCTTCAGCTCGCGCAGGTCGCTCATGATGTCGCGGCGGACGTTGCGGATCGCGATCCGGCCCTCCTCGGCGACGCCGTGGACGACTTTGACCATCTCGCGCCGCCGCTCCTCGGTCATCTCCGGAATCTGCAGGCGGATGACGTTGCCGTCGTTGCTCGGCGTCAGGCCGACGTCGGACTCCTGGATCGACTTCTCGATCGCCCCGAGGGCGCTCTTGTCGAACGGCGTCACGGTCAGCAGCCGGGCGTCCGAGGCGGAGACGTTGGCCAGCTGCTTCAGCGGCGTCGGGTTGCCGTAGTAGTCGACGACGATCCGGTCGAGCAGGTGCGGCGAGGCGCGGCCGGTGCGCACGGTGGCGAGCTCGCCACGGGTCGAATCGACCGATTTGGCCATCCGATCCTTGGCGTCTACAAGCAGTTCGTCGATCAGCTCCACGGTTCCCGTCCTCGTCAGTCGGCAGGGGAACTCGAGACCAGCGTCCCCACCTTTTCGCCGGAAACGATCCTATCTATGTTCTTCTCGTCACCCATGTTGAAGACATAGATCGGCAGGTCGTTGTCCATGCAGAGCGAAAGCGCGGTCGAGTCCATGATCCGCAGGCCGCGCTCGATCGCCTCCTTGTGGGTGATCGCCGGGATGAACGTCGCGTCCGGGTTGGTCGCCGGGTCGGAGTCGAAGACCCCCTCCACCCCGTTCTTCGCCATCAGGATCGCCTCGGCGTGGATCTCCAGCGCTCGCAGCGCCGCCGCGGTGTCGGTGGTGAAGAACGGGTTGCCGGTGCCGGCGGCGAAGATCACCACCCGGTCCTTCTGCAGGTGGCGCATTGCGCGGCGGCGGATGTAGGGCTCGGCGACCTCCTGGACTTCGATCGCCGACATCACCCGGGTGTGCTGGTCGTGCCGCTCCAGCGCGTCCTGCAGGGTGAGCGCGTTCAGCACCGTGGCCAGCATCCCCATGTAGTCGCCGGTGGCGCGGTCCATCCCGCTCGCCGCCCCGTCGAGGCCGCGGTAGATGTTGCCGGCGCCGACCACGATCGCCACCTCGACCCCGCGGTCGCGGACCGCCGCGACCTGCCTCGCGATCCGATCGACCTCGGCGCCGTCGGTGCCGAAGTCCTGGCTGCCCATCAGGGCCTCGCCGGAGAGCTTCAGCAGTATGCGCCCGAAGCGCGGCTCGGGGGAGTCGGTCACCGCGGCTGACTCTATTCGCCGACGCGGAAATAGGCGAGGCGGGCAACGCGGACGTTCTCGCCCGTCTTTGCCGCCAGCTCCTGGCGCAGCTCCTCGATCGTCTTGCCCTCGTGCTTCTCGGCGTTGACGTGGGTCTGGTCGAGCAGCGCGACTTCGGCGGCCCACTTGTTGAGCTGGCCTTCGACGATCTTCTCGACGACGTTGTCAGGCTTGCCTTCTTCGCGCGCCTTCTCCTCGAAGACCCGCTTTTCGGCCTCGCGCTCCTCGGCGGGGATTTCCTCGGTGGTGACGTACTGGGGCGCGGTCGCGGCCGCGTGCAGGGCCACCTGGTAGGCGAAGACCTTGAACTCCTCGTTGCGAGCGACGAAGTCGGTCTCGCACTGGACTTCGACCATCGCCCCGACCTTGTCGTTGGCGTGAATGTAGGAGGCGACGACACCCTCGTTGGTGCCGCGCCCTTCCCGCTTGGCGGCGGAGGCCTGGCCCTTCACCCGCAGCAGCTCCACCGCGCGCTCGACGTCGCCGTCGGCCTCCACAAGCGCCGATTTAGCATCCATCATCGCCGCCCCAGTCCGATCCCGAAGCGCCTTGACGTCAGCAGCAGTAACGCTCATTTCGACTCCCCCTCACTCTCAGCTTTCTCCTCGGCCGGCTCCGCACTCTCTGCCGGAGGGGCGGGCGGCTGCTCCTCAGACGGCTTGGCATCCTCCGCCGTCGGCTGCTCGCCAGCAACGGTGGGAGCCTCCTCTTTGGCGGCCGATTTCTCCTGTGCGGCTGGAGCTGCCGCCTCAGCGGCCGGAGCCTCAGCTTTCTCAGCCGACTCTGGCGCGGGTGGCGACGATGCGGGACCGCCGCCACCGGGCGGCGGGGCCGTATCGGAGACAGGACCCGCGCCCCCAGCGCCCTGACCCTGAGCCTGAGGCGCCGGAGCCTGCTGCTGCTGTTTCCGAGGAGCCTGCCCCTGAACCTGCTGCGCTTTCTGCTGAGCTGCAGCAGTAGCCTGAGCCGCTTTCTCCGCTTCCGCGGCAGCTTTTTTCGCTTCCTCCGCTTCGACGCGAACTTTCTCTTCTTCCTCGCGCTTTTTCCGCTCTTCCTCGTCCTTTTTGCGCCGCTCCATCTCTTCGGCGATCCGTTTCTCCTCCTGCACGCGCCAGGAGCTGGAGCCGTCCTCCACGGTTTTGCCGATCGTGCCGATGACCAGCTCGCAGGAGCGGATCGCGTCGTCGTTGCCGGGGATCACGTAGTCGACCGGCGTCGGGTCGCAGTTGGTGTCAACCAGGCCGATGATCGGGATCCGCAGGCGCGCCGCCTCGTTGACCGCGATCTCCTCGGTTTTCAGGTCGGCGACGAAGACCGCGTCGGGCAGCCGGTCCATGTCGCGGACGCCGCCGAGGTTGAACTCGAGCTTGGCGAGTTCGGCCTCCATCCCCATCCGCTCCTTGGTCGGCAGGAGGTCGAGTTTGCCCTCCTCTTTCCAGCCGTTGAGCTGATGGAGGCGGGCGATCCGGCCCGACATCGTGTTGAAGTTGGTCAGCAGACCGCCGAGCCAGCGCTTGTTGACGTAGGGCATCTTGCAGCGGTCGGCCCATTCCTGGACCGTGTCGCGAGCCTGCTTCTTGGTGCCGACGAAGAGCACCGTGCCGCCGCCGCTGGCGAGCTCGCCGGCGAAGCGGCGCGCGTTCTCCAGCAGCGCCTCGGTCTGCAGCAGGTCGATGATGTGGATCCCGTCCAGCTCGCCGAAGATGAAGCGGCGCATGTTCGGGTTCCAGCGGCGGGTCTGGTGGCCGAAGTGGACTCCGGCTTCGAGCAGGTCCTTGAGTTCTGCCTCAGGCATACGTGGTTCTCCTTAGATTGGGCGCAGCGCCCCGCTCCGCTTACCGGGACCTGGTTGGTGGCCAGGCAGGATCCGGGCTCGCTTCGAGCGGGGGTTGGTTTGGACTGTCGATTGTAGAGCGGAGCGCCTATCCGGCGTGGGCCGCCCTCAGCGCCCGCTCGAGGTCCTCGGGCAGGGGCGAGGAGAAGCTGAGCCGCTCGCCGCCGCGCGGGTGCTGGAAGGCGAGCCGGTGGGCGTGGAGGAACTGGCGCCGCAGGCCGTAGCGCTCGGCTCCGCCATAGGTCGGGTCGCCGGTCAGCGGATGGCCGATCGCGGCGAAGTGGGCACGGATCTGGTGCGTACGTCCGGTCTCCAGGCGCGCCTCCAGGTAGGTCTCCCGCGGCAGCAGCTCCAGCACCGTGAAGTGGGTCCGCGCCTGGCGCGAAGCCGCGCCGGAGACCGCCATCCGGTGACGCTGGCGGGCGGCGCGGCCGATCGGGGCGTCGATCGTGCCGGTGCGGGAGGCGAGCCGCCCGCCGGCCAGCGCCAGGTAGACCCGTTCGACCTCACGCTCGCGCACCCGCTCCTGCAGCGCCGCGTGGGTCTCGTCGTCGCGGGCGACGACCAGCAGGCCGCTGGTGCCCTTGTCGAGGCGATGGACGATCCCCGGCCGCTCCGGGTCCCCGCCGCCGCCAAGGATCTCGGCCAGCTCGTCGACCAGCGTCGGGCCGCTGTGCGACGGCGCCGGGTGAACGACGAGGCCGGCTGGCTTGTCGACGACCGCGAGGTGCTCGTCGAGGTGGACGATCCGCAGGCCCGGCTCAGCCACTCTCGGCCTCGGGCTCGGCGTCGCGCAGGTAGATCCAGACCATCAGCAGGACGCCGATCGTGATCGCGACGTCGGCGAGGTTGAACGGCGGCCAGGAGCCCACGACGATGTAGTCGGTGACCTCGCCGGCGGTGAGGCGGTCGATCAGGTTGCCGAGGGCGCCGCCGGCGAGCAGCCCGGCAGCGACCCACATCCCCCGCCGCCGGGGATCGCGGCTGAAGACGTAGGCGATCACCGCCAGCGCCGCCACCGTGACGAGGACGAGCCCGAGGCCCGCTCCCCCGGCGAGGCCGAAGGCGACGCCGCGGTTGTGGGACAGGGTGAGGCCCAACGGGCCGAGCACGTCAACGTCCTCGCCAGGAAAGAGGCGGGACTCGATCGTCGCCTTGACCGCCTGGTCGGCGGCGACGACCACGCCGCAGAGGACGCCGGCGAAGGCCCAGGCGCGGCCAGTTGCGCTCACCCGCGGATCAGGCCGACAACCACTGCCTGGGCGACGAAGAGGAGGATGATCGCGATCATCGGGCTGAGGTCGATCGCCAGGCCCCCGCCCCCCATCGGCGGCAGGAAGCGGCGGAAGAAGTTGAGGTAGGGATCGGTGGTCTCATGGGCGAAGTCGAGCACCGCGCGCAGGTATGGGTTGTAGGGCATCCGCGGCACGAACGAGGCAACGATCCGGATGAAGATCAGGATCGTGTAGACGACGAACAGCGCCGCCACGTAGTCGGCGAGGTTGCCGCGGGTGAGCGCCAGCGGGATCACCCGCGCATCCTCTCCAGCGATGCCTCCACCGCCGCCTCGAAGGCGCGGCGGGCGCCTTCGCGCTCGAGCGCTTCGAGCCCGACCTCGGTGCTGCCGCCCGGCGAGGCAACCGCCTTGCGGACGTCGGCGGGATGGCGGCGGCGCAGCAGCTCGGCGGTGCCGGCCGTCGTCTCGACGACGAGCTCGCGGGCCAGATCCGGGTCGAGGCCCGCCGCGGCGCCGGCGTCGGCGAGGGCCTCGACGGCAAGCGCCAGGTAGGCGGGGGCGCAGCCCATGATCGCGGTCGCCTCGTCGAAGTCGGAATCGGCGATCTCGACGACGTGGCCGAGCAGATCCAGCTTCGCCTCTGCCTCCGGGCTGGCCGAGCCGGCGACGCAGAGGACGCCGCTGCGTACTTCGACCCCGACGTTGGGCATCACCCGCAGCACGTGCTCCGCGCCCGGGAAAGCGGCCCGCAGGCGCTCCAGCGGCACGACCGCGAGAACCGAGACGATCTCCCTCGCCCCGTCCAGCGCCGGCGCCACCTCCTCCAGCTTGTTCGGCTTCACGGCCAGGACGACGAGGTCGGCGCGACGAGCGATCTCCTCGTTGGAGACAGCCTCTCCCCCCAGCTCCCCGGCCAGCTCCCGCGCGTGCCCAGAACCGCTGTCGGAGAACAGCATCGCCTCGAACTCACCAGACCAACCCCGCGCAATAGCGGCGGCCATACTGCCCGACCCAACAAAGCCAACGATCATGACCGGAGCCTATCCAGCGGTCGTAGGCGCGGGTGCATATGCCGAGCATGCAGCGCAGGCGTATGCACCCGCGCCCCCACGCCAACGCTAAGACTGGTTGAAGAACCCCTTGTCGATCAGCCGCGCCTTTTCCTCGGCGGAGACGTCAACGTTGCGCGGGGTCAGCAGGAACATCTTCTCGGCGATCCGCTGCATGCCGCCGTCGAGTGCGTAGGTGAGGCCGGAGCAGAAGTCGATCATCCGCTTCGAAAGCTCGTGGTCGGCGGTCTGCAGGTTGAGGATAACCGGGACCTGTCGTTTGAACTGGTCGGCGACCTGCTGGGCATCGTTGAAGTTGCGGGGGATCACGAGGTGGACCTGGAGATCGCCCCCGTCGCCGCCGTTGTCGACCGGCCGCAGCGTGCGGGTGCGGCTGGCGGCAATCGGCTCGTCGTCGGCGAAGATGTCGTCGATCTCGTCGCGCCGCGGGCGGCGCGAGGTCGGCAGGCGCCGCACCGAGGAGCCGCCCTCGCCGCGTTCGCGGCGGCCCTCGAAGACTTCCTCGGTCCCGGTGTCGGGCTCGAAGTCTTCCTCGTATTCGGGTCCATAGTCGTGGTCCTCGGCCAAGCCGAAGTAGACGAGCGCGCGATGCCAAGTGTCTTTTAGAGCCATATCTGCAGCGTGATTCGGCCTTCAGGGGCCGACTCCTCTACGGATTATTCCCACTTTCGAGCGAATTCACGCGAACAGGGCGTGTCCGAGGCGGACGATCGTCGCCCCCTCCTCGACCGCGACGCGCCAATCCTGGGAGGTGCCCATCGAGAGCCGCGGCAGCCCGTGGGCGGCGGCAAGCTCGGCGAGACGGGTGAAATAGGGCCGCGAGTGCTCCGGATCGGGGCTGAACGGCGGCATCGTCATCAGCCCTCCGACGCTCACCGGGCAGCGCTCGATGAAAGCCGCGAGCTCGGCCGGGTCGATTCCGCCCTTGCCGTCCTCGCCGGAGAGGTTGACCTCGATCAGCACCTCGGTTTCGGGACCCGCGTGCCTGCCCAGCTGGTCGAGGGCCGAGTCGGTGGCGACCGAGTGGATCAGCCGGCAGAGCGGCAGCACCTGCTTCACCTTGCGGCTCTGCAGGTTGCCGATGAAATCCCAGGTGAAGGCGTCTCCCCAGCGCTCGTGCTTGGCCGCCAGGTCCTGCTGGCGGTTCTCGCCGACCAGCCGCACGCCGGCCTCGGCCAGCTTGCCCATCTCCTCCAGCGGCACGTACTTGGTCGCGACGAGGATCTCGACGCCGTCGCCCGCCACGGCTTGGGCCTCTTCGTAGTTGGCGGCGAGGCGGCCCGTGTCGATGTCGTGGAACAGCTCCGCCATCTAAGCCCCCTCCAGCCAGGCGATCCCGCCCTGACGGCCGGTGCGACCGGCGTCGCGGCGGTGGGAGAAGAAGAGCTCCGCCTCGCAGCTGGTGCAGAGCCCGGCCGACTCGACCCGCTCGACCCCGGCTCGGGCGAGCAGCCTCCGGGCGACCTCGGGTAGGTCCAGCATCCGCCCCTCGGCGACCCCGTCGCCAAGGTCGGCGAAAGCTCCCAGCGCCTCCTCGCCGACCTCGTAGCAGCAGGGCCCGATCCCGGGACCGATCGCCGCCGAGCTCGCTTCCACCGCCTCGGCGCCCGCGGCGAGGATCCCGCCGGCAAGCCCGCGCCAGCCGGCGTGCAACATCGCGACCCCGCCCGGTCCAGCAACGGCAACCGGCAGGCAATCGGCGGTGAAAACGAGCGACGCCAGGCCGGGCTCGCGCACGACATGCCCATCCGCCTCGAACAGCCCAAGTCGTGGTTCCTTTGTCCGGCTATTCAGGACAAAGGAACCACGCGATGGGCCGGGGTGCTCGATCAGGTCCGTCCCGTGGACCTGGTGGGCGATGACTACCTGCTCGGGGTCGAAGCCGAGTGCGGCGGCAAGACGCCGGCGGTTCTCGCCCACCGCCCCGGCGTCGTCGTCGGTCAGCAATCCCAGGTTGAGGTTGTCGTAGGGGCTCTCGCTGACGCCGCCGCGGCGGGTCGAGAAGGCCGCGACGGCACCGTCGAGCTCGGCTTGCAGCCAGCGGACGCCGTCATTTTCACGCCACTCCATGCCGGAAACAAAGCAGACGCCGGGGCGCTACTCGCCCCGCGCCGCCTCCAGGGCGGCGGCCAGCTCCTGCTCGCGACCGGCGACCTCGCCTTCGAGGCGCCGGCTCTTGGCGGCCCGCAGCCCGCGTCCGACGGCCGGTCCCTGGGGAACCCCGGCGGCGATCAGGTCGCCCCCATCGATCTCCAGCTCGATCCTGCTCCAATCGGTCAGGTAGCGGTCCAGCCAGGTCGCCCCCATCGCCCGGCCGAGGATCAGCTCGACCGGATCGCGCCGCCCCGCCGCCTCGACTGCCTCTCCCGGCCGCGGCGCCGGCATCGAGGCAAGGACGCCCTCCGCTCCTTCGGGCCCAAGCGCAGCGGCGATGAGTGCCTGCTCGCGCGGGACGAATCCCGCCCAATGGGGATCCCTCAGCAACTCCTCCACCGACCGCATCAGCTCGATGCCCCCCTGGCGGAGGTCGAGCAGGCCCCAGCCGGCCAGCAGCCCGAGGCCGACGCCGCCGGTCGGTTCGGCGGCCAGCCGCTCCAGCTCCGCCCGGCGCCGGTCGGCGGAGACGGTCGCGAGGTCGGCCCGGCGCAGCAGCTCGAAGGTCTCCGGCTCGAGCGAGAACCCGAAGCGCGAGCCGTACCGCGCGGCGCGGATTGCCCGGGTCGGATCGTCGACGAAGGAGCGCGGGTGCAGGACCCGCAGCAAGCCCTCGGCGAGGTCGTCGCGCCCGCCGTGGGGATCGATCACCCGCGGCTCCCCCGCGAGCGGGATCGCCATCGCGTTGACGCTGAAGTCACGGCGCCTAAGGTCGGCCTCGATGCTCCCCGCCGGGGCGACCACCGGCAGCGCCCCCGGCTCCGGATAGGTCTCGGTACGCGCCGTGGCTATGTCCAGCTCGTGTCCCGCGACCTCGACCTTGACGGTGCCGAACCGCTCGTGCTCCTTCTCGGCGCCGCCGAGGCGGGCGGCAAGCGCGGCCGCGTCGGCCTCGACGACGAGGTCGACGTCGGCCCGCGGCCGCCCGAGCAGCAGATCGCGGACGGCGCCGCCGACCAGGTAGACGGGCTCCCGCGCCGCTTCCCGCACGGCCTCCAGCTCGGGGTGGGCGTGCCGCAGCGCCGCGGCCAGATCGTCCATGGGCTCTACGCTAGAGCCGCACGGGGATGCCGTCGGCCGCCATCCGTTCCTTTGCCTCGCGGACGCGGTAGTGGCCGTAGTGGAAGATCGAGGCGCAGAGGACGGCATCGGCCCCGCCACCGCTGATCGCCGCGCTCAGGTGCGAGAGCTCACCGGCGCCGCCGGAGGCGATCACCGGCACGCTCACGGCCTCCGCAACGGCACGGGTCAGCTCCAGGTCGTAGCCGTCGTTGGTCCCGTCGCGGTCCATGCTGGTCAGCAGCACCTCCCCCGCCCCGCGCTCGACCGCCTCTTCGGCCCAGCCGACGGCATCGCGACCGTCGACCCGCTTGCGGCCGCCGTTGACGTAGACGCCCCAGCCGTCCTCCTCGCGCTTGGCGTCGATCGCGATCACCACGCACTGGGCGCCGAAATGGTCCCCCAGCTCACCGAGAAGCTCCGGCCGCGCCAGCGCCGCCGAGTTGACCGAGACCTTGTCGGCCCCGGCGTCCAGCACCGCCTGCGCATCCTCGACCGAGCGGATCCCGCCGCCGATCGTGAACGGGATGAAGACGTTGTCAGCGGTGCGGCGAGCAAGCTCGACGATCGTCTCCCGCTGTTCATGCGAGGCGGTGATGTCGAGAAACACCAGCTCGTCGGCCCCCTCGGCGTCGTAGCGCTCCGCCAGCTCGACCGGGTCCCCGGCGTCGCGCAGGCCGACGAAGTTGGTGCCCTTGACGACACGGCCGGCGTTGACGTCCAGGCAGGGAATGACGCGCTTCAGCGACATGGCCTCAGGTTAGGGCGGCGATGCCCTCGGCGACGGTGAATTTGCGCTCGTAGAGGGCCTTGCCGATGATCGCGCCTTCGATGTTCGGCGCGCTCTCGCGGGCAAGGGCCTCCAGGTGCGAGAGGTCGCCGACGCCACCCGAGGCGATCACCCGGGACGAGGTGGCGGCCGCTATCTCGTTCAGCTGGTCGACAGCCGGCCCCTCCATCGTCCCGTCGACCTCGATCGCGGTGCAGAGGAAGCGCTCCACGCCGCGCTCGGTCAGGTCCGCCACCGCACCCGGAGCCTCGACGTCGCTGGTCTCGGTCCAGCCGGAGAGGGAGACCTTGCCCCCGCGGGTGTCGACCGAAACGACGACCGCGGCGCCGTGGCTTGCGACGGCCGCGTCGAGGAACTCGGGATCGCGCAGGGCGGCGGTGCCGATCACCACGCGGGCCGCGCCGGCCGCAATGACGGCCGCGACCGAATCAAGGTCGCGCAGCCCGCCGCCGACCTGGATCGGGCAATCGACCGCGGCGGCGATCCGGCGGATCGCGTCGAGGTTGCGCGGCTCGCCCGCCTTGGCGCCATCGAGATCGACGACGTGGAGGAACTCCGCCCCTTCGCCGGCCCAGCGCTTCGCGGCGTCGACCGGGTCGGCGTCGTAGGCCGTCTCCCGCTCGTAGTCGCCCCGCAGCAGGCGAACCGCCTGGCCGCCGCGGATGTCGATCGCCGGATAGAGAATCACGCCGCGGCGGGCGCTTTGGCGCAGATGCCGGCGAAGTTGGCGAGCAGCCGCAGGCCCGCGGCGCTCGACTTCTCCGGGTGGAACTGGACGCCGTAGACGTTCTCGCGCTCGGCGGCACAAGCGAAGCGGGCACCGTACTCGGCGGTGCCGAGCAGATCCTCGGCGCTGGGCCGGGGCGCGAAGGAGTGGACGAAGTAGAACGGCGTCCCCGAAGGCAGCCCCTCCGTGAGGCGCGACTCGCGCTCCCAGCGCACCGGCGACCAGCCGATGTGCGGGACCTTGAGGCCATCCGCCTCGAGCTCGATCACCGGCCCCTCCAGCAGGCCGAGCCCGCCGGCGCCGCCGAACTCGGTGGTCGAATCGAAGAGCAGCTGCAGGCCGAGGCAGATCCCGAGGATCGGGACGCCCGACTCGCGCCGCTCGGCGATCAGCTCCTCCAGGCCGAGCTCACGGATCCGCTCCATCGCCCGCGGCATCGCGCCGACGCCGGGCAGGATCACCCCGTCGGCGGCCTGCACCTCGACCGGGTCGCGGGTGATCGACGCGGTGACGCCGACGTGCTCGAGCGCCTTCTCGGCCGAGCGCAGGTTGCCCATCCCGTAATCGAGGATCGCGATCCGGGCGCTCATTCGCTCAGGGTCCCCTTGGTCGAGGGCACGCCGCTCTCCTCCGGATCGATCGAGACGGCGACGCGCAGGGCGCGGGCGAAGGCCTTGAACGCGGCCTCGATCATGTGGTGGGCGTTGGACCCGGAGCGGACCCAAATGTGCAGGGTCAGCTTCGAGCTGTTGGCGACGGCGCGGAAGAACTCCTCCGCGAGCTCGCTGTCGAAGCCGGCGATCGAGACGACCGGCAGCTCGGCCGCGAAGTCGCAATAGGGACGGCCGGAGATGTCGATCGCGCACTCGGCCAGCGACTCGTCCATCGGCACCAGGGCCGAGCCGTAGCGGCGGATCCCAGCGCGTTCGCCGAGCGCCTCGTCGAGCGCCTGCCCGAAGACGATGCCGACGTCCTCGACGGTGTGGTGGGCACCGGTCTCGAGATCGCCGTTGGCCTCGACCTTCAACCCGAGGCGGCCGTGGCGCGCCAGCAGGTCGAGCATGTGATCGAGGAAGCCGACGCCGGTCGCCGCGCTCGCCTCTCCCCCGTCGAGGTCGAGCGAGAGCCGGATCTGGGTCTCGGCCGTACTGCGCTGCTTTTCGGAAGTGCGGCTCATTGCTTGCTCCTAATCATCGCTGACTCGCCGTGGACGGGAAGTCCCTCGGCCCGGGCGATGCGATCGACATGCGGCGCAAGCCTCGCCGCTGCCTCGGATGAAACGTGAACGGACGTGATCCTGCGCCGAAAGGTTCCGGGACCGAGCGGACCCGAAAAGCGACCGGCGCCCCCAGTGGGGAGCACATGGTTCGAGCCGGCGACGTAGTCGCCGAACGCCGTCGCGCTGTTCGCACCGACAAAGACACAACCGGCGGTGGTGACTTCCGGAACCAACACTGCCGCTTCGTCGTCGAGCAACTCGAGGTGCTCCGGCGCAAGAGCATTTGCCAATTCAATCGCGTCCACGATGCTCGGCACAAGAACGGTGTTGAGCAGCGCGCCGGGGTCGATGCCCGGTCGCTCTCCGAATTTGGCCGCTGCATCTCCGACTGCCTCAAGAGTCGGCTCATCGGTGCAAGCGAGCACCAACACAGCCCCTTCACCGTGCTCAGCCTGCGCGCAAAGGTCAAGCGCAACCGCCTCCGCGTCGGCATCTGACCCTGCGACAACCATCAGCTCTGAGGGCCCAGCGTACGAATCTATTCCCACGCTTCCGGAGACGCGCCGCTTGGCCTCCTGAACCCAGGCATTCCCCGGGCCGACTATGAGGTCAACGGGGTCGATCGTGCCAGTACCAAAGGCGAGAGCAAAGATCGCCTGCGCTCCTCCCATGGCATAGATCTCGTCGATCCCGCAAAGCGACGCGGCTGCCAACACGGATTCCGCAACTCGACCGTCTGGCCGGGGAGGGGTCGCGAGAACAATGCCGTCGACGTTGGCAACGCGGGCGGGCACTGCGCACATCAGCACGCTCGACGGATAGGAGGCCCGCCCCCCCGGGGCATAGATCCCGACTGAGCCAACGGGGATCGTTCGCGTGGTCACACTCTGCCCCTGGCGAAGCTCGACCGTTTGCGCATCGTCGACAACCTGCACCAGCGCCACCTCACGGACATTCTCTATCGCCATTTCCAGAGATTCACGCAGCGCTGAGTCCATCTTGTCAACGGCAGCCCTGATCGCAGATGCCTCGACTCGCAGCGAGTCGAGGGCATTATCGGTCGCGTCGTAGCGATTAGTCAGACGCAGGACGGCCTCGTCTCCTTCGGCGCAAACCTCCCTCCGGATCGGCTCGACATCGGGTACTCGGCTCATCTGCTCGACCTTTCCCCGAATTGCGATCGCAGCGGATGTCGCGTCGCGCCACTCGATTTGCTCGACCCTCATCCCCCGCTCGCCTCCCGCAGCTTCGCGGTCAGCTCGTCGATCTCGGCCGCCCGCAGTTTGTGGGCGACGCGGTTGGCGACGAAGCGGGCGCTGCACTCGAGGATCTCCTCGCGCACCTCGAGTTCGTTCTCTTCCAGGGTTCGCCCGGTGGCGACGAGGTCGACGATGCCGTCGCCGAGACCGATCAGCGGCGCCAGCTCGACCGAGCCCTTGACTTCCACCAGTTCCACCTGGCGGCCGGTCGACTCGAAGTAGCGCTCGGCGATCCGCGGGTACTTGGTCGCGATCCGCATCATCCCCAGCCGCCGCTGCGCTTCGGCCAGGCGGTCGTTGCCGGTGCGGGCGGCGAGGACCATACGGCAGCGGCCGAAGCCGAGGTCGAGCAGCTCGTAGACGACCCGGTCGGACTGCTCGAGCAGCACGTCCTTGCCGGTGATGCCGACGTCGGCGGCGCCGCTCTCGACGTAGGTGGGGACGTCGGAGGGACGCATCGTCACCAGAACCATCCCGGAGGCCTCGAAGATCAGCGAGCGCGAGTCGCCGCGCAGCTCGGTCGTGTCGATGCCGGCGCCGTCGAGGACGTCGAGCGTTTCCGTGTAGAGGGCACCGCGCGGCACCGCGATCTTCAGCGGCCCGTCAGCCACGGCGCGACTCCTCCAGCTGGGCGGTGTGGACGCGCTCGAGGTACAGCGCGAACCCGGCGGCGGAGAGGTCGACACCGAACTTCTGCATCAGCCCGTCGTAGCGGCCGCCGCCGCCGAGGACGTGGCCGAGGGCGGGGTCGTAGACCTCGAGGATCGCGCCGCTGTAGTAGCCGAGGTCGCGCAGCAGGCCGAGGTCGATCTGCACCCGGTCGGCGGCGTCACGCCGCTCGAGCTCTTCGAAGGTCTCGCTGAGCCGCGCGATCGCCCCCTCGATCGCTTCGCCGCCCAGGCCGCGCGCCCGCTCGAGGACCCCACGCCCGCCGCGCAGCTGGGTCAGCGCCACGCAGCTCCGCACCCGCTCGGCACCGATGCCGGCCGCCGAGAGCCGCTCCTCGAGCGCGACGAGGTCGTGTGTGGCAAGGCAGGCGAGGATCGAGTTCCGCGCCTCCCCCTCCACTCCCAGCTCCTCCAGCAGCTGCCGGTAGAGATCGGCGTCGCCGAGCCCGATCACCGCCCGGTCGAGTCCGGCGGCGTCAAGCGCCGCCTCCAGCACCTCGATCACCTCGACGGTCCCCTCGGCCGGCGAGGCGCCGATCAGCTCGACCCCGGCGTGGACCATCTCCCGCATCTGACCGCTCTGCGGGCGCACCGCGCGGTAGGCCCCGGCCAAATAGCAGAGGCGGTAGGGCGGGTCCTGGACGTTGGCGAAACGGCCGGTGACCAGACGGGCGATCGGCACCGTCATTTCCGAGCGCAACGCCAGCAGCTCGCCGCCCTCGTCGAAGAACCGGTAGGAGGAGCTGGCGGCGCGGCCGTCACCCCGGGCCAGCACCTCGTCGTACTCGATCGCCGGCGTCGCCACCTCGCCGTAGCCGCGCGCTTCGAAGACGTCGATCAGCGCCTGCCTGAGCTTGCGCAGCTCGCGCATCTCGTCGGGCAGGACATCGCGCGTTCCGGGCGGAATCGGGTGGATCATCGGCCTGACCTTACGCGGGTAGTGAGGATTCCCCTGCTAGGCAGGGACCTCGGCAGAAACCCGTTCGATCTGGGCGCCGAGCCCGCGCAGGCGCTCGTCGATCTGCTCGTAGCCACGATCGATCTGGCGGATATTGCCGATCTCCGACGTTCCCTCCGCCGCGCAGGCGGCGATGAGCATCGCCATCCCGGCGCGGATGTCAGGGCTCTCCACGCGCTCGCCGTGAAGCCGGCTCGGACCGCTGACGATCGCCCGGTGGGGGTCGCACAGCGTGATCCGAGCGCCCATCGCGACGAGCTTGTCGACGAAAAACAGCCGGTTCTCGAACATCTTCTCGAAGATCAGGACCTCGCCCTCGGCCTGGGTGGCGAGCGCCAGCGCGATCGAGGTGAGATCGGCGGGGAACGCCGGCCAGGGGCCGTCCTCGATCTTCGGGATCGCGTCGCCAAGGTCGGATTCGACCTGCAGGCGCTGCCCGGCCGGGACCAGCATGTCGACACCATCGATCTCCGAGCGCAGCCCGAGGCGCTTGAACTGGCGTCTGATGTTGGTCAGATCAGTCGGCTCGACGTCGCGGATTCGCAGCTCCCCACCGGTGGCGGCGGCGAGGGCCATGAACGAGCCGACCTCGATGTGGTCGGCGGAGATCGTGTGCTCGGCGCCGCCCAGGCTCTCGGCGCCGTTGACGGTCATCACGTTGGAGCCGATCCCGTCGACGGGGGCGCCCATCTTCGTCAGCAGGCGCGCCAGATCCTGGACGTGCGGCTCGCTGGCGGCGTTGGAGATCTCGGTGGCCCCGGGACAGAGCGCAGCCGCCATCAGCGCGTTCTCGGTTCCCATCACGGAGGGCTCGTCCATGAAGATCTCGCAGGCGCGCAGCCCACCAGGGGCGGAGAGCTCGATCCAGCGGCTGCCGTCGACGCGGGCGCCGAGATCCTTGAAGGCGTCGAGGTGGGCGTCGAGGCGGCGGCGGCCGATGAAATCGCCTCCCGGCGGCGGCATCTTCGCCTCGCCGAAGCGGGCCAGCAGCGGTCCGGCGAGCAGGAACGAGGCGCGGATCCGCCCCGATAGATCCTCGTCGGCGGCACCGCCGGCGACGTCGCGGGCGCAGAGCCGGACGCTGTTGTCAGCGACCCAGGCGACCTCGACCCCGAGTTGCTCGAGCAGAGCCAGCTGGGCTTCGGTGTCGCGGATCCGGGGCAGCCGGTGCAGCAGCACCTCCTCCTCGGTCAGCAGGCAGGCGGCGAGGATCGGCAGGGCCGCGTTCTTGTTGCCGGCGACGGTCAGCTCCCCGGAGAGGGGAACGCCGCCTTCAATTACGAACTTCTCCATGGTCCGGCTAGGGTAACGACCGTCATGGGGAGGCGGCTGAAGGTCGGCATAGCGGTGGTCTTGGCGCTGCTCGCGCTGCTGGTCGTCAACGCCCTCGTCACCGACGGCGAAACCGAGGGAGCGGAGATCACCGAACCCGGGGGCCGGATCTTCGAGCTGCCTCACGGCGACCTCCAGGTGGCAGAACACGGCCCCCACGACGGCTCGCCGATCGTGCTCATCCACTGCTTCAGCTGCGCGATGAACTGGTGGGACGGAATGGTGCCGTTGCTCGAACGCGACCATCGGGTGATCACCGTCGACCTGCTCGGCCACGGTGGCTCGGAAAAGCCCGGCTCCGGCTACACGCCGCCGAACCAGGCCAGGGTCGTCGCCGAGGCGCTGGAGCGCCTGGAAGTGAGCGGCGCGACCGTCGTCGGCCACTCGCTCGGCGGCTCGGTCGGCGTGGCGTTGACCGAGCAAAACCCCGAGCTTGTCGCACGGCTGGCGATCATCGACATGCCGCCCGACGACACCTACGGCGACCTCGGCTTCATCGCCGGCCTCGCCTTCAGGCCCCTGATCGGACAGGCGCTCTGGCAGATCAAGCCGGACTTCTCGGTACGTGACGGGCTCGAGGTCGCGTTTGCCCCGGGCTACGACGTGCCCGACGCCTTCGTCGAAGACGTCAAGCGACTCACCTACACGGCCTACGACAGCTCTCCCAGCGGCAACCGCGACTTCCTCAACCAAGAGTCGCTCGACCAGGGAATGCAGGCCGCGGGCAAGCCGCTGATGGTCCTGATGGGCGCCGAGGAGCAGATCGTCGACGATCCCCAGCGGGCGCTGCGCCAGTACGCGAGCGGCGATCCCGGTGCCCAGACCCATCTGATCGCGGGCGCCGGCCATTCGCCCAACGTCGAGCGCCCGGCACTCACCGCCAAGCTCGTTCTCGAATTCGCCGGATTGCCGCCCCTTTGGCTTTCCAGAGCCCTTTTCAGCCGCCTCCTGCAACCGGTATTGCAGAACCCGGATAGCGTCCGGAGCCCTCCGTACCTTACGAACTCATGTTCGATCCAAAGACCAAGCTCACCAACCGGCTGGCGGACGCCACCGACCTTCTGATCGACTTCGCAACCCTGGGCGAGTACGGGCTGGAGCCCGCTGGGAGAACTCGCCTGGGTTGCGCAGATCTTGCCGCTGCGAGCGCCCCTGCGCCCCTTCCGGCCACCCGGGCCCAAGCCCGCGGCGCGAACTGCAGCCTGATCCAGGAATCCGGCCTCTTCCGCCAGCGCCGCACCCGAGCCGGACAGCCGGCTTGAGGCCCTAAACGCATAATGGCCCGCTCCTGAGCTCAGGGCGGGCCATGCTACGAAGAACCGGCGGCGACCTACTCTCCCAGGGGGTTGCCCCCCAAGTACCATCGGCGCAGAGTGGCTTAACTGCTCTGTTCGGAATGGGAAGAGGTGTTTCCCACTCGCTATGCGCCACCGGAATTTTGCGAGAC
>DATFQO010000073.1:0-4807 GCA_035264245.1 Solirubrobacterales bacterium
ACGACGAGGCGCTTGAGGTAGAGCTCGGTCGCGATCCGCAGGTAGAAGTCGCGGTCGAGCGCGTTGTGGTGGGTCGTGAAGGGGCGCGCCAGGGCGCCGCCGTAGAGCGGCTGCAGGACCGGCGTCTCGACCTCGACGAAGTCGTGCTCGTCGAACCAGCGGCGGATCTCGGAGATCGTCCGGGCGCGGGTCCGGAAGGTGCGGCGGCTGTCCTCGTTGGCGATCAGGTCGAGCTCGCGGCGGCGGAAGCGGGTCTCGGTGTCCTCGAGGCCGTGGAACTTGTCCGGCGGCGGGCGCAGGCTCTTGGCCAGCAGGCGCCAGTGGTCGATCGCCAGCGACAGCTCTCCCCCACGCCGGGTGGCCATCGCGGTCCCCTCGGCGCCGACGATGTCGCCGAGGTCGAGGTCGACCAGCAGCTCGTAGGCCTCCTCGCCGAGCACGTCCTTGCGGGCGTGCAGCTGGATCTGGCCGCTGCCGTCGCGGACGTCGAGGAAGCAGGCCTTGCCGTGGCCGCGGCGGGCGACGATCCGGCCGGCGACGCGGTGCCGCGAGTCGGTCTCCATCCCGGCGACCAGACCCTCGTGGGCCGCCCGCACCTCGGCGATGTCCTCACGACCCTGGAATTCGTGCGGGAATGGATCGATCCCCGCCGCCCTGATCCGCTCGAGCTTCTCGCGGCGGTCCCGGAGGACGTCGGAGAGCTCTTGCCGCTCGGTTGGCTCCTCGCTCATCGGGGAGCGAGCCTACCGGCCGTCAGGCTTTCTCGATCTTCGTGATTTTGAGTTTTTTCTTCGGCCCGCGCGGGACCTCGACCGTGACGATGTCGTTGCGCTTTTTCCCGATCAGAGCTTTGCCGATCGGCGACTCGTTGGAGAGCTTGTGCTCGAGCGGGTTGGCCTCGGTCGAGCCGACGATCTGAAATTTCTGCGAGGCCCCGGATTTCTGGTCTTTGACGTGGACGATCGAGCCGAAGCCGACCTCGTCGGTGTTGATCGACTTCTCGTCGATCACCTGGGCGCGCCGCAGCTTCTCCTCGAGCTGGGCGATCCGGCCCTCGAGCAACGCCTGTTCGTTCTTGGCGTCGTCGTATTCGGCGTTCTCGGAGATGTCGCCGTCCTCGCGCGCCTCCTTGATCCGGGCCGCGACCTCCCGGCGTTTGGTCGTCGAGAGGAACTCGATCTCCTCTTTGAGTTTTTCCAGCCCCTCGGGGGTGATGACGGCCTGACGCACTTTGAACGACCTCGCTTTGGATTGGAAAAGGGAGCCTGGCCGGTCTCCCAGACCTAAAAAAACGCCCCGATGCGGCCGCCAGCGGCAGCGACACCCGGGCACGGAGCGCGCGATTATAGCGAGGGTGGCTGGCCGGCCAGTAGTGGCGCGGGCGGCAGCGCCCCGGTGCTTTTAGGCGACCGCCGCAGGCGTCGCGAGAGAGGCGATCAACTCCCTCGCGCGGGGCAGATCGGCGCTGCGCTGGAGCTCGTCGGCGACCTCCTTCGGCGCCTCCAGCCGCTCCACGTACCAGGGGTGGAATTTGCGCAGATAACGCTGGGCCCGCTCGCTGCCGAGATGCTCCTCGGCGCGGTCGACCACCCAGAGCCACTCGGCGACGATCTCCTCGCGGCTCGGCGGAGAAACGCGCCGGCCGGTCAGTTCCTCGAAGACCCATGGGTTGCCGAGCGAGCCGCGGGCGATCATCACCGCGGCGGCGCCGGACTCCTCGTAGGCGCGGCGGGCGGTATCGGCGCTGGAGAGGCCGCCGGAGACGATTACCGGCACCTCCACCCGCTCGGCCAGTTCCCGGGTCAGCTCGTAGTCGGGCTTGCCCTTGTGGCCCTTGGTCGCGGCGCGCGGGTGGAAGGCGATGGCCGCCACCCCGGCCTCCTCGACCAAACGAATCGCCAGCTCGAACCCGGAGCGGTCGCCAGCCTCGATCCCCGAGCGCAGCTTCACCGTCACCGGCAGGCCGCTGCCCTCGGCGGCGCCGCGGGCGAGGGCCAGGGCGAGGTCGGGGTCGCGCAGCAGCTGGGCGCCGGCGCCGGTCTTCCGCACCTTCGGCACCGGGCAGCCCATGTTGATGTCGATCAGGTCCGCCCCCGCCTCGGCAGCGATCTCGGCTCCGGAGCGCATCACCTCGGGGTCGTGGCCGAAGAGCTGCATCGAGACGGGGTGCTCGTCGGGGTGGATCCGCATCAGGTCCCGCAGGGTGCGCTCGTTGCGGTAGTGAAGGGCGAAGCTGGAAACCATCTCCGAGACGGCAAGGCCGGCACCGTGGCGTTTGGCCTGCAGGCGGACGAACCAGTTGCCGATCCCGGCCAGCGGCGCCAGCAGGACCCGATTGGCGATCGGCACGCCACCGATCTCGAAGGGGTCGGTCAACGCCGGGCGGGCGGCTCCGTGCTCAACGGTTGCGCTCATGGATCAGCCGCAGTCCCTTCAGGGTCAGCAGGTCGTCGACCTCGTCGATCGTCTCGGTGAAGGGGACGACCGCGGCCGCGTAGCCGCCAGTGGCGATCAGCCGCGGGTTCGGCAGTTCCTCTTCGATCCGGCGGACGATGCCGTCGATCAGGCCGGCGAAGCCGAAGATGAAACCGGAGTTGATCGCCGCCCGGGTCGAGCGGCCGATCGCTTCGCGCGGCTCCTCGAGGTCCATCCGGGTGATCCGCGCGGCGCGTTCGATCAGGGCGCTGAGGGAGGGCGCGAGGCCAGGGCCGATCGCGCCGCCGAGGTACTCGCCCTCGGCCGAGACCACGTCGATGTTGATCCCGGTGCCGAAGTCGACCGAGACGCAGGCCTCGCCGAAGCGCTCGTAGGCGGCGATCGCGTTGACGAGGCGGTCGGCGCCGACCTCGAGCGGATTCTCGATCCGGATCGGCATCCCCGTCTTCACCCCGGGGCCGATCGTCAAGCAGTCGGCCTTCAGGTAGCGCCGCGAAAGCTCAACGAACTGGCTGCCGAGCGGCGGCACCACCGAGGAGACGCAGACCGCGTCGACGTCGCCGAAGGCCATCCCCGAGAGCGTGAAGAGGCCGGCAATCCGCTCGGCCAGCTCGTCGCCGGTGGCGCCCGAGCGGGTCTGGAAGCGCCAGTGCTCGGTCAGCTCCTCGCCCTCGAAGACGCCGAGGTGGGTCTGGGTGTTGCCGACGTCGACCGCGAGCAGCATCGGTCGATTATCCCGATCGAGGAACTGGCCAGGTAGCCAGTCGCGGCCGTTTCCGCTTAGGATCGTTCGATGAACGCACGCCTATACGTCATCCCGGCCTCCCATCCGAGCATCGCCGTCGAGCTGATGCTCGAGCACAAGGGCATCGACTACAAGCGCACCGACCTGCTGCCGGTGATCTCCAAGGGCGTGTTGCGCGCCGTCGGGTTCCCCGGCGTCACCGTGCCGGCGCTGAAGATCGAGGGCGACAAGGTCCAGGGCTCGCGCCCGATCGCCCGCGAGCTCGACCGCCTGCGGCCCGAGCCGCCGCTCCTCCCCGCCGACCCGGCGCAACGGGCGGCGGTCGAGGAGGCCGAGCGCTTCGGCGACGAGCAGCTGCAGCACCCCATTCGCCAGATCCTCTGGTGGGGGATGAAGAAGAACCACGGGCCGCTGCGCAGCTACTCGGAGGGCGCGCGAATCGGGATGCCGATCGGGCTGGCGATGAAGACCGCGGCCCCCGTGGTGGCCCTCTCGGCCCGCTTCAACGAAGCCAGCGACGAGAACGCGCGCCAGGCGCTCGCGGCGCTACCAGCCCTACTCGACAAGGTCGATGCCCTGGTCGAGAGCGGCGTGATCAACGGTGCCCAGCTGAACGCCGCCGACTTCCAGATCGCCCCCAGCATCGGCTTGGCGATGACCCTTGACGACCTCCGCCCGGCGATCGAGAACCGCCCCGCCGGAGCGCTGGCGAAACGGCTCGTCCCGAACTACCCCGGCAAGATGCCGCCGGTGCTACCGGCCGAGTGGCTCGACCCGCTGGCCGGGACCAAGCGCGCGTAGCGCTTCCGCCAGCCGCGTCCCGTCCGGCAGCGCCAGCTCCGGGTCGAGCTCGAGCAGCGGCACGAGGACGAAGCGGCGGGTGGTCACCTCGCGATGCGGCAGGGTGAGCCGATCCGTGCTCAGGTCGAGGTCGCCGAGCAGCAGCAGGTCGACGTCCAGCGGGCGCGGGCTGTGGCGGGGGGTGTCGAAGGAGCGGCCGCGCTCGGCCTCGACCCGCTTGCAGGCGTCGAGCAGGTCCTCGGGCTCGAGGCCGGTGCGGATGCGGACGGCGGCGTTGAGGAAGTCGGGCTGGTCGAGGATCTCGCCGACCGGCTCGGTCACGTAGGTCGAGGAGACCGCCTCGACCTCGATCCCCTCGGCTTCCAGCAGCTCGACCGCCGCCCGCAGGTGGGCGGCCGGCTCACCGACGTTGGAGCCGAGGCCGAGGTAGCCGGTCCGCCGCACGGCCGCCAAGCGCCTAGTCCTCGTTCTCGCCGTCTTCTTCGATCGCGCGCTCCTGGGTGACCTCGACGGCCACCTCCTGGATCGCCAGCGGCAGCGGCGGCTCGGGCTTGGCGGCGCGGACGCGGACCGATTCGCAGCCGTAGCGCTCCATCAGCCGCTCCCCCACCACCTGCGCCAGGCGCTCGAGCGTCTTGTAGCTGCGCTCGGTGGCGGCGAGGGTGATGATGTCGCAGACCTGGCCGTAGTCGACCGTGTCCTCGAGCCGGTCGGTCAGCACCGCGTCGCAGTCGGGAACGTCGAAGGAAATGTCGAACTCGAGCCTCTGCCCCACCTCCTGCTCGGCGTCGGAGACGCCGTGGTGGGTGTAGATCGAGAGTCCGC
>DATFQO010000074.1:0-9292 GCA_035264245.1 Solirubrobacterales bacterium
GGATTCGATCTTGAAGGTCGGGTCCTCCTCGCCGAGCCGGGCCAGGGCGGTGCCCATCTTCTCCTGGTCGGCTTTCGTTTTCGGCTCGATCGCGACGGCGATCACCGTCTCGGGGAATTCGATGCTCTCCAGCGCGATCGGCGCGTCCGGCGCGGCGAGGGTGTCGCCGGTACCGGTTTCCTTCAGGCCGACGCCGGCGCAGATGTCGCCCGCGTAGGTCTCGTCGATCTCCTCGCGGCTGTTGGCGTGCATCATCAGCAGCCGGCCGATCCGCTCGGTCTTGCCGGTTTTCACGTTGAGGACGCGGCCGCCTTTCTCGAGCTTGCCCGAGTAGACGCGGAAGTAGGTGAGCTTGCCGACGTAGGGGTCGGACATGATCTTGAAGGCGAGCGCCGAGAAGGGGGCGCTGTCGCTGGCTTCGCGCTCGGCCTCGACGTCCTCCGGCTGCCCCTTGCCGGCGGGGATGACGCCGGTGACCGGCGGCACCTCGAGCGGCGAGGGGAGCAGTTCGACGATCGAGTCGAGCAGCGGCTGCACTCCCTTGTTCTTGAACGAGGTGCCGCAGAGGACCGGGGTGACCTTGGTCGAGAGGGTCGCCTGGCGCAGCGAGTCGATCAGCTTGGCCTGCGGGATCTCTTCCTCGCCGAGAAAGAGTTCCATCAGCTCTTCGTCGTAATCGGCGCAGGCTTCGATCAGGGCGGTGCGGTACTCCTCGGCCTGGTCCTGGAGATCCGCGGGGATCTCGATTTCCTCGTAGGCGGCGCCGAGCTCGTCGGTCCAGACCAGGCCCTTCATCTTCACCAGGTCGACGACGCCTTTGAAGTGGTCCTCGGCGCCGATCGGCAGCTGGATCGGCAACGGCTTGGCGCCCAGCCGGTCGATCATCGTCTGCACCGAGTTGAAGAAGTCGGCGCCGGTGCGGTCCATCTTGTTGATGTAGGCGAAGCGCGGGACCCGGTACTTGTCGGCCTGGCGCCAGACCGTCTCCGACTGCGGCTCGACGCCGGCGACGGCGTCGAAGACGGCGATTGCGCCGTCGAGGACGCGGAGGCTGCGCTCGACCTCGACCGTGAAGTCGACGTGGCCGGGCGTGTCGATGATGTTGATCCGGTGGTCCTTCCACTCACAGGCGGTCGCGGCTGAGGTGATCGTGATCCCGCGCTCCTGCTCCTGTTCCATCCAGTCCATGACGGCGGCGCCCTCATGGACCTCGCCCATTTTGTGGGTGCGCCCGGTGTAGTAGAGGATGCGCTCGGTCGTCGTCGTCTTACCGGCGTCGATGTGCGCCATGATGCCGATGTTCCGGGTTTTCTCGAGTGGAAAGCTGCGTGCCATGGTCCCTAAGTTCAGTAGTCGTGATAAGCCGCAAAAAAAGGCCCCCAAGGGCCCGGCGAAGCGTCCTGCGAAAAAACAGCGAAAACTGCCTGAGCGACCGGCGATGATAGCAGCGGCGCGGCGCTGGTCCCGACACGTCGATCGGGCCGGCAACCGGGGGCTGGAGAGGGCCTACCCGCCGCTGCTCCTGGCCTGGCACCACAGCGCCAGGGCGGCGCGGCGCGCCTGGGCCTGGCTGTGGCCGCGGCTGCGTCCCCTCCTCGGGTTCCTCTTCCGCGTCCTGGCCGCGGGCGAGCGCCTCGTCCGCGGCCTCGTGGCACTGTTGATCGGAACGGCCACCGCCGTGAGCCGGGTGGTCACCCCGGCCCGGGCGGCGGCGGTCGTGCTGATCGCCGCCGGCGGCCTGCTCGTCGCCTCGCAGTTCATCGACTACCGCGGGGTGGAGATCGGGCAGCCGGGCTACGCCGGGATCCCCGACGTCGCCAAGGCGCCGACCGTCGAGGTGCGCAGCGCCGGCGAGGCGCACTCCTACCTGCTGTTGCCGGTGGGAGTGCTGGCGATCGGCATCGGCCTGCTGGCGCTGCGGCGCGAGGCGCGGCGGCTCGGGCTGCTGGTCGCCGGCCTCGGCCTCCTCTCCCTGGCCGTGATTCTCCTCGTCGACCTCCCCAGCGGGCTCGACGAGGGCAGCCAGACCTCTCGCTTCGCCGGCACCTCGGCGGTGCTGGAGGACGGCTTCTACGCCGAGCTCGCGGCGGCCGGGACGATGGTCTTGGCCGGACTCCTCTACTATGCGCGGCCGTGCCGAATACGAATCAGCTTGTCAGGAAGGGCCGCAAGCGCCCGAAGAAGAAGACCACGACGCCGGGCCTCAAGTCGGGCCAGGGTCGCAAGAAGGGCGTAGCCGCCCCGCAGCGGCGCGGTGTCTGCACCCGTGTCGCAACGGTGACGCCGAAGAAGCCGAACTCGGCGCTGCGCAAGATCGCCCGTGTGCGACTGACCAACGGGATGGAGGTCACCACCTACATCCCGGGCGAGGGGCACAACCTGCAGGAGCACTCCGTGGTCCTGATCAGGGGTGGTCGCGTCAAGGATTTGCCGGGCGTCCGCTACAAGGTCGTCCGCGGCACCCTCGACGCGGCCGGGGTCTCCGACCGCAAGCAAGCCCGCTCCCGCTACGGCGTCAAAGCTTCGTAATGCCCCGCCGCTCAGCAGCGCAGATTCGGCCGATCGAGCCGGACGCCAGGCACCGCAACCGCCTCGTCCAGCAGCTGATCAACAAGGTGATGAGCCACGGCAAGAAGGGCATCGCCGAGCGGATCGTCTACGACAGCCTCGCGATCGTCGGCGAGCGCAGCGGCGAAGACCCGGTCGAGGTTCTGGAGTCGGCGATCAAAACGCTGACCCCGGTGCTCGAGGTTCGCTCCCGCCGCGTCGGCGGAGCCACCTACCAGGTCCCGGTCGAGGTTCCCGCCCGTCGCGCCCGCACCCTCGCGGTCCGCTGGCTGGTCCAGTTCGCCCGTGCTCGCCGCGAGTACTCGATGGCCGATCGTCTCGCCGCCGAGATCCTCGACGCCAACCAGCAGCAGGGCAGCGCCTGGAAGCGGAAGGACGATATTTATCGCATGGCCCAGGCGAATAAAGCTTTCGCTCATTACCGTTGGTAGAGGGACGGGGGATGTCCCTCGAGAGGCCGCTGCTGGCCGTTGATATCGATGGCGTGATCAGTCTGTTTGGCTGGGAGGAGCGGCCGGCGCATACGCAGGTGCAGCTGGTCGACGGGGTGCCGCACTGCATCTCACTGCCGGTCGGGGATCGGTTGATGCGGCTCTCCGAGCGCTTCGAGGTGGTCTGGGCCAGCGGCTGGGAGGACAAAGCCAACTTCTACCTGCCGCAGATCCTGGGATTGCCGGAGATGCCCCACGTCTCCTTTGACGTCAGCCCCCGCAGCGGCGGCGCCCACTGGAAGCTGGCGGCGCTGGAGGACTTCTGCGGCGAGCGCGCGATCGCCTGGATCGACGACAACTTCGACGAGAGCTGTTACGAGTGGGCGGAGCGGCGTCCGGCGCCGACTCTGCTGGTTCCGACCGAGCCCCACCTCGGGCTCGAGGAGGGGCACGTCGAGGCGCTTTCCGCCTGGGCCACCTCTCTACACTGAAAACGGTGACGGGGTTCTGGCCGATCTTCTTCCTGCTCGTCGTGCTCAAGATTCCGGTCTTGGCATCGATGTGGCTCGTCTACTGGGCAGCCAAGCAGTACGACGAACCGGAGGCGGCAACCGACGAGGACAGCGGCGGCTTCGAGCGGAGGCCGCGACCGAGGCTCCCTCGCGGCCCGCGCCGCGGCGGCCCTCACGGTGGTGGCGCGGCGCTGCCGGCGCCCGACTGCCCGCCCGGGGGGCGGACCCGCGTCGTCAAGCCGGCTGCGCAACCCGCTTTCGCTCGCGCCGGATCTCGCGCAGGTAAGGATGGAAGTCGACCTCGACGGTATGACGCTTAGAGCTGACGAAGCGCTTGCGCTGCTTCCGTTCTTCTCGGGCGATCTCCCGTTTCATCTCCCCCGCCGGCGGTAACGTCGCGCGGCCGCCAAGCAGATCCGCGATCCATTCGCACTGCGCCTCGGCGAGGGGCATGATCGGCCCCAGCGGCTGGATGAAACCGATGAAGTAGAGCCCTGGGCGCTCGACCGAGACGACGCGGCGATAGAGCGGCAGCCGGTTTTCCGGGGCGGCGAGCACCTTTGGGTCGAAGAACGGGAAGGTCATCTTGTAGCCGGTGCAGTAGACGACGAGATCGATCTCCTCCTCGCTGCCGTCGACGAAGCGGACCGTGCGGCCGCCGGTGTAGCGGTCGATGTTCGGCTTCACGTCGATGTCGCCATGGCCGAGCCGCGGCAGCAGCTCTGAGGAGACGGTCGGGTGCGCCTCGAACAGCTTGTGGTCGGGCTTCGGCAGACCGTAGGTGGTCATCTCGCCGGCGGCGATCTCGAGGCCTTTCATCGCGAAGAAGCGCTGCACCGATAGCGGCAGGTAGGAGGCCAGCGGATGAACTGCCTCGTCGATCGGCTTGCCGTTCATGTACTTGGGCAGCACGTAGGCGCCGCGTCGAACCGAGAGGAAGGTCTTATCGGCTATCCGCGAGGACTCGACGGCGATGTCGACCGCCGAATTGCCGAGGCCGAGGACGATGACCCGCTTGCCCCGCAGCACATCCGGCTCGCGGTAGTGGTGGGCGTGCAGCTGCTCACCCTCGAACCGCTCGGCGCCGGGGAACGTCGGCTCCGGCCAGCGCGGGTCCCAGTGGTGACCGTTGGCCACCAGCACGGCGCGATAGCGACCGGTCGTCTCCGCCCCGCCCTCGCCGCGCGTGGTCACCGCCCACGCACCATCGGAGGGCTCCACCCTGAGGACCTCGGTGCGGAAGGTGATTTTCTCCCGCAACCCGAAGTGGTCGGCAACTTCGTCGAAGTAGGCGGCCATCTGGAAGTGGTTCGGGTAGTCCGGGAAGTGGTCGGGCATCGGCAGCGAGTTGAAGGCCATCACCCGCCGCGAGGTGTTGATGTGCAGCGAGCGGTAGGCGGACGACATCCCGTTGTCGTTCTCGTAGCGCCAGTTGCCGCCGATCTGGGATCCCTTCTCGAAGCAGTCGAAGGGGATCCCTTTGGCGTCGAGGACCTGTGCGGCGACGATGCCGGAGCTGCCGGCGCCGATGATGCAGACCTTCTCCGCAGAATCCATGGCCGCGAAATCTACCTGACTGGCTGCCTGGCCAATCTCGAGAAGCGAGGAGGTTCAGCAGAGCCCTGGAACGCCGAAGGCCGGGATGGTGGTCCCGGCCTACTAACCCACAGTCGCTATTTCGGCTCCTCCGAGGTCGACTCGATCTCCTGCGCGAGCTCCTCGAGCTCCTCCGCGAAGGAGGTGCCGAAGCCCTCGACCGGAGCCTCGACCCCGTCGACGCCGAGTTCGGCCGCCAGCTCATCTTCTTCGAGCAGGTCGTCGCTCGGCGGGTCGATCGGTTCCGCCGGCTCGATCGCGACCGTCCGGTAGTGCTTGAGGCCGGTGGCGGCCGGGATCAGCTTGCCGATGATCACGTTCTCCTTCAGGCCGACCAGGCGATCGCGTTTGCCCTCGAGGGCTGCGTCGGTGAGCACCTTGGTCGTCTCCTGGAAGGAGGCGGCGGAGAGGAAGGACTCGGTCGCCAGCGAGGCCTTGGTGATCCCGAGGATGACCTCCTCGCCTTTGGCCGGGGTGCCCCCGTCTTCCTTGGTCTTCTTGTTGAGCCGTTTGAGGCTGCCGCGATCCTCCAGCTGGCCGGGAAGCAGGCTGGTCGAACCCTTGGATTCGATCCGCACCTTCTTCAGCATCTGGCGGGCGATCAGCTCGATGTGCTTGTCGTTGATGTCGACGCCCTGGGCGCGGTAGACCCGCTGGACCTCGGCGACCAGGTAGAGCTCGACCGCGGTGCGGCCGCGAATCGCCAGCAGGTCGGCCGGATAGAGCGAGCCCTCGTTGAGCTGCTGGCCCGGCTCGACCCTGTCGCCGTCAGCGACGTGCAGTCGCGTCCGCAGCGGGAAGCTGTAGGAGTGCTCCTCGCCGCTGGACTCGGTGACGATCACTTTCAGCGCTTTGTCGGTTTCTTCGATCGAGACTTTGCCCTCGGCCTCGGCCATCTGCGCCAAGCCCTTCGGTTTACGCGCCTCGAAGAGCTCGACGATCCGCGGCAGACCCTGGGTGATGTCCTGGCCCGCGACACCTCCGGTGTGGAAGGTCCGCATCGTCAGCTGGGTGCCCGGCTCGCCGATCGACTGCGCGGCGATAATGCCGACCGCGTCGCCGATGTTGACGGTGAACCCGGTCGCCGGCGAGATGCCATAACAGGAACGACAGACCCCAGATTCCGCCTCGCACTTGAGGGCGGAACGAACCGGGATTTTGACCTCCTCGTCACCGAAAGCCTCGGCGATCTCTTCGACGTGGACCAGGGTGATCTCCTGGTTGCGCTTGAGCAGGTCGCGGCCGCGTTTGGTTTCGAGCTTTTTCGCGGCAAGACGACCGAACAGGTTGTCGTTGAGCGAGCCGTCGTCCTTACGGAGGTCCATCTCGATGTGTTCTTTGGTCTTGCAGTCCTCCTCACGGACGATCACGTCCTGGGCCACGTCGACCAGGCGGCGGGTGAGGTAACCGGAGTCGGCCGTCCTCAGTGCCGTGTCGGCGAGGCCCTTTCGTGCGCCGTGGGTGGAGATGAAGTACTCGAGTACCGAGAGGCCCTCCATGAAGTTGGCCTTGATCGGCCGCTCGATGATCTCCCCTTTCGGGTTGGCCATCAGGCCGCGCATCCCGGCCAGCTGGCGGATCTGTTTGAACGATCCGCGAGCGCCCGAGTTCGCCATCATGAAGATCGGGTTCAGCTCGTCGAGGTTGTCCTCCATCGCCTGCGCGACCTCGTCGGTGGCCCGGTTCCAGTGCGCCGTGACCGCCTCGTGACGCTCCTCGGCGGTGATGTAGCCCTCGTCGTACTGCTGCTGGATCGCTTCGGTCTCCTTCTCGTAGCGATCGAGGATTCCCTGCTTCTCCGGCGGTGAGACGACGTTGTTCTTGGAGACCGTGATTCCTGCCTTGCTCGCGTATTCGAATCCGAGGTCCTTGAAGGCGTCCAGCACCTGCGAGACCGGCGGCGCGCCGTAGGCCTCGACCAGGTCGGAGACCATCTTGTTGATGTCCTTCTTCTTCAGCGAGCGGTTGGCGAACTCGAACTGCTCCGGATCGAATTCGTCTTCGAGGGCTTCGGCCAAGGCGCGCTCGATCTTCTCGTTGAAGATGATCCGCCCGACCGTGGTGAGGAAGTGGCCACGCCCCGCCCGCCGGTACTCGGCCTGGTCGTGCAGTTTGCATCCACCGTTCTCGTAGACGAGCTCGGCCTCCTGGGAGGAACGGAACACCTTCACGTTCGGACCGGATCCGTTGCCGCCCTTGCCGACCTTCAACTCCTCGTCGATCTTCTGCAGCTCAGCCTCTTCCGGACCGTAGGTCAGGTAGTAGATGCCGAGCACCATGTCCTGGGTCGGGGTCGCCAGCGGCGCCCCGTGGGCCGGGGAGAGGATGTTGTTGGCGGAGAGCATGAGGATCCGGGCCTCGGCCTGAGCCTCGGCCGAGAGCGGCACGTGCACTGCCATCTGGTCGCCGTCGAAATCGGCGTTGAAGGCGTGGCAGACCAAGGGGTGAACCTGGATCGCCTTGCCCTCGACCAGAACCGGTTCGAAAGCCTGGATGCCGAGACGGTGCAGGGTCGGCGCCCGGTTCAGCAGGACCGGGTGCTCGTGGATGACTTCCTCCAGCACGTCCCAGACCTCCGGGATCATCGACTCGACCATCTTCTTCGCGGCCTTGATGTTCTGGACCGCTTTGCGCTCGACCAGCTGGGCCATGATGAACGGCTTGAAGAGCTCCAGAGCCATGAGCTTCGGCAGGCCGCACTGGTGCAGCCGCAGGCTCGGCCCGGAGACGATCACCGAACGGCCGGAGTAGTCGACGCGCTTGCCGAGGAGGTTCTGGCGGAAGCGACCCTGCTTCCCCTTCAGCATGTCGGAGAGCGACTTCAGCGGCCGGTTGCCGGGGCCCGTGACCGGGCGCCCGCGGCGGCCGTTGTCGAACAGGGCGTCGACGGCCTCCTGCAGCATCCGCTTCTCGTTGTTGACGATGATCTCGGGCGCGCCGAGATCGAGCAGCCTTTTCAGCCGGTTGTTGCGATTGATCACCCGGCGGTAGAGGTCGTTGAGGTCGGAGGTCGCGAAGCGGCCACCGTCCAGCTGCACCATCGGCCGCAGCTCCGGCGGGATCACCGGCACCGCGTCGAGGACCATCCAACCCGGCTGGTTGTCGGAGTTGAGGAAGGCGGAGGCGACTTTCAGCCGCTTCACCGCACGAGCCTGTTTCTGGCCTTTGGAGCTGTTGATGATCTGCTCGAGTTCCTCGCAGTCGGCCGCGAGGTCGACCTGCTCGAGCAGGTCGCGAACCGCTTCGGCGCCCATGCCGCCGCGGAAGTACTCGCCCCAGCCGAACGGGGAGCCGAACCGGTCTTTCAGCTCACGGAAGACCGTCTCGTCGTTGATGACGTCCTTCGGCTTCATCTCCGTGAAGATCTTCCAGACCTCTTGCATCCGCTCCCCGGCCTCTTCGAGGTAGGCCTCGGTGTCGGAGATCTCGGCGTCGAACTGTTTGCGCAGTTCTTTGATCATTTTCGCCCGGTCGTCGTCCTTGAGCTTGCGCAGCTGCGCCGCGGTCAGTTTCAGGGAGTCGGCCCAGATGTGGTCTTCGTCGTCGAACTTGTCCTGGGCGCCGTTCTCCAGATAGGCGATCCGGCGCTCGAGCGACTCGCTCAGCTCCTGCGTCCGTTTCTGTTTTTCGGACTCGTAGGAGTCGGTGACTTTTTTGACCTCTTTCTCCAGTTTCCCGACGTCCTTGTCACGGGCCTCCACGTCGACCCAGGTGACCATCGAGGCGGCGAAGTAGAGAACCTTCTCGAGCTCTTTCGGAGCCATGTCGATCAGGTAGCCGATCCGGCTCGGGACACCCTTGAAGAACCAGATGTGGGAGACCGGGGAGGCGAGGTCGACGTGCCCCATCCGCTCGCGGCGGACCTTGGAACGGGTGACCTCGACGCCGCAGCGCTCGCAGACGATGCCCTTGTAGCGGACGCGCTTGTACTTGCCGCAGTAGCACTCCCAGTCCTTGGTCGGGCCGAAGATGCGCTCGCAGAAGAGCCCGTCTTTCTCGGGCTTCAGCGTCCGGTAGTTGATCGTCTCGGGCTTCGTTACCTCTCCCCAGCTCCAGGAGCGGATTTTCTTCGAAGACGCGAGCCCGATCTCGATCGCGTCGAAATTATTGATATCGATCATCAGTCCTCCACCTCGGCCGGCGTGGCCTCCTCGGCTTTGCCAGCACCATCACCATCAGTTCCGC
>DATFQO010000075.1:0-22366 GCA_035264245.1 Solirubrobacterales bacterium
CGACTCCTCGAAGGGGTCGCCGATCTGCACCGTCGGCCGCTTCGCCTCGTCGCCCTCGCCGAGCTCGGCCGAGGCCAGCACCGAGGCGCCGCCGATCCCGTCGCGCCCGGTCGAGGCGCCCATCAGGACGATCGAGTTGCCCGGCCCGGCCGCCGCCGCCCGGACCATGCCCTCGATCTTGGCGAAGCCGATGCACATCGCGTTGACCAGGCAGTTGTGCTCGTAGGGCTCCTCGAAGTAGATCTCGCCGCCGACAGTCGCCACCCCGATCGAGTTGCCGTAATGGCCGATCCCGCGCACGGCGCCGTCGAGCAGGTGGCGCGAGCGGACCGAGTCGAGCTCGCCGAAGCGCAGGCTGTCGAGGAGCGCGATCGGCCGCGCCCCGATCGCGAAGACGTCGCGCATGATTCCCCCGACCCCGGTGGCCGCGCCCTGGAACGGTTCGACCGCGCTCGGGTGGTTGTGGGACTCGACCTTGAAGGCGACCGCGTAGCCGGAGCCGACGTCGACCGCGCCGGCGTTCTCGCCCGGGCCCATCACCACCCGCTCCCCCTCGGTCGGCAGCCGCCCCAGCAGTTTGCGCGAGTGCTTGTAGGCGCAGTGCTCGGACCAGAGCAGGCTGAACATCGCCAGCTCGACGTCGTTCGGCTCGCGCCCCAGCTTCTCGACGATCAGCTCGTACTCGGAGTCGGTGAGGCCAAGCTCGCGGTATTTGGGCGTGCCTACGGTCATGCGCGGGGCGACTTTGTCAACCCATGGTTTGCAAACTCGCCCCGACTCATCCGCTCGAAGACCCGCAGCCCGTCGGTCGATCCCGTCAGCGGATCGACCGCGTGCTCGGGGTGCGGCATCAGGCCGAGCACGTTGCCGCGCTCGTTGGTCACTCCGGCGATGTCCCGCACCGAGCCGTTGGAGTTGTGGCCGTCGGCGTAGCGGTAGGCGACCTGACCGTTCGTCTCCAGCTGGTCGAGCATCTCCTCCGGCGCGTAGTAGCGCCCTTCGCCGTGCTTGGCCGGGATCGAGAGCCGCTCGCCCGTGCCCTCCTCGGTCAACTCGACCTGGTGGCAGCGAAAGCGCAGCTCGACGTTCCGCAGCAGCGCACCGGGCAGCAGCCCCGCCTCGCAGAGGACCTGGAAGCCGTTGCAGATGCCCAACACCGGCATCCCGCCCGCGGCCGCCTCGGCGACCGCCTCCATCGCCGGGGAGAAACGCGCGATCGCGCCCGCCCGCAGGTAGTCGCCGTAGGAGAAGCCGCCGGGGACCACGACGCCGTCGACGCCGTCGAGATCGCGGTCTTCGTGCCAGACGAGCCGGGCCCCGTCGCCGTGGATCTCGCAGGCCCGCAGCGCGTCCCGCTCGTCGCAGGATCCGGGGAACTGGAGGACGCCCCAGATCACAGAGTCTGGATCTCGTAGTCCTCGATCAGCGTGTTGGCGAGCAGCTTCTCGCAGAGCTCGGCCAGCCGCTCCGGGCTCTCGGCCTCGAGCTCGACCATGCGCCCGACGTGGACGTGCTCGATGCCCTCGAAGCCGAGCGCCGGCAGCGCCCGCTCGACCGCCTTGCCCTGAGGGTCGAGGATGCCCTCCTTGGGGCGGATCAGCACGCGCGCCTTCACCTGCGCCAATCTAGCGGTTCCTTATGCACGAATACGGTGCAAAAGGAACCGCGGGATCGGCGCTCAGAACGTCTCGCCGCTGACGCGCTCGTAGGCCTCGACGTATTTGGCCCGGGTCTGCTCGACCACGTCGGCCGGCAGCTCCGGCGCCGGCGGCTTCTTGTCCCAGCCGGTCTCGGAGGCCCAGTCGCGGACGAACTGCTTGTCGAAGGAGGGAGGGGTGGCGCCCGGCTGGTAGCTGGCGGCGGGCCAGAAGCGGGAGGAGTCGGGGGTGAGGACCTCGTCCCCGAGGACGATCTCGGCGCCGGCGTGGCGGCCGAACTCGAACTTGGTGTCGGCGAGGATGATCCCGCGCTGGGCGGCGTGCTGGGAGCCGCGCTCGTAGACCTCGATGGACACGCGCCGCAGCTCTTCCAGCAGCGCCCGGTCGCCGACGATCTCGGCGGCGCGGTCGAAGTCGACGTTCTCGTCGTGGTCGCCGATCTCGGCCTTGGTCGAGGGGGTGAAGATCGGCTCCGGCAGCTGGTCGGACTCGACCAAACCGGAGGGCAGCTCGATCCCGCAGACGGCGCCGCCTTCCTTGTATTCCTTCCAGCCGGAGCCGGAGAGGTAGCCGCGGACGACGCACTCGACCGGGTACATCTCGAGCTTGCGGACCCGCATCGCCCTCTCAGCCACCTCCTCGGGCACGTCCTCGGAGATGAAGTGGTTGGGGACGATGTCCTCGGTCAGCCCGAACCAGAAGACCGACATCCGGTTCAGCACCTTGCCCTTGTCGGGGATCGGCGTCGGCATCACCACGTCGTAGGTGGAGATCCGGTCGGAGGCGACCATCAGCAGGTCGTCGTCCCACTCGTATATCTCGCGCACCTTCCCGGAGGAGAGGAGCTTCAGGTCGTCGAGCCTCGGCATCGGCGCGATGCTAACCATCTCCCGGCTCGCAAAGATCCCCGAGCGGTGTGGGACGAAGCTCACACCCCGCGTTTAGCGACCTCTGGGATGCTCCCCCCGTGGCGTTCCCTCCCGAAGTCCAGCGCAAGCCCCTGGTTCAGACGCTGCGCTGGGCGTTCCGGCCGATCCCCTTCATGGAGGATTGCCGCCGCCGCTACGGCGATTCCTTCGGCGTCCGCTTCCTCGGCTTCGAGCGGCCGATGGTGCTGATCTCCGACCCGGAGGCGATCAAGGCGCTCTACCGCGAGCCCAGCCACGGGCTGCCGCCGGGGCGCAACCTGATCCTCGAGCCGATCGTCGGCTCCAAATCGCTGCTGATCCAGGAGGGCGCCGAACACCTCAGCCGCCGCCGGCTGATGCTGCCGCCCTTCCACGGCGAGCGGATGCGCTCCTACGAGGGGACGATGACCGAGATCGTCGCGGCGGAGATCGACTCCTGGCCGCTGAACACCGAGTTCCCGATCCACGAGCGGATGCAGGCGGTGACGCTGGAGGTGATCCTGCGCGTCGTCTTCGGCATCTCCAGCGGCCCGCGGCTCGAGCGCCTGCGGCAGATGCTCTCGACCGTCCTGCAGGAAACCGCCTCGCCGGGGCGGCAGGTGCTCGGCCTGGCGCTGCAGCGCTTCGGCATCGGCGGGGGCATGTTCGCCCGCTTCGAGACCCAGCTGCGCGAAGTCGATGACCTGCTCCTCGCCGAGATCGCCGAGCACCGCGAACGGCCCGACCTGGAAGAGCGCGAGGACATCCTCTCGATGCTGATGCAGGCCGAGTTCGAGGACGGCACCCGGATGGAGGACCGCGAGCTCCGCGACCAGCTGATGACCCTGCTGCTCGCCGGCCACGAGACGACGGCGACGGCGCTGGCCTGGACCTTCGACCTGCTGCTGCGCCACCCGGCAGTGCTGGGACGGATGCGCGACTCGCTCGAGGCTGGCGAGGAGGACTACCTGCGGGCGACTATCTCCGAGTCGCTGCGGCTGCGGCCGGTGATCCCGCTGGCGGGGCGCCGTCTCTCGAAGGAGCTGGTCGCCGACGGGATCACCCTCCCCGAGGGCACCGACGTGACCCCCGCGATCTGGCTCACCCACACCCGGCCCGACGTCTATCCCGAGCCCTTCGCCTTCCAGCCCGAGCGCTTCCTCGAGGACGGCCCCGACACCTACGCTTGGATCCCCTTCGGCGGCAGCGTCCGCCGCTGCATCGGCGCCACCTTCGCCGAGTTCGAGATGCGGGTCGTCCTGCGAGAAGTCCTCACCCGCTGCGAGCTGCGCAAGGCCAGCCCGCTGCCCGAGCGCACCGGCCGCCGCAACATCACCCTCTCGCCGCGCGACGGCACCCCGGTGGTCGTCACCGACCGCCAACCGGCCCGCGAGCCGGCAGCAGCGCCCACCGCAGTCTGACAACACATTACGAACGTTTTTGTCTACACTCCTCCATGGAGGCACTTCTGGAGAAGGAGGGGGACGTGGAGAACTGGAACGACGAGCGGCTGGACGAACTGAGCCGGCGGATGGACGCGGGGTTCGAGAAAGCGGCTACCAAAGTCGAAGTGACCGCACTCAAAGATGAAATGAACCTGCGTTTCGACGAGGTTGACGGGCGCTTCGGCGAGATCAACAGGCGGTTCGGTGAAGTCGACGCGAGGTTCGATCGCTTCGAAAAGGCTGTTGGCTCACGGTTCGACGAAGTTGCCGGGGAGCTCCGTCACCTGAGCGAGCGCTTCGACCACCTGAATCACACGCTCCTCATCGGTCTCCTCGGCGTGGTCGCCGCGGTGATGGCGAACGGGATCTGGGGGTGAGGTTCAGCCGCCGGACTTGGCCGGCGAATGCGGATGCTCCCTCGCCCACTTGGCGATCGTGCCGGAGCCGGAGATCACCTCGCCGTCGTCGAGCACGAGGATCGGCACCTCGTCGGTGCCGCTGAGCCGCTTGACCTCCTCGCGGTCGGCACTGCGGCTGCCCCAGGTCCAGGGCATTCCGCGGTAGCCCTTGACGGTCTTCAGCTCGTACTCGTAGCCGGCCGCGTCGAGCGCCTTGCCGGCCTTGGCGCAGGGGTGGGCGAAGCCGGGCCCATGCGTCTTCTGGCCGCAGGTGTAGAGGACCATGGTTCCGACCCTAGCGCAGGGCTTCGAGCCGCTCGAAGATCTCGGGCACGTGGGTGAGGTAGGCGCTGTAGTCGAAGACGGCGTCGAGGTCGAGGTCGGGGGCGGCCTCGGCGAGCAGGTCGCGGAACTCGGTGCGGGTGTCCCAGGCGCGCTGGGCGTTCTCCTGGACGACCCGGTAGGCGTCGTCGCGGGTCATGCCGGACTCGACCAGTGCGGTCAATGCCCGCTGGCTGAACAGGGCTCCATAGGTCAGGCCGAGGTTCTCGCGCATCCGCTCCTCGTTGATCCGCATCCCGGAGGCGACCCCGGTCGCCAGCGCCTGCATGTAGTCGAGGGCGATCGTCGCGTCGGGCAGGATCACCCGCTCGGCCCCGGAGTGGGAGATGTCGCGCTCGTGCCAGAGGGCGACGTTCTCGGTCCCGGCCTGGGAGTAGCCGCGCAGGACTCGGGCGAGGCCGGTGATCCGCTCGGTGCGGATCGGGTTGCGCTTGTGGGGCATCGCCGAGGAGCCCTTCTGGCCGGCGGCGAACGGCTCCTCTACCTCGCGCACCTCGGTTTTCTGCAGGTTCCGCACCTCCGTCGCGAAGCGCTCCAGCCCGGCGCCGGCGATCGCGATCGTCGCCAGCAGCACCGCGTGGCGGTCGCGGGGGATGACCTGGGTGGCGACGTCCTCGCGCTCCAGCCCGAGCCTCTCCATCACCCGCGCCTCGACCGCCGGCGGGATCGAGGCGTAGGTGCCGACCGCGCCGGAGAGCTTGCCGAAGCGCAGCTGGGCGAAGGCCTGCTCGAGCCGCTCGAGGTTGCGATCGGCCTCGAAGGCGAAGCCGGCAAGGCGTAGACCGAAGCTGGTGGGCTCGGCGTGGACCCCGTGGGTGCGCCCGACGCAGAGGGTGTCGCGGTGCTCCATCGCCCGCTCGACCAGCGCGTCGCGGTAGGCGCGGGCGCTGGCGAGGACGATCTCCCCCGCCCGCCCCAGCTGCAGGGCCAGGGCGGTGTCGAGCACGTCGGAGGAGGTGAGGCCGTAGTGGATCCAGCGCCCGTGCTCGCCGACCGAGGCGGCGACGACGTCGACGAAGGCGGCGACGTCGTGGTCGGTCACCTTCTCACGCTCCTCGACCGCCTCGACCGTGTATGCCGCCCGCTCGCGCGCCTCGCGCGCCGCGTCGGTGGGGACGGCGCCCTCCGCGGCCCAGGCCTCGGTCGCCGCCAGCTCGACCTCGAGCCAGCTCTCGAGCTTCGCCTGCGGGGTCCAGACCGCCCCGATCTCGGGGCGGGTATAGCGCGGGATCACGCGTTGATTATCCGCGCGGCGAGGACGCCGGCATTTTTCGCCCCGTCGATCGCGACGCAGGCGACCGGGATCCCGGGCGGCATCTGCACCGCGGAGAGCAGGGCGTCGAGGCCGCCGAGGCTCTTGCCGAGGATCGGCACGCCGATCACCGGCAGGTCGGTGTGCGCCGCGGCCACTCCCGGCAGCGCCGCCGACATCCCGGCGCCGGCGATGATCACCTTGAGGCCGCGCATCCGCGCGTTCTGGCAGTACTCGCGGACCAGCTCGGGGTCGCGGTGGGCGCTCATCACCCGCACCTCATAGCGGATGCCCGCTTCCTCGAGAGCTTTGCCGGCCGGTTCCATCTTCGGCTTGTCGTTCTTCGAGCCCATGATGATCCCGACGTGGGGCTCGTCGACGTCGATTTCGGTGAAGGCTTCCTCGACGGTCGCCATCGTCGCCGTCTCGGTGGGGTCGGCGGGCCCGCCCCCCGCGGGCGTCGCGGTCCCGGTCGGCTGCGGCTCCTCTGAGATCTCGCTCATCTCGCTCCTTGATTCGGTTGGTGAGATTCTGTTGATGAACTGAACTAACTGGGGACGCGCTCGACGGCGCGGGCGGCGATGTCGGTGCGGATCTGCATTCCATCGAAGGAGATCCGACCGGCGGCATCGTATGCGCGATCGCGGGCCTCGGCGGGACTGGTTCCCAATCCGGTCACGTTCAACACCCGCCCCCCGGCGGTGACGATCTGCCCGTCGCGCTCTGCGGTGCCGGCGTGGGTCACTTCGGCGATCGCCGCGGCCTCGGCGAGGCCGCCGATCACGTCCCCCTTCGACGAGGACTCCGGGTAGCCGGCGGAGGCGAGGACCACGGTCACCGCCCAGCTGTCGTCGAACTCGGCCGTCACCCCGGCCAGGCCGCCCGGCTCGCGGGAGGCAAGGAAGAGCTCGGCGAGGTCGGAGCGCAGGCGCGGCAGGACCGCCTGGGTCTCGGGATCGCCGAAGCGGGCGTTGAACTCGAGCACCTTGGGACCGCCGGGGCCGATCATCAGGCCGGCGTAGAGGACGCCGCGAAAGGGGGCGCCGCGAGCGGCCATCGCCGCGACGACCGGCCGGTGGACCCGCTCGACGATCTCCTCGACCTCGGCGGCCCCGAAGCCGGGGACCGGCGAGTAGCTGCCCATGCCGCCGGTGTTCGGTCCCTCGTCGCCATCGAAGATCCGCTTGTAGTCCTGGGCGGGGGCGAGCGGGACGACGTTCTCGCCGTCGCAGATCGCCAGCAGCGAGAGCTCCTCGCCCTCGAGGAACTCCTCGGCGACGACGGCGGTCGAGCCGAAGCGCCGCTCGGTGAAGAAGAGCTCCGCCGCGGCACGCGCATCGGCCTCTCCCTCGCAGATGATCACGCCCTTGCCCGCCGCGAGCCCGTCGGCCTTCAGCACCGTCGGGTAGGAGGTCGTGGCCAGGTGCTCCAGCGCCTCCTCGTGGCTATGGAGCAGCCTGTGACCGGCGGTCGGCACCCCGGCCTCCTCCATCAGCTGCTTGGCGAAGGCCTTCGACCCCTCCAACTCGGCCGCGGCTTTGGTCGGCCCGAAGGCCGCGATCCCGGCGGCCTCGAGCGCGTCGACGGCACCGGCGACCAGCCCCGCCTCTGGGCCCACCGCGACCAGGTCCGCCGCGTGCTCTCCAGCGGCGGCGACGATCGCCGCCGCGTCGTCGGCGGCCACGCCCGGCAGGCACTCGGCGTCTGCCGCGATCCCGGCGTTGCCCGGCGCGCAGAGGACGTCATTGACCCGCGGTGAGCGCCGCAGCGCCCGCACGATCGCGTGCTCGCGCCCGCCTCCGCCTACGACCAATGCCTTCAAGGCGGCGCTACAGAGCGCTCGACAGGTCCTCGGCGGACATCGCCGCCAAGGTCTGGCTGGTCATCGTCCCGCGCGAGCCGAGCTCGACCGAGACCTTGGCCATCGTCTTCTCGTCGGGAGCCTCGACCACGGTGACGAAGTCGTACTGCCCCAAGGTCGCGTACTGAGCGATCACCTTCGCCCCGATCTGTTCAACCTCCCGGTTCACCTCGGCAACCCGCCCCGGATTGTTCTTCAACGTCCGAACACCCTCAGCGGTCAAGTTGGTCAGCATCAGATAAGTCGGCATCTCCGCCCCCTTCAAGCTGTAGATCGAGCCTCGGCTTCAACCGTACTTGGTTGGGGAGGGGCACGGGTACCCCCTCCAGACACCTCTCGCTATGGCTCGAGGTTGAGTGTCTGGAGGAGGTACCCGTGCCCCTCCTGCGACACGCAATGGATCACGGCTCAGGGTTCGACAGCTTTAAGGAGAAGCCTCGAGCTTCAGCTGTTCGTGCTTCGGAGCGCGATGGCTGGAGGTGCCGGTGGGGGGTCTCACGGCACTCAACCTCGAGCCATAGCGAGAGGTGCCGGGAGACCCCCCACCGGCACCTCCTCTACCTATTCCGCTCTCTAGTACGCGTAGTAGCCAGCGTGAATGTGATCGCAGTGATCGGGCAGCGCGAACGCCGGCCCGGCACCGTCGAGATCGAAGCAGTAGATGAGCTCGGTCGGGTGCAGCGGCTCCGCCAGCTGGGCGAGGGCGTAGCCAAGCTCGGCGCAGGGGGCGGTGGTCGAGGTGTCGGTGCAGGAGACGCCGTCGACCGCGGCGATGTCCATCGCCCGTCCGTAGAAGTGGTTGGAGACGTTGCCCGAGGCGGTCATCTGCGAGTGGTCGGAGCGCAGGGAGGTGATCGTGATCTGGTGGTCCTTGGTCATCAGCGCCAGCAGGCCGGTGACGCGCTGGTCGAGCATCCCGGCTTGGATGTCGCGCAGCTCGAGGTCGTTGGAGAGGGTGAGGTTGCTCCAGTTGATCTGCGAGGCGACGTCGCCGGGGAGGACGATCGTCCAATCCTCGGTGGTGGCGATGCATTTGCCGCTAAGCCGGTCGGCCTCGTTGGCGACTGCGTCGACGTACCAGGCGGCCTGGTTGTGGGTGAAGACGCCGGCCTCGATGCCGCCGCGACTCCACATCAGCCGCGCCAGCGTCGCCGCCGAGTCGTCGATGTCGTCGTGGCGCAGGCGGCCGTCCTTGTCGCCGTCCACCGCGTAGCGGTTCCACTCGGTCCGGTCGAGGCCGAGCGGCCCGTAGGTGCGCAGCTGCTTGGCGCTCATCCCGCGGCCGAAGTTCGACTCCAGGCGGGCGATCGCCGCCAGCGTCCAGACCCCGCGCTTGCCGAGTTCGTAGCGACCCGCGGCCGCCTCGAAGGCGCTCATGTACTCCGCCGGGATCTGCTTCTTCCAGTCCGCCGCCGGGGTGCACTCGAAGACCTGGATCTGCGGCGTCAGCGCCAGCGTGGTGTAGTCGCCGCCGACTTCGTCGGCGTAGCAACCGGCGTTCGCCAGCACCTCTTCGACGTACCAGTCGGCGTGGTTGTAGGCGAAGATCGCGCCCCAGACGTCCTCGGGCATGCCAGCGGCGCTGAGGTAGCGCGCCGCCGCGTAGATCGCGTCTTCGGGGTTGTTCGGGTCCGCGACCCCGTCGCCGTTGGCGTCGACCCCGTACATCGCCCAGGTTTCCGGCATGAACTGCATCCAGCCTTCGGCGCCGGCGTAGGAGGGGCCGAGGTTGCTGCCGAAGGCGGTCTCGATCGCGTTGATCCCCGCCAGGATCGCCGGGCCCTGGGCGCCGAGCGCGTAGCGGTCGGAGGCGGCCTGGTAGATCGGGATCAGGACCGGCGGCACGCCGCTGATCGCGCAGGAGGAGCTCGGCAGCGAGGGGATCGTGAAGACGCCCGCGCCGGGTGCCGGGGCACCGCCGGCTTCGGGCGCCGCTTCGGTGGTTTCCGTTTCTTCGGTTTCGGGCGCGCCGTCTTCTTCGGCTTCGACGCCGCCGCTCGCCGGTGGCGTCTTCGTCGCCGGGGCCGGCGGCGGGACGAGGGTTTCGTTTTCCTCGACCGGGGCCTGGGCGTTGGCTTCGCTCGGGGCGGCGGGGGCTTCGAGCGCCGTCCCGGGGACGGGCGCGGCAGTCGTCGTCGCCTCGGCTCGCGCCACCGCGACCGGCACCGCCAGCGCCGCGGTCGCCGCCGCGGTCGCCATCACCGCCCTGATCTTGCGCGCCTGCTCCATCAGCCGAGGACGTTGACCACGCGCCACTGTTTGTTCTTCAGCTGTTCCATCTCCAGCCGCAGCTCGCTGGTCGCGCCGACCCGCAGCAGCGAGACGCTGACCGGGTAGAGGCGATCGTGGGAGGGGGCTGGGACGACGTTGAGGACTTTCGCCTTCGGCACCTCGACGCCTGCCGGCTGGCGCGGCGGCCGCTCCATCAGCGCCTTCGTCACCTCGGGGGCCGCCGTCGCGCCGAAGGCCCTGCGGACCGTGTCGGCTTCGCCGCCGGTCTCGTAGACGACGAAGGCCTGGGCGAACTTGCGGGCGACCGCGACCGCGGCGGGACCGGCGGGCGGGCCGTCGACGCCGACCGTCGAGGCGGAGGCACCGGCGGCGGGCTGGGCGGAGGGGGTGGAGGAGATCGTGTCGGTGCCGGCGTTGCCGGTGTTGCCCGCGCCGGCTGCCGGGGCTTCGGCTTCGACTTCCTTCGATCCCGCGATCTGGGAACCGGAGTCCCTATCGGGCGACTTGAAGACGGGAGTCGCGCCCTGCAGCGTCGGGTCGGGCGCGTCCTGGGCCGCCGGCTTGTCCGCGGAGAGGGCCGGTGCGGCGGCGGGCTCGGCGACGACCGCGACCCGCGGGGCCGGGGTCGATCCGCCGCCGTCGGAGGAGAGGAGCGAGTAGCTGCCGATCCCGAGCACCAGCGCCAGGACGACGGCACCGCCGGCGACGGCCGCGCGGGCAGTGTCGTCGAGGCCGAGGAGGCGATCCTCGATCGGCCAGAGCACGCGGTCGCGCAGCGCCAGCGAGGCGTCCTCGAGGGCCTCCGGCGAGCGCCGCCGCGGGCGCGCGTTGATCGGGTTCTGGTCGTCGTTCATCGGGTCTTGTCGCTGCTCTCCCTAAGCCTACGGTGGCTGGCCTAATTAAAGAGCACCTTTACGAGGTTCTTGTTTCGGCAGAAACCGCCTCGAAGATGAGCTTACGCGGCGCTTGCAGCAGGCGTGCCAGCGCGCTCGAAGGCGATCTCGCCCTCGCGGGCGTCGACTCGCACCGTGTCGCCCTCGCCGAACTCGCCCTCGAGGATCTTCAGCGCCAGCTTGTCGACCAGCTGCTTCTGGATCACCCGCTTCAGCGGCCGCGCCCCGTAGACGGGATCGTAGCCGAGGTTTCCGAGCAGGGTGCGGGCGTCGTCGCTGAGCTCGATCGAGATCCCACGCTCGGCCACCCGGCCGACCAGCTGGTCGACCTGGAGCTGCACGATTCGGGCGATATCCGCCTTCGAGAGCCGGTGGAAGATCACCGTGTCGTCGATCCGGTTGAGGAACTCCGGCTTGAAGGTCGCCGCCAGCACCTCTTCGATCTGCTCGCGGATCTGCTCGTCGACCTGCTCGCCGACGATCCGCTCGGAGCCGACGTTGGAGGTCATGATCAGGACCGTGTTGGTGAAGCTGACGGTGCGGCCCTGGCCGTCGGTCAGCCGCCCGTCGTCCATCAGCTGCAGCAGGGTGTTGAAGACGTCGGGATGGGCCTTCTCGATCTCGTCGAGCAGCACCACCGCGTAGGGGCGGCGGCGCACCGCCTCGGTCAGCTGCCCGCCCTCCTCGTAGCCGACGTAGCCGGGGGGCGCGCCGATCAGCCGCGCCACGGTGTGCTTCTCCATGTACTCGGACATGTCGAGGCGGACGATCGCCTGCTCGGAGTCGAACATGAACTCGGCCAGCGCCTTCGCCAGCTCGGTCTTGCCGACCCCCGTCGGGCCGAGGAAGAGGAAGCTGCCGATCGGCCGGTGCGGGTCCGAGAGCCCGGCGCGCGAGCGCCGCAGCGCGTTGGAGACGGCGGCGATCGCCTCCTCCTGGCCGATCACCCGGTCGTGCAGCCGCGCCTCCATCTGGATCAGCTTCTCGACCTCGCCCTCCATCAGGCGGCTGACCGGGATCCCGGTCCATTTGGCGACGACCTCGGCGACGTCCTCCTCGGTCACCTCGTCGGCCAGCATCGTGCCGCCGCCGGCGTGCAGCTCCTCCAGCCGCGCTTCCTGCTCGGCGATTTTTTTCATCAGCTCGGGGATCTCGCCGAATTTGAGTTCGGCCGCGCGTTCGAGATCGGTCTCGCGTTCGGCCCGCTCGACTTCGCGGTTGACCTCCTCGAGCCGGCCGCGCGTTTCCTTCAGCACCTCGATCGGCTCTTTCTCGTTCTGCCAGCGGGTGCGCAGCTCGGCCGCCTCCTCGCGCAGGTTGGCGAGGTCCTCCTCGAGCGCCCCGAGCCGCGCCTTCGATGCGTCGTCGGTCTCCTTCTTCAGCGCCTCCCGCTCGATCTCCAGCTGCTGGATCCGCCGCTCGACCTCGTCGATCTCGGTCGGCACCGAATCGATCTCGATCTTCAGCCGCGAGGCCGCCTCGTCGATCAGGTCGATCGCCTTGTCGGGCAGGAAGCGGTCGGCGATGTAGCGCTCGGAGAGGGTCGCGGCGGCGACGATCGCCGAGTCGGTGATCCGCACGCCGTGATGGTTTTCGTAGCGCTCCTTCAGCCCGCGGAGGATCGCGATCGTGTCGTTCATGTCGGGCTCGCCGACCAGCACCGGCTGGAAGCGCCGCTCCAGCGCCGCGTCCTTCTCGATGTGCTTGCGGTACTCGTCGAGGGTGGTGGCGCCGACCGCGCGCAGCTCGCCGCGGGCCAGCATCGGCTTCAGCAGGTTGGCGGCGTCGACCGCGCCTTCGGCCGCCCCGGCCCCGACGATCGTGTGGAGCTCGTCGAGGAAGAGGACGATCTGTCCCTCGGCCTGCTGGACCTCGGAGAGGACCGCTTTCAGCCGCTCCTCGAACTCGCCCCGGTATTTGGAGCCAGCCAGCAGCGAGCCGATGTCGAGCGCGATCACGCGCCGGTCGCGCAGGCTCTCGGGGATATCGCCCTTGACGATCCGCTGCGCCAGCCCCTCGACGATCGCCGTCTTGCCGACACCGGGGTCGCCGATCAGCACCGGGTTGTTCTTGGTCCGGCGGGAGAGGACCTGGATCACGCGGCGGATCTCCTCGTCGCGGCCGATGACCGGGTCGAGCTTGCCCGTTTCCGCCTCGGCGGTCAGGTCGCGGCCGAATTTCTCCAGCGCCTGGACGTTGTCCTCGGCGTTGGGGGAGTTCACCTTGGCGGGGCCCTGCACGGCCTTGACCGCCTGTTCCAGCCCGGCCTCGTCGGGCAGCAGGTCGGAGACGCCGGAGCTGTCCTCGGCCAGCGCCAGCAGCAGGTGGCCGACGGTGATGTAGCTGTCGCCGAACTTCGCCATCACCTGCTCGGCCCCGCGGATCACGCGCGCCAGGTTGGAGGACATCTGCGGCTCGGCCCCGTCGCCCAGCGTCGGCAGCGCGGTGACCGCCTCCTGGGCCCGCGCCCGCGTCGCCGCCGGGTCGCCGCCGACTTTCTGCAGCACCGGGATCGCCATCCCCTCGACCTGGTCGAGCAGCGCCAGCAGCAGGTGGGCGGAGGCGATCTCCGGGTTGCGCCCGGCGCGGGCCAGCTCCTGCGCCGCCGCCACCGCTTCGCGTGATTTCTCCGTGAATCGATCCGCCTGCATCAGCTCCGCTCTCCGTTCTTCTCGTTCGTCTCCAGTTCGGCGATGCGCTTGCGCAGCCGCTCGCCTTCGGCGCGCAGCTTGCGCACCTGGGCTTCCAGCGCCAGCACGATTTCGACCCCGGCGAGGTTCAGCCCCTCGGCGGTCATCTGCTGGATCCGCCGCAGCCGTTCGACGTCGCGCTGGGAGTAGAGCCGGGTGTTCTTCGGCGAGCGCTTCGGCGCGATCAGGCCGCGCTGCTCGTACATCCGCAGCGTCTGCGGGTGCATCTCGGCCAGTTCGGCGGCGACCGAGATCATGAACACCCCCTGCCCCTCGTCGAAGGTGGCTTTGACGGTGCGGCGGTAAGTGGCCATCAAACCCTCGCCTTCCGCAGCAGATCGGCGCGCGGGTCGGACCCGTTGAGGGCCTCGGCGAGCTTCTCGACCGCCTCGCTCTGCTCCTCGCTGAGATCGGCGGGGATCGCGATCTCGAGGCGGTAGCGGATGTCGCCGCGGCCCGCGCCCTTCGGCTTCGGCGGGCCCTCGCCGCGCAGTCTCTGGATCGTCCCGTGCCTGGTCCCCGGCGCGACCTTGATCTTCTTCGTTCCGCTCAGCGTCGGCACCTCGATCGTGCCGCCGCGCAGCGCCTCGGGGATCGAGATCGGCACCGTCACCTCGAGGTTGCCGTCGTCGCGGCGCTCGAAGACCGGGGAGGAGGCGACCCGCGTGGTCACGTAGAGGTCGCCGGGGGGACCGCCGCGGGGCCCGTCCTCGCCCTTGCCGGCGAGCCGGATCCGGGTGCCGTCCTTGACTCCGGCGGGGATGTTGACTTTGTAGCGCTTGTTCTGCTGGGTGAGGCCGGAGCCGCCGCAGGTCGGGCAGGGGTCCTCGACGATCTGGCCGGCGCCGCCGCACAGCGAGCAGGGCTGGCTGATCGAGAAGAAGCCCTGGCCCTGGGCCTCGACCCCGCGGCCTTCGCAGCGCGGGCAGGTGGTTGGCGAGGTGCCGGGTTTGGCGCCGCTGCCGTGGCAGGTGCCGCAGCGGCTCGCCTTGGGGACGGTGACGCTGATCTGAGAACCCTCGATCGCCTGGTCGAAGCCGAGCGCGACCTCGGTCTCGAGGTCGCGGCCGCGCACCTGCCGGCTCTGCGCTCGGCCGCCACCGCCACCGCGGTTGAAGACGCCGCCGAGGATGTCGCCGAAGTCGAAGCCGCCGAAGCCGCCCGGGCCGGTGCCGAACGGCGCCTGGCCGCCCTCGCCGAAGCCGGCGAAGACGCCGCCCTCGTCGTACTCCTTGCGCTTCTCGGGGTCGCCGAGGACGTCGTAGGCGGCGGAGATCTCCTTGAACCTCTCCTCAGCCGCGGCGTCCTCCGGATTGCGGTCAGGGTGGTATTTCCTGGCCAGTTTCCGGTACGCCTTCTTGATCTCCTCGCCGGTCGCCTTCTTCGAGACGCCAAGCGTCCTGTAGAGCTCGTCCGCCACTTTCCTCCTAAGCGCTCACAACCACGCGCGCCGGCCGAATCAACTGCTCACCGAGCGTGTAGCCCTTCTGCATCACCTCGACGACGACCCCGCTCTCGGTTGCCTCAACCGGCTGGGTCGAGAGAGCCTCGTGCTTGGTGGGATCGAACCTGTCCCCCTTGGGATCGACCGCTTCGATCCCGTTTCGCGAAAGCGTCTCCCGAAGCCCGCCAAGCACCATCTCAACTCCCGAGGTGAGCCCCTCGTCCTCTCCGGCAGCCTCCAGCGCACGCTCGAGGTTGTCGACCGCGTCGATAACTCCCCGCGCCATCTCAGCCTTCCCTCGAGCCTGCGCAGCTTGAAGGTCAGCAGCTACGCGCTTGCGGAAATTCTCGAAATCAGCCTTGGTCCGCTTGGCCAGTTCCAGATACTCATCCCGCTCCTTCTGGGCCTCTCCGAGCAAGGCATCAATGTCTTGCTCAACGGCATCTCCCACGGGTGGCGCGGTAGGGGGGACCCCCTGCTGCTCTGCAGCTGGGGGTGGGTCCCCTGCCGTGACAGGACCCGTGGGCTGGGGCTCTTTGGCCTCGCTCATTTCCCGTCCTCATCAACAACCTCAGCGTCAACGACCTCCTCCTCGTCGGCAGCCGACCCGTTCTCGGTCGGCCCCTCCGAAGCGGCCTCAGCCGAAGCCGCCGCGTAAATCTGCTCCGACGCTTTGGTCATAGCCGTATTGAGAGCCTCGATCTTCGAATCAAGCTCCTCTTTGGATCCCGCCTCGAGCGAGTCACGTACGTCTTTGATGGCCTCTTTTACATCGCCCTTGGTCGCGTCGTCGACTTTGTCGCCGGCCTCCTCGATCGCTTTCTCCGCCTGGTAGGCCGCGTTCTCAGCAAGGTTCCTGGTCTCGGCCAGCTCGCGCTGCACACGGTCCTCACTCGCATGGGACTCGGCATCGGTGACCATGCTCTGGATTTCCTCGTCGGAGAGCCCGGAGCCGGATTTGATCTCGATCTTCTGCTCTTTGCCGGTGCCTTTGTCCTGGGCGGCGACGTTGATGATCCCGTTGGCGTCGATGTCGAAGGTGACCTCGATCTGGGGCATGCCGCGCGGCGCCGGGGGGATCCCGGTGAGCTGGAATTTGCCCAGGCTCTTGTTGCCGCTGGCCATCTCGCGCTCGCCCTGGAGGACGTGGATCTCGACCGAGGGCTGGTTGTCGTCGGCGGTCGAGAAGACCTCCGACTTCTTCGTCGGGATCGTCGTGTTGCGCTCGATCAGCTTCGTCATCACGCCGCCTTTGGTCTCGATCCCCAGGGTCAGCGGGGTCACGTCCAGCAGCAGCACGTCCTTGACGTCGCCGGCCAGCACGCCGGCCTGGATTGCGGCGCCGACGGCGACGACCTCGTCCGGGTTGACGCCCTGGTGCGGCTCCTTGCCGGTCAGCTCCTTGACCTTCTCGCGGACCGCCGGCATCCGGGTCATGCCGCCGACCAGGACGACGTGGTCGACCGCGGTGTCGGCATCGGCGAGCGCCTGTTTCACCGGCCCGACCACGCGGTCGAGCAGGTCGCCGGTCAGCTCGTTCAGCTTCGAGCGGCTGAGCTTCAGGTCGAGGTGCTTCGGCTGCCCCTCGACGGCGGTGATGAACGGCAGGTTGATCTGCGTCTCCTGGGTCGAGGAGAGCTCGATCTTCGCCTTCTCCGCCGCCTCGTAGAGACGCTGCAGCGAGTTCTTGTCCTGCGAGAGATCGACGCCCTGGTCGCGCTTGAACTCCGCCACCAGCCACTCGACGATCGCTTTGTCCCAGTTGTCGCCACCGAGGTGGTTGTCGCCGGCGGTCGACTTCACCTCGAAGACGCCGTCGCCGATTTCCAGCACCGAAACGTCGAAGGTGCCGCCGCCGAGGTCGAAGACGAGGATCGAATGATCGGCCTCCTCTTTGTCGAGGCCGTAGGCGAGCGAGGCGGCGGTCGGCTCGTTGATGATCCGCTTGACCTCGAGCCCGGCGATCTTGCCGGCGTCCTTGGTCGCCTGCCGCTGGTCGTCGTTGAAGTAAGCGGGGACGGTGATCACGGCGCTGTCGACGGCTTCGCCGAGCTTCGCTTCGGCGTCCGCTTTCAGCTTCTGGAGGATCATCGCGCTGATCTCCGGCGGGCTGTACTGCTTGCCGCGCGCGTCGACGCGGACGTCGCCGTTGGGGCCGGCCTCGACCTTGTACGGGACGATCGTCTCCTCCTCTTTGACTTCCGCCTCCTTGCGCCCCATGAAGCGCTTGATCGAGAAGATCGTGTTCTCCGGGTTCATCACCGCCTGGCGTTTGGCGACGGTGCCGACGAGGCGCTCGCCGCTCTCGGTGAACGCGACGACGGAGGGCGTGGTGCGCCCGCCCTCAGCGTTCTCCAGAACGGTGGGCTCGCCGCCCTCCATCACCGCCACGCACGAGTTGGTCGTGCCGAGGTCGATACCGATCGTCTTTGCCACTTTTGCGCCTACCTCCAGGTGGGTTGAATTGCTGAAGCTTTAAAAATCTAAGTGGCAGTATGGCAGATCTCAAAAGCGATGCCAAGCGGCGAATTGCCTGCCGGCGATTCGTTCCGGTAGGAACGGGGTTACAGCTAGGTGCAGGCAGGTGGGAGGCGGGACAAACCGAGGAGGAGACCTTGAACCGCATGAATATGGCGCAAAGCGCTCGCTGCGCAAGCGGCACCCGCCGGCTGATCTTGCTGGCGCTTGCCGTGCCGCTGGCGTTGGCGCTGTTCGCCGGCACCGCCGTTGCCAAGTACGGCCCCGGCACCCAGGTCGACGTGATGACCCGCAATCTCTACCTGGGTGCCGACCTGGCCCCGGCGATCGCCGCCAAGAACACCAACGAGTTCGTCAAAGCCAACGGCCAGATCCTGCGCGAAGTCACCGCCAATAACTTCCCGGTGCGGGCCAAGGGCCTGGCGGGAGAGATCCTGAAGAAGAAGCCGGACCTGGTCGGCCTGCAGGAGGTGGCGCTGTGGCGGACCGCCCCGCCGAGCCTCGAACCGCTGCTCGGCAGCTCCGGCCCGACCGCCACCACCGTCCGCTACGACTACCTGGCGGAACTGCTCGACCGGTTGAACAAGGGAAAGAAGCGCTACCGGGTCGCGGTCGTCCAGCAGGAGTTCGACTTCGAGGCCCCGGCCGACGAGAACGGCGTCCCCGGCGACGGGCCGAACGGGCTGATCAAAGACGCCGAGATCAACGGCCGGCTGACGATGCGCGACGTGATCCTCGTCCGGCTCGGCGCCGGCGTCGTCACCAGCCACCCGCGGAAGGGCAACTTCCAGAACCTGCTGGTGGTCCAGCTCTCCGGGGTCGAAGTCCGGGTCCTGCGCGGCTGGACGGCGATCGACGCCAAGGTCCGCGGCAGCAAGAAGTTCCGCTTCGTCAACACCCACCTCGAGGCGTTCGACCCCGCCAGCCAGGTGCCGAGCATCCGTGCCCTGCAGGCGGGTGAGCTGGTCGCCAAGGACGGCCCGGCGACGAGCCCTCTGCCGGTGATCCTGCTCGGCGACCTCAACTCCGACGACGACAGCGTCGAAGCCGGCGACCGCCAGGCCTACCAGGCGCTGGTCAAAGCGGGGATGCGCGAGCGCAGCACCGACGAGCCGCTCGGCTGCTGCCTCGAATCGAGCCTGCTCGCGGTCGGCGCCGGCGGCGCCGTCGCCGACTTCGACCACCAGGTCGACCACGTGACGACCCGCGACCCGAAGCAGGTGAAGCTGCTCACCTCCTCGGTAACCGGACGCCAGCCGGTGAACGGCTTCTGGGACTCCGACCACGCGGGGCTCTTCAGCTCCCTGTGGCTACGGCGGTAGGCGTAGGTCAGCGACGCGAGGGGCGGGCACCCGCCCGTCCCTCACCGAGACCGCAAAAAAGCCCCCTCGAGGACCGTTTTTGCGGTTTCGCGGAGGGTCAGCCCTCGCCGGCGGTGCGGGCGACGAATTCGGAGACTTCCTTCGCCTGCTCTTCGTTGAGGATGCCGCCCGGCATCCGTCCTGGCGTGGTCGAGCTGTCGACGCCGTTTTCGATCGCGTTGAGGACGCGGCCTTCGGTGGCCTTGATCGTGCTTTCGACCGTTTTCGGGTCGCCTTCCGGCGGACCGCTGGGGGCGAGCAGTTCGTCGAGGTTCGGGGCGTAGTTGCCGTCGGTACCGGCGCTGTAAAGCGCGTGGCAGGTGCCGCAGTTGGTGACGAAGAGCGATTGCCCGTCCTCGAGGCTTGCGGGCACCTTGTCCTCCCCGGTCTCGCCGTCTCCCTTGGCGCGGAACGCGGCGAAGGGGATGGCCACCGCGAGGACGACCATGAGAACTCCGAACCAGATGAAGGTGCGCTTGCTCATTAGGGGGCGCGCATATTACTGCCGGGCGCCGCCGGTGGCTGTCCCGGCAGGACGTCGCGATTTTCCCGGTACCAGGGGCACATGCGTCGCAGGGCGCACTCGCCACAGCGCGGTTTCGGCCGGCAGACGGCGCGGCCGTGACGGATCAGGTTGACGTGCAGCTCGTGGGCGTCCTCGGGCGGGACGACCGCCAGCATCTCGTCGTGCGCCTTCTCGAAGGAGGCCTTGGCCGGGAAGAGGCCGAGCCGGCCGCCGACCCGGTGGACGTGGACGTCGACCGGGATCTCCGGGATCCCCCAGGTGAAGATCAGCACGCAAGCCGCGGTTTTGCGCCCGACGCCGGGCAGGTCGAGGAGGAACTCGAGCGACTCCTCTCGCGGCGCCTCCTCGGTCCAGTCGAGGTCGGGCGGGTCGCCCAGCCGCTCGAGGATCGCCTGGATCCGCGGCGCCTTCTGCTTGGCGAGGCCACCGGGCCGGATGGCCTCCTCGAGCTCGGCGATCGGCGCGTCCCGTACTTCCTCCCAGCTGGGGAAGCGCTCCCGCAGCGCCGCATAGGAGACGTCGCGGTTGCGGTCGTTGGTGTGCTGGGAGAGGACGGTCTTGACCAGCTCGCCGACCGGGTCCCCGTGCGGTTCGGCCTGCGGCACCCCGTAGGTCTCCCGCAGCCGATCGCGGATCGCCCGCACCCGCCGCCTGTCCGGCCGCTTCCAGCTCACCCGCGGGACCCTATTGAGGCGTGAACGCCGGGGCTACAATTGGCTGTTCGTGTCCCGTGCCTTTGCCGCCATAACCGCCCGGCTCCCGAAGGGCTGGGGCGACCTCGGTCGCCAGGTCGTCATCCTCGTCGGCGTCGACCTCGCCTACACGGCCGTGCGCGGAATCGCCGACGGCGAGAAAGCGATCGCGATGCATCACGGCCAGCAGGTGATCGACCTCGAGCGCGCCACCCACACCTTCTTCGAGCCCAGCCTGCAGGCGTTCTTCCTGCCCGCCCAGGGGGTGATCGACGTCGCCAACCAGATCTACCTCAACGCCCAGTTCTCGATCGCGCTCGGGTTCCTCGTCTGGCTCTACCTCTTCCGCAACCAGTCCTATTACTTCGTGCGCAACATGTTCGTCGTCTCGATGGGCTTGGCGCTGGTCGGCTACGCGCTCTACCCGACCGCGCCGCCGCGGATGTACCCCCAGTACGGCTTCGTCGACACGCTCAACGCCTTCGCCGGGGTCAACCACGACTCGGCCCTCGCGAAGAGCTTCATCAACCCCTACGCCGCGGTCCCGAGCATGCACTGCGCCTTCGCGATGATGATCGGCTGCAGCGGGATCATGGTCTGCCGCCACTGGTGGGCGAAGGCCTGGTGGGCCTTCTGGCCGCTGCTGGTCTGCTGGGTCACTGTTGTCACCGCCAACCACTACTGGGTCGACGCCGCTCTCGGCTGGATGGTCGCGCTCTGCGCCGCGCTCGTCGCCCAGCGGCTCGCCCAGGCGCGGCCGGAAGCCTGGGCCTTCCGGCCTGTCGGTCGCGCTCCGGCTCCACAAGAGGCCGAGGCGTAATAGCCTGACGACGAATGGGACCCTCCGCGCCCCCGCGGCGCAGCAACCGTGCCGGTGCCCGCAACGGGCAGGAGCTCCGCTCCTACGCTCGCGACCGCCTGATCGAGTCGCGCCTGACTCCGAACGCAATCTCGATGGTCGGGTTGCTCGGCAACCTGGTCGCCGCCGCGCTGGTCACCCAGCGCCTCTTCTTCCTCGCCGGCGTCGCCTTCGTGCTCGGCTCGGTCATGGACACGCTCGACGGCCGCTACTCGCGGATGTCGGGCAAGGGGACCATGTTCGGCGCCTTCCTCGACTCGACCCTGGACCGGATCGAGGAGGGGATCGTGCTCGCCGCCGTCGCCGGCTACTTCGCCGTCCAGGGCGACGACGTCGCCGCCGCGATGTGCGTGGTCGCCGTGCTCTTTTCGCTGATGGTCTCCTACACCCGCGCCCGGGCCGAGGCGCTGGGGGTCGAATGCAAGGTCGGTTTGGCCACCAGGCCGGTCCGCGTGGTGATACTTTCGATCGGCCTGATCTTCGCCAAGGGCGCTGGCATCGGCGACTTCGAACTGCTTGCGCCGGCCGTCTACGCAATTGCCGCTTTGACGATATTCACGACTTTCCAGCGGGTATTGCATGTGAGGAACGAGCTTTCCGGCGAGGTCTCCGGCGTCAAGGACGACGACGGCGGCGCCGCTGGGGACGTGTAACCAGCGAAGCCGCCAGGTGTCTTCAGCCACCCAGCGCAATCCAGGAGGACTTCGAAATTCATGAGTGAGAACGGAGCAAACGGCCACGCCAACGGCGCCGGCCGCACGGACGAGAAGGTCCGCGTCGCGATCGTCGGCGTCGGCAACTGCGCCAACAGCTTCATCCAGGGCGTCCAGTACTACAAGGACGCGGACCCCAGCGAGGAAGTGCCGGGCCTGATGCACGTCGACCTCGGCGGCTACCACGTCCGCGACGTCGAGTTCGTCGCCGCCTTCGACATCGACTCCGAGAAGGTCGGCAAAGACCTCGGCGAGGCGATCTGGTCGGGGCAGAACGACACGATCAAGTTCGCCGACGTCCCCAACATGGGCATCACCGTCAACCGCGGCATGACCCACGACGGCCTCGGCAAGTACCTGAAAGAGAAGATCACCAAAGCCCCGGGCGAAACCGCGGACGTGGTCGGCATCCTCAAGGAGACCAAGGCCGACGTCCTCGTCTGTTACCTGCCGGTCGGCTCCGAGGAGGCGACCAAGTGGTACGTCGAGCAGGCGCTCGCCGCCGGCGTCGGCTTCGTCAACTGCCTGCCGGTCTTCATCGCCCGCGAGGACTACTGGGACAAGCGCTTCCAGGATGCCGGCCTGCCGATCATCGGCGACGACATCAAGAGCCAGGTCGGGGCGACGATCGTCCA
>DATFQO010000076.1:0-9533 GCA_035264245.1 Solirubrobacterales bacterium
GCCTTCGCCGTCTTCCTCCGCTTCTTCGACGTCGCCCTCGGCTCGCAGCTGGACGACTGGCAGCCGGCGCTGGCGGCGCTGGCGGCGATCTCGATCGTCGTCGGCAACGTCGGCGCCCTCGGCCAGGACTCGCTGAAGCGGCTGCTCGGCTACTCGGGCGTCGCCCAGGCCGGCTACATGCTCGGCGGGGTCGTCGTCCTCTCCGACGCGGGCACCAGCGCCCTGGTCTTTTACCTCGCCGCGTACGCCTTCATGAACCTCGCCGCCTTCGCGGTGATCGTCGGCCGCGAGCGGGAGACGATCTACGGCGACGACATCCGCGCCGTGCGGGGGCTCGGCGCCGAGCGGCCGCTGCTGGCCTGGCCGCTGACGATCTCGATGCTGGCCCTGGCCGGGCTGCCGGCGACGGCGGGCTTCATCGGCAAGCTCTACCTGATCGAGGCGCTGGTCGAGGGCGACTACACCTGGCTGGCGGTCTTCATCGCGATTGGGACGATGATCTCCCTCGCCTACTACCTGCGGGTGGTTGCGGCGATGTGGATGGGGCCCGAGGGCGAGAGCGTGACGGGGGCGACGCCGGTGATCGCCGGCGCCTCGCCGGAGGCCGACCCGGTCGATCCCGAAGCCGGCGGCCGCTGGTACATCGTCGGCCCGGCGATCCTCGCCTCCGCCGCGACGGTCTTCTTCGGCGTCATCCCGCAGCCGCTGGTCGAGTTCGCCAGCCACGCCGGCGCCGCCCTGTTCGGGTAGAAACGCCCGATCGGAGTTCTCCTCACCACCGGCGCGATCGTCGCGGCCGTCGCCATTGGCGTCTGGTCCGAGGGCCGCTGGCCGCGGGGGGCGGCCGGAGCCTCGCGCAGCGCCCTGACCCTGCTGCTCTACGTGCTGCTGCCGCCGGTGATCTTCTTCAACACCGCGGCGAGCGAGATCGACGTCAGCCACGGGGTCGGGCTGGTGCTGGGAATCGTCGCCTCCTCGCTGGGGGCGCTCTTCGCCTGGAGCGTCGCCACCCGGTTCCTCGACCTCTCCCGCCCCCAGGTCGGGGCCGTGGTCTGCACCGTGCTCAGCGTCAACACCGGCTACCTCGGCTACCCGCTGGCGGTGGCGCTGCTGGGGCGCGACCAGCTATCGACCGCGGTCCTCTACGACGTCCTCGTCACCGGCCCCTGCCTGCTGCTGGGCGCCTTTGCCGTCGGCGCCGCCTTCGGCACCAAGGCGGGGGAAACGCCGCGCCAGCGGGTCGTCGCCTTCTTCACCCGCAACCCGCCGCTCTACGCCGCGATCGCCGGCCTGCTGGCGCCCGACGCCCTCGCCCCCACCGCCCTCGTCGATCTCTCCCAGGTCCTGATCGTCGCGATCCTGCCGATCGGCTTCTTCGCCGTCGGCGCCACCCTGGCGGAGAACGCCGAACACGGTGAGCTGCCGATGCCGCCGCCCGTAACCCGCCCGGTCCTGCTGGTGATCGCCACCCGCCTGGCAATCGTCCCCGCTCTGCTGATGCTCCTCGCCGCCCCCCTGATCGACCTCCCCGCCGCCTACCGCCTCCTCTCGGCGATGCCCTCGGGCCTCAACTCCCTGGTCATCGCCCACGCCTACGGGCTCGACATGGAGATCACCGCCGAGGCCGTGACGTGGTCAACCGCGATCGTGGTGCTAGCGGCCCTGGGCTCCTTGCTTCTGTGACTACGCCTTGATGCCTATCAGGAAGCCAAGCAGCCCTAGAACCCCGACGACCAAGGCCACCGTTCCTTGAAACAGCACCCGGTAGAACCCGTCGAACCTGTTATTGAGCGCGAGAAATTTGCCGTCGATGCGAGAAAGCGCTTCGTCGATCTTCGTGTCAAGCCGTGAAAAGCCAGCGTCGATCTTTCGATCCAACTGATCGAAGCGCTGATCGACCTGCTGGAATTTCTCGTCCACTTTCTCAAACTGTCTGTCGACCTGCTCAAACGGCTTGTCGACCTGCTCAAACCGCTTGTCGACATTTGCGAAGCCGTCATCGACTCGCTCTCTGAATTCGTCGAGTCGGTCTCCGTTCCACTCGGTCATCTCCGCCTCCCTCTCTGCGATTGCTGCCTCCATGCCAGGTCCAATCAGAACTTCGCGGCGATCAGGCCGAGGAGCGCTCCGGCAAAAGCAAGCATCCCGATGCCATAGGCCCAAGCCATCCGGATCAACAGTTGCTGTAGTCCGTCGAACCTGAGATCGATCTGCTCGAACCTGCGATTGACATGCCGAAATTCCTCCCTCACCTCGGCGAAGCCGTCGTCGACCCGTTTACTGAGTTCGTCGAGGCATCCGTCGTTCCACTCCGTCATCTCCAGCTCCTTTTCTACGACCGCTGCCCCCATGCCAAGGTCCGATCAGAACTTCGCGGCGATCAGGCCTAGGAGGGCCCCGGCGAAAGCCAGCATCCCGATGCCGTAGGTCCAGGCCATCCGAATCAGCAGCTGATGCAAGGTGTCGAGCCTGAGCTCGACCTGCTCGAACCTTCGATCGACCTTGGCGAACCCATCGTCCACCCGCTTACTAAGTTCGTCGAGCCGTCCGTCGTTCCACTCCGTCATAGCCACCTCCTTCTCTGCGATCGCTGCCTCCATGCCCGAGACGCTAGCAGACAAAATGTTACGAATGGGTGCCATCTCTGTAAATTCTCTGCGTGCTCCACCACGTTGGAATCGAGGTCGCGCCCGCTGACGTTGAGGCCGCTGCCGGCTTCTTCGAGCTGATCGGGTTCGAACGGGTCGAGCCGCCGGCGACGCTCTCCGAGTTCACCTGGCTCGAGCGCGAGGGCACCCAGATCCACCTGATGCCCGAGGGGGAGCCAACCGTCCCCTCTCCCGGGCATCTTGCCCTCGTCGCCCCCGACTTCGACGCTACCGTCGCCCGCCTGCGGGACGCCGGTTTCAGCGTCGAGCCCAAACGCGAACACTGGGGGCAGCCGCGGGTGCTGGCGATCGCCCCTGGAGGGCACCGGGTGGAGCTGATGGCGGCTCCTCCCCTCGGCTGACCGCCCCGCTCACTACGATGCGCCGGTGCGCTACCCGGTCGAAGACTTCACCGCCGAGGAGCGGGCCCTGCTCGCCCCTCATTTCACCAACCTCGACCGTCCCGTCTTCGCCCTCGTCAATCTGCCCGAGACCGTCAAGGGGGCGCTTTTTGCCCGCTATTCACGCTATTCCGGGACGGTGCGGCGGCTCTACCTGGAGGAGTTCGCCGCCGACGCCCCTGCCGGTGGCCGGCCCTTCGACGAGGACGAGGGCGCCCGCGCCGCGGGGCTCTACGAGCGTATTTTCGTCGGCTATGGCGACGACTCGATCGCCCAGCTCGGCGGCGCCCACGTCGCCTGCGAGTGGGTCTCCAACATCCTCACCAAGGTGCTGCAGCGCGGCCGCCTCGCCGCCTACCTCGAGCAGTCGACCCGCTACATCCCCTACGACAAGCCGCTGCCCGAAGGCGGCTACCGCTTCTACCGCGACGACGAGCTCGGCCCCGAGTTCGCCGCGGCAATGGACGAGATCTTCGCGATCTACTCCCGCTCGCTCGGCGAGGTCGAGGAGTGGGCGGCGGCCCGCTGGCCGCGCGGCGACGAGGAGCCCGAGGGCGCCTGGCGGCGCTCGATCCGGGCCAAGGCGCTCGACCTGCTGCGCGGGCTGCTGCCCGCCGCGACCCTCAGCCACGTCGGCATCTATGCGACCGGCCAGGCCTACGAGCAGCTGATCATGCGGCTGCTGGCCTCGCCGCTGCCTGAGGCGCGCAACTTCGGCGGGATGATCCTCGACGAGCTGAAGCAGGTGATGCCGAGCTTCGTCTCCCGGGTCGACCGTCCCGAGCGCGGCGGCGAGTGGATCTCCTATCTGGAGCGCCGGCGCGAGCAGACCGAGAGCTGGGTTGCCCGGCTCGGCCTCGATCGCCGCGGTGAGGGCGACGACGCCCCCTCGGTCGAGCTGCTCCACGTCGACGGATCCGAAGAGGACCTGCTCGCCTCCTCGCTGTTCGAGCAGGCGAGCGCACCGGAGACCGAGGTCCTCGCCCGCATCGACGTCCTCGATCGCGACGAGCGCGCGCAGCTGCTCGGGGCGCTCGTCGGCGACCGCGCCAATCGCCGCTACCGGCCAGGGCGCGGCTTCGAGGCACTCCGCTACCGCTTCGAGATCGTCTCCGACTACGGCGCCTTCCGCGATCTGCAGCGCCACCGGATGCTGACCTGCCAGTGGCAGCGACTGAGCCCCGACCTCGGCGCCGGGATCCCGGAGGAGGTGCGCGAAGCCGGCGTCGCTGGCGAGTTCGAGCGGGCCCTTGAGGTCTCGCGCGGCGAGTACGAGCGGCTGGTCGCCGCCGGGCTCGCCGAGGCGGCGCCCTACGCCCTCAGCCTCGCCTACCGGATCCGCTACACGCTGGACCTCAACGCCCGCGAGGCGATGCACCTGATCGAGCTGCGCTCAGGCCGGGAGGGCCACCCCACCTACCGCGCCGTTGCCCAGGCGATGCACGAGCGGATCGCCGCCGTCCATCCCGGCGTGGCAGCCGCGATGTCCCACGTCGACACCTCGGCCGAGCCGCGGCTGGAGCGGATCATGAGCGAGATCCGCACCCACCGCAAGCGCGTCGGCGCCGGCCGGCCCGAGTAGGCGCCTACCCGCGCTGCTTGCGCTTGCGCGGCTCCGAGGGGGGCTCGTCTTCCGAGTCGTCGGGCTCGACCCTCGGCCCGTCCTCGAAGTCGTCCCAGCCGTCATCCGGCTCCAGTTCGGCGGCGGCTCTCTCTCCCGGCGTCGGCCAGGGGACCGCTTCGCCGGCGGCCCAGGCGGGCGGTCGGCCATTCGGCACCTTGCCGAGGACGAGAAGGGCGAAGTAGACGAGCCAGACCATCAGGAAGATGATCAGCCCGAACAGGGTCGCGATTCCGAGTGCCATCCCCAGCGAACCCCAGAAGCGGGACAGAAGTCCGGTCCGCATCGCCCAGAGGCAGGTGTAGAAGAGGGCGACGACCAAGCCGAGCCCTCCGGCCAGGCCGAGCCCGGTCGCGAACGGGGTGAGCGAAGCTTCGGTGCGAGCGTTGGAGGCTTCGTCGTCTTCGCGCTTGGTCGTCTCGCAGTCACGCAGCGGGCTCTCGTCCTCCTCGACGCATTCCTCGTGCGCCTCGGACTTGGTCAGCGTCGACTTCGCTTCGCCGGCGACGAACTGGTCCGCGGCCTCCTGCTGGGAGACGATCGCGAACCCCGCCGAGAGCGCGAGGAAGAGCGGGGCCACGACGACGAGCCCGATCAGCTGCGAGCGCACCTGCGGGCTGCGGGCGCGGGCGGCGCGGAAGAGGTAGACGAGCGGGAAGACCAGCAGGGCGAAGGCGACCGCCTGCATCAGCCCGGTCGCCGTCACCGAGCCGCCGTTTTCGTGGATCGAGCGCAGCACCTCGGCGTCGCCGTCGCCGCTGACCGAGTTGACGAACCGCACGCCAATGATCAGCGCAACGGAGATCAGCGTCGCCACCGCCACCGGCAGCGCCCAGCGCGACTCCTGCTCCAGCGTTTCCGCTCGGGTCATTCCCCTATCCCCTCTCGTGGAAGTAGAACTGGGGCAGGGCCCCTTCGATCACGTCCTGGGTCATCTTCCGCGCCACCTCGAGGTTGCCGCTGCGCACCGCGATGTCGTCGAGGCTGACGATCCCGACCAGCTCTTCGCCGCGGACGACGGGCAGCCGCCGCACGCGGTGCTGGACCATCAGCGCCGCGGCCTCGTCCAGCTCCATCTCCGGCTCACCGCAGATCAGCGGCCGCGAGGCGTGCTCGAGGGCCGCAGCCGCCGGGCCGGCTCCCTCGGCGAAGACGCGCAGGGCCAGGTCGCGGTCGGTCAGCATCGCCACCGGCTTCCCGGCGGAGTCGACGAGCACGACCGAGCCGACGCGGTGATCGCGCATCAGCCTGGCCACCTCCAGGGCGGTCGCGTCCGCGGTGGCGGTGACGACGCCGGAGGTCATGATCTCGCCGAGGCGCACGACGCGTACGCTACCCGAGCATGGACCAGGTCGAGAGCCCCCACGCGGTCGTTCCCCTCGAGGCCGGCGCCGGACCCGACAACCCGCCCTGCCCCGCCTGCGACGAGCCGCTGTTCGGCTGGATCGCGCAGAAGCGCGGACTGGCCGGGCCGGTGCGACGCTGCGAGAGCTGCGGTCTCGGCGTCGTCGGCGATCCCGAGGGCGCCGAAGCGGCGCTGCGCGAGCTCGATCGGTTGCGCGACAGCGAGACGATCCAGATCGAAAACCGGGCCAGCTTCGCCTGCTCGCTCGGCGGCGCCGGCTGGTCGGGCCTACAGCCCCAGGCCCACCACCTCTTCACCGTCGAGGCGGTGCGGCGCCTGGTCGCCCGCCGCGACCAGGTGGTCGAGGCGCGCCGCTGGCGGCCGCTGGCCGGCCTCGCCGCCACCTGGCAGACGCTGCTCAACAGCGTCACCTTCGGGCGCAACGTGGCGCTCGGCGCCCTGCGGGACGCCCCGGCTGTGCCGGCCGCAGAGTCCTGGCAGCGAGTGATCGACGGTCTCGCGAGCATCGTCCTCGCGATACCGGCCCTGCTTATCGCGATCCCGGTCGAGCTGGTCGGCGGCTTGATCGGCCGGGGCGCCGTGATTTCGGTTCGCATCGAACTGTTCTAACGTCCTCCTGAGGTCGCTGGACCAAGCAGTTCAAGGACGCAGGGAGCGCCGTGTGCTCTGCACACAAGCGACTGAGGACGCCGAAATGCGCCGGTCCAGCGACCTCAGGAGAGGCCTTCCCGGGCCTCACGCACCAGCGTGACGGCCTCGGGAAAGAGGATGCGGATCGCGTCGCGGACCTGCATCGCCTGCTCGTCGTCGCTGCCGGTGAGATCGAGGCGGCCGATCGAGGCGACGGTCATCTCGACCGCGAGCTTGATCGCGTTGTCGGCCCAGGCGACGCGCTGGGAGGACTGCATCTGCTCCTGCAGCTCCTCCATGCGGGCGCGGAACTCCTCCGGGTCGCCAAAAAGGTTGAAGCCGCCCTCCATCGCTCCCATGTAAGCAGAACCGACTCGCTCTCGGGCGAGAGTTGGCACCATTTGCGCACCACACGCGCGTGCCGCTGACCTAGCGTCGCCGCGATGAAGGTTGGGGGGAAGAGCGAGCGGGGGTCGGCGAGCGTCGAGCAGGCCGGGCTGGCGGCCCTGATCGCGCTGCTGCTCCTCGCCGGGATCGCCGCCGTCGCCTCCGGCGGCAAGGTCGACGCCGGCCGCCAGCTGGCCGACGCGATCGGCAGGAAGATCCGCTGCGCCCCGCGCCTGCCCGACGCCTGCCGCCACCATCCTCTGGTCCCCGCCTACGGCTGGCCGCTGGCGCGACTTGCCCGGGCCCTGGCGCCGGCGCCGGTCGCCCTCCCCGGCCCCTCCGGCCTGCCGCTGGCGCCGGTCGACTTCCGCCGCTGCCGGCGCGAGAGCTGCGCCGTGGCCGCCGGTCAGCACCTGACTGCCTCCGGCCGGCGCACGACCGCCTTCGTCGAGCTCGTCGATCCGCGCGGCTCCGGGTTCGAAATCGTCTACTGGCTCTACCGCCCGACGATCGGCTGGGAACGGCTAGCCCGGCGGGCGGGGCAGGCGGACGTCGAAGCCGCCGCCGGCACCGAGGTTCTGGTCGGGGACGACCCCGCCCTCGTCCCACTCGAGACCCTGCCGGGCCGCAACCACTACGAGTTCCCGGCCGCCGAGCGCCCGCCCTGGCAGTGGCGCGTCGCCGGGCGCTATCCCGGCTGGTCGAGCTAGGAGGCAGCCGCTTCCGCCGCCTTCTCACTGTCGGCTTCGTCCTGCGCCTGCCTGATCAGGCCGCGCCAGTCGGTGGTCCTGAAGACGAGCAGGATCGCGAGGAAGCCGAGCACCACCGACCAGGCCGCCATCGCGATCTGGGTGCCGACCGAGAAGGAGAGGACGGCGGTCCGGGTCGGGCCGTGCAGCGTCGCCACCAGCAGCGCCTGCTGGGCCCCGGCGCCACCCGGGGTGAAGGGGACGATGTTGGCGATCGCCTGCACGCTCATCACCAGCATCACGCTGCCGACCGAGCCGCCGATCCCGAAGGCCTCGAGGAAGAACCAGAAGGCGGCGAAGCGCAAGATCCAGCCGACCCCCTGCCAGGCGAAGACCTCTCGCATGTAGCGGCTCGGCTCGGAGAGGATCACAAGCCCCTGGCGGACCCGCACCCAGAAGCGGCGGACGCGGTGGGCGAGGAAGTAGATGCCGATCGCGATCGCCAGCAGGGTGATCCCGACGGCGATGAAGAAGAGGTTCGGGTTTTCGGCCCAGAAGGAGATCTCGAAGGCCGGAAGGTCGGGGATTCGCGGCAGCGGTGGCAGCAGGCCCTGGCTGATCGCGTAGAGCAGGACCAGGATTCCGACCGAGGTGTCGAAAACCGTCTGCACCAGGAACGAGGAGGTCACCGCCGGATAGGAGGAGTCCGGGATCTGGCGCTTGACGAGGAAGACCTTGGTCGCGTCGCCCGCGTGGGCGGGGACGATCGCGTTGATCCCCGCCCCCGCCAGGTAGGCGGCGGCAAGTGGCAGGTACGGGATCGGCTTGTCCGGATAAGCCGCCCGCAGGACGTTGCGCCAGGCCCAGGCGCGAGCCAACTGCATGGCCAGCAGGCAGAGCAGGGCAAGCGCGAAGGTCGTCCAGTCGATCTGCGAGAGGTGACGGAAGAACTCGGCCGCGGCTTCGAAGAAGCGCTGGAAGTTGGCCTGGAGATCGGCTGCGGGCATCGCAGCTAGACTAGCCACGCTCGTGCCGGATACCGACACGCACACCCTGCCCCCCAACGCCACCCGGGACCCCGCTGACGAAGCGATGTGCGCTCGTGCTCGCGAGCGCTACGCGGCCGATCGCAAAAGCCGCTGGCGCAAGCGGCGCAAACGTCACGCGCAGCTGCCGAACCTGATCATCATCGGCGGGCTCAAGTGCGGGACGACGAGCATCCACCACTACCTCGGCCTGCATCCGGAAATCCAGATGTCGAAGCCGAAGGAGCTGAACTTCTTCGCCCGGGAGCTGAACTGGGATCTCGGCATCGACTGGTACGCGAGCCGCTTCGACGACCGCTTCGAGGTCCGCGGCGAGTCCTCGCCCCACTACACGAACCTTCCCCGCTTCGAGGGCGCCGCCGAGCGGATCAAGCAGAACTGCCCCGACGCGCGCCTGCTCTACATGGTCCGCGACCCGATCAAGCGGATCCTCTCCCACTGGGTCCACGCCACCGGTGCCGGCTACGAGCACGGCGACCTCGTCGAGGTCCTCTCCAGGCCGGACACCTCCTACGTCAACCGCTCAAAGTACTGGATGCAGCTGCAGCCCTACCTCGAGCGCTTCGACCGCTCCCAGATCGAGATCATCACCCAGGAGGAGCTGCAGTCAGAACGCGAAGAGACGATGCGCAAGGCCTTCGCCTTCGCCGGCGTCGACGAGAGCTTCACCTCCGAGCAGTTCGACCGCGAGTGGGAGAAGTCGAGCGCCAAGGAGGGCGACAAATACCAGCTGATGGAGAAGCTG
>DATFQO010000077.1:0-16761 GCA_035264245.1 Solirubrobacterales bacterium
CCTACGAGCCGGCGCCCTGAAGCGACTCCGAAATTTGGGGGGCTATGACCCCCTAGATCTCGGAGCGACGACTCCGAACTTGTCCCCGCCAGAGGGAGGCGAATCTCGGAATGGCTAATCCAGCTCGCGCAGCTGGACGCGCGGGGCGAGCTCCTCGATCACCGCGCGGGACCCGGTGCCGAGGCCGGCGCGGAGGAAGTTCGTCGCCCCCGCCGCGGCGCCCAGTCGCAGCACGTCCTCCCACTCGCGATCGGCGGCGATCGTCGCCGCCAGCGCCCCCATCATCGAGTCGCCGCAGCCCTCGCGGGAGCCCTGCTCGAACTTGGGCGGCTTCAGCTCGGTGAAGCTGCCGTCGCGCAGTGCCAGCGCCGGATCACCGGCGCGGGTGACGATCACGCTCTCGGCGCCCGCGTCGCGCACCCGTTCCATCGCGGCCCGCATCAGCTCCTCGGTGTCGACCGCGCCGGAGATGAAGCCGGCGAGCTGCCAGTCGTTGATCTTGACCAGGTCCGGCCCGCCCTCCAGGGCTTGGTCGAGGCGCGGCGAGGAGAGGTCGACGATCACCGGCTTGCCGTTCGACTTGACGTCGGCGACCAGGCCGCCGTAGATCTCCAGCGGCACCGTGTTGTCGGGATAGGGGCCGCAGACCGCGAGCAGGTCGCAGTCGAGCGCCGCCGCGACGGTGACCGAGAAGAGGTCGTCGACCTCGTGCCTGGAGGCGGGAAAGGCCGCGCTTTGGGCGACCGGCTTGCGCTCGCCGCTGCGACGGTCGTGGATGTAGGCGCCGCTTGGCTCGGCGGTCTCGACGAGCCGCAGCTCGATCGGCATCTCCTCCAGCAGCGGCCGCAGCACCGAGCCAACCTCACCGCCGATGAAGCCGCAGAGGACTGGTTCGGCGCCCAGTTCCGCCGCCATCCGCGCCACCCAGACCCCCTGGCCGGCGGCGTGGAGGTGGATGTCGTCGCCGCCTTCGGCGCTGAAGGACTCGATCGCGATCGAGAGCATCGGGTTGGGGGAGAAAATCGCGACCCTGGGCCTTGGAGGGGTATGGAGCGTCACCTACGGACCTTTCCCGTTGCGAAGGATTTCCGAACTCGTCTGCGCGGACTCAGCTTCCGCGATCGGACGGCGGCGGGGCGAGGCTTGCTGATCCCGCGCTGCGCCAGCGTCCACACCTTCGGCATGCGGTTCGAGCTCGACATCTACTTCCTCGGCCGCGACGGCGAGGTGATCGCGGTCCGCCGCCGGGTCCCGCCCCGCCGGGTCGTCTGGGAGCGCGGAGCTTGCGCGGTTTTGGAGATCCCCTCGCCCGAGCAGGGGGGAGAGATCGCCGCGCCCGGGGCTTAGTCCGCCATGCTTCCCCAACGAGAAGAGATCGCCAGCCTGATCGTCTGCGAGGACGACATCGTCACCCTCGACCTGCTCTGCGAGCACCTCGCCGCCGATCGCTTCGGCGTCATGCCCGCGCCCAGCGCCTCCGACGCGCTGCGGCTCTGTCGCTTCAACCACCCGGATCTTCTGCTGCTCGACTTGACCCTGCCGGACGCTTCCGGGCTCGACGTCCTGCGCGAGATCCGCGAGGCCGACGGGATCGACTCCCGCTTCGACCCGCGGCTGCCGGTCATCGTCCTCACCGGCCGCGGCGCCGACACCGACAAGGTCCGCGGCCTCGACGCGGGCGCCGACGATTACCTTACGAAGCCCTTCGTCTACAGCGAGCTGCGGGCGCGGATCGGCGCCGTCCTTCGCCGCCGGGTTCATCCCCAGGACGGGCCCAGCCGGGTCGGCGACCTGATCATCGATCCGCTGCGGCGCCGCGTCACCGTCGGCGAGCGGCCGGTCCACCTCTCGAAGAAGGAGTTCGCTCTGCTGCGGATCCTCGCCTCCGACCCGACCCGCGTCTTCACCAAGGAAGAGCTGCTCGACGCGGTCTGGGCCTACCGCGGTCCTTCGAAGACCCGCACCCTGGATTCGCACGCCAGTCGACTGCGGCGCAAACTCGACGCCCAGGGAGGGCGCTTCGTCATCAACTGCTGGGGGATCGGCTACCGCCTGATCGAGGGGTAGCCGATCCGCCGCAGCGCTACTTCTTGGCCTTCGCCTTGCCCTTCTTCTCGGCGGCCGGGACCTGGAAGTGCATGATCGCCAGCTTGCTGGCGATGCCGTCCGACTTGTCGTCGAGCCGGCCTGCGGCTTCCTTCTGGATCACGCCCGCCTGCTTCACCGCGTCGGTGAGGACCTTGTTGAGGTCCTTCCAGCCCTTCTCGTCGAGCAGGAGCGGAGTGTCGGAGAGGTGCGAGTCCTTGCGGGCCTCGATCGTGCCCTCCGCCATCGCGTCGGTCGCGCTCTGGCCGATCGACTCGAGGATCGAGCCGGAGATGCCTTTGCGCGCCGAGGCTGGGATCTTGCCCCAGTCGGAATCGCTGAGGAAGGCGCGGTCGGTGGCGCGGTAGAAATGCTCGACGGCGCCGCGCCGGGGCTCGGTTTTCACCAGTTCGACGCAGTCGTATTCGAGCAGCGTTTTGACGTGGTAGCTGACGTTGCCGAGCGGCTCGCCGAGCTCCTGGGCGAGCTGGTTGGGACTCGAGATCCCTTTGTGCAGGGAGCTGAGGATGCGTACGCGTAGGGGATGGGCAAGGGCCTTCGCAAGCTGCTGCGTGATGCCCTCTGGGGACGTGCGGGACTGTGGCAAAGGAGGTCCTCCGTTTCTTCACTCGAGCGGGGAGACGTAGGTGGCAAACACCCGAGTTACTAGACAAGTATTCCAAAACGCTCCGCTGGAACCTGCTCGCGACAAGGAAATATGCAGTGAAAAAAGCTAACCGCTGTATTTGGCTCCAGTCTTCAGGAAAAGCTTTGGGAACCAACGTGTTCCGGTTAGGGTCTTCTGGTCGCGTCCGTCCTTTCGATGCGCCTGGCCGAGACCGCTTCGGGGGACGGACGCGCTCCTCGCGCCAAGACGCGTTTTGCGTGGTTCTTGGCGTCGGCGAGGGGGAGAGTCGAGCCCCGCTCGCGCCTTGGTTCTCCATGTCAGCAGAGCGCGAGGTCGAGTCGGATGCCGGTTGAGATCGCGGAGATCGCCGCCGGTCTGCCCGTGGCCGCGTCTTTCGCGATGGCAACTGGCGTCTCCGTGCTGCGGGATGGGCGCCGTCGCGCCTCCCAGAACCAGGCGCTGCACGAGCTGCGCCGCCCGCTCCAGGCGCTGACCCTTGCCCTGCCCGAGGACTGCTCGGCGGGCGGATCGTTGCGGATGGCAGCCGCCGCGGCCGACCGTCTCGACCGGGAGATCAACGGCGGCGGCGAAAAGCTGCGCGAGGTTCGCGTCCGCCTGCGGCCGATCGTCGAGTCGGCGCTCGAGCGCTGGCGCCCGCGAGCCGGTCGCGAGGGGCGCCGGCTGACGCTCCGCTGGCGGGCGGCCGACGTCTACCTGCTCGGCGACGAACTCGGCCTCGTCCAAGCGGTGGACAACCTGATCAACAACGCGCTCGAGCACGGTGGGTCCGAGGTGCGCGTCGAGGTGAGGGGGCGGCCTGACCTCGTGCGGCTCTCGGTTCGCGACCGGGGCGGCCCGGCCGCCGCCGCACGCCAAGGCACCCTCGGATCTCGGCTAAGCGGTCGCGCCCGGCACGGGCACGGCCTGCGAATCGTGCGGCGGGTGGCGGCGCGACACGGCGGCAGCTTCCGGCTGCTCCGTTCGCCGGGTGAAACCGAGGCGCGCCTCGAGCTCCCACTGGCGGAGGGCGGGCGGTGAGGGGCCGTGGCCGGGCGGTGGGCTTCCTCGTCGCCGCACTTTGCGCCGCGGTTGCCGCTGCTGCGATCGCCGACGGCTATGGCAGGAGCGTCGTCCGCGGCTACGGAGAGCTGCGCCCCGTCCTCGTCGCCGGCGGCAACCTGCGGGCCGGCGAGGAGATCGACCCGCGCCTGGCCGGAGAGAAGCTCGAGGTGCGGCGGGTGCCGGTCCGCTTCGCGCCGCCGGCGGCCTTGGCGGCGCCGGCCGAGGCCCTCGGCCTCGCGCCCGTCGTCAGCATTCCCGCCGGCTCCTACCTGCTCGCCACCCAACTGCGCTCGCCGGGGGCGGGTCACGGACTCGGGCCGCTCGGTCGTGGCCGCCGCCCGGTGGAGATCGTCGTCGGCGGCGCCGGCGCCCTCTCGGCTTTCGGAGCCCAGCCGGTCGGGTCCCGGGTCGACGTCGTCATCACCACCGAACCGGACGACGCCGGGAAGGGCCGCAGCTACGTGGCGGCACCGGGCGTGCCGCTCCTGGCGCTCGGCCCCGGCGGCGAAGGCGGTCCCGGGGAAGCGAGCGCCACGCTCGGGCTGACCCGGCGTCAGGCCCTGCGGTTGATCGAAGCCGAGAGCTTCGCCCGGCGCGTGACCGTGATCCCGAGGGGCTAGACGATCAGATGGAGGTTCGCGAGCGGGATATCGCCTCGCTGGCCGCGACTCTGCGGGGCCGGCTGGTCGAGCGCCGGCGGGCGGAGGCCGCGGCGGGCAACGCGGGCGGCGGCGACCTGATCGGCGGCGTCCGCGAGGTCGTCGACGAGCACGCCGCGATCCTGCCGGAGAAGGCGCGCGAGGAGGTGATCGAGCGGATCGTCCGCGACAGCGTCGGGCTGGGCCCGCTGGAGACGCTGCTCGCCGACCCGGCGGTCGAGGAGGTGATGGTCAACGGCCCGGACCGCGTTTACGTCGAGCGGCGGGGCCTGCTCGAGGAGACCGAGGTCGCCTTCGAGAGCGAGGAGGAGCTGCGGAACGCGATCGAGCGCATCCTCGCGCCCCTCGGCAGAAGGGTCGACGAGCTCAGCCCGATGGTCGACGCGAGGCTGGCCGACGGCTCCCGGGTCAACGTCGTCATCCCGCCGCTGGCGATCGACGGGCCGGCACTCTCGATCCGCCGCTTCGGCGCTGAGCGGCCGGACCCAGAAGGGCTGGTCGCGCTGGGGACGCTGAGCGCCAAGCAGCGCGGACTTCTCGAGCGGGCGGTAGCCGCGCACCGCAGCCTGCTGATCAGCGGCGGCACCGGCTCCGGCAAGACGACGCTGCTGAACGCCCTCTCCAGCTTCATCGGCCCGGAGGAGCGGGTGGTGACGATCGAGGACGCCGCCGAGCTGCGGCTCCAGCAGGACCACGTCGTGCGCCTGGAGAGCCGACCGGCGGGGGTCGAGGGACGGGGGCAGGTGACGATCCGCGACCTGCTGCGGAACGCGCTGCGGATGCGCCCCGACCGGATCGTGATCGGCGAGGTCCGCGGGGTGGAGGCGCTCGATCTGCTGACCGCGCTCAACACCGGCCACGAGGGGGCGCTGTCGACCATCCACGCCAACTCGCCCAGCGATGCCCTGCGGCGGCTCGAGACCCTGGTGCTGATGGCCGGGGTCGGGCTGCCGCACGACGCGGTAGCCGAGCAGGTGCGGCGCGGGATCGACCTCGTCGTCCACCTGCAGCGCCAACCCGACGGGGGTCGGCGGGTGACCGAGATCGCCGAGGTCGCGTGAACCTGGCGGTCGCGGTCGCCGCTGCCGCGGGCTGCCTCGCGGCGCTGGGCGCGCGCGAGGCGCTGCTGGTGAGCCCCGCGGCGGCGGCCTGGTTCCGCCTCGCGCTGGAGCCGTTGCGGCGAGCTGGGGCGGAGGGCTACCTGCCCTCGACGCTGGAGCGACGACGGTTGATGGGTCTAGGCACGGCCGCCGCGATCGCCGGCGGCTGGTTCCTCGGCGGAATGGCACTGGCACTGCCGCTGGGGGTCGCCGGGCCGGCGGCGACGGGCTGGGCGATCGGCGCCCGCCGCCGCCGCTACCGCCGGGCTGTCGAGCGCTCGCTGCCGGAGGTGGCGACGGCGATCGCCGACTCGCTCAGCGCCGGTCGCTCGCTGCGGGCTTCCCTGTCGGGGGCGGTCGCCTCGCTGGACGGGCCGCCGGCGATCGAGCTCGCCCGGCTGGCCGGAGAGCTGGAGCTCGGCGCCGCCACCGGCGAGGCGCTGGAAGCGTGGCGGGGGCGGATGCGCTCCGAGCGCATCGACGCTTTCGCGGCGGCGCTGCTCAGCCAGCGTCTTGCCGGGGGCGATCTGGCGAGCCTGCTGCGCCGCTTCGCCGCCGGGGCCGCCGAGCGCGAGCGGGTCGCCGAGGACGCCCGCTCCGCCACTGCCCAGGCCCGCTTCACCGGGCTGCTGGTGGTGGCGATGCCGACGGGCGGCGCGCTCTTCGCCGAGCTGATGCAGCCCGGGTTCCTCGCCAGCCTCCTCGCCTCCCCGCCCGCGGCCGTCCTCCTTGCCCTCGCCGCGGCACTGCAGGTGGCTGGGTTCGTCGCGATTCGCCACTTCTCCCGGGTGGTCGAGTGAGCGAGGCGGGACTGCTTGCCGCGGTTGCCGTGCTGCTCGGCGCGGCGGCGATCCGCGAGCTGCCGGTCGGCGGCCTGGCCCAGGCCGTGGTGGGGCGGCTGCCGATGGCCCAGTCGCTGCCCGGGAAGCTCCTCGGCGCTCTCATCGGAGTGGGAGCCGGCGTGCTCGCGGCGCCGGCGGCTCCGGGTCGCACCGTCTTCCTCGTCCTCGTCGGCTTTCCCCTTGCCGGCTTCCTCGGCCCCGACGCGCTGCGTGCTCGCCGGGCGCGGCGGCGCCATCGGCGCCTGACCGGGGCGATGCCCGACGCCCTCGACCTCCTCGCGGTCAGCGCCGCCTCCGGGCGCGGCCCCGCCGCCGGGCTCGAGCAGATCGCCGCGGCGGGGGAGGGGCCGCTGGCCGAGGAGCTGCGGCTGGTGGCGGCCGAGGTCTCCTGCGGGGTTCCGCTCAGCGCCGCGCTCGAGTCGCTGCGAGGGCGCGTCCCCGGCGGCGAGGTGGCGACCCTGGTCGCGGCGATCGAGCGCTCGCGCCGCTACGGCTCGCCGCTCGCCGACCAGCTTCGCCGCCAGGCGAGCGCGCTGCGGCGCGACAGCCGCCGAGCGATCGAGGAGCGCGCCGCCCGCGCCGCGCCGAAGATCCAGCTGGTGATCGCCCTGGTCCTCGTCCCCTCGGTCCTGCTGATGATCGCCGCCGGCCTGATCGCCAACGCGGGGACGCTGCTCACCGGTTTCTGAACCGGGCTGCGAGGTCTACTCCAACGCCTCCTCGCGCAGCCGCTTCGCGACAGCGCCCGTGGCGGCGGCGATCGCGTCGAGGGCGGCGGCGTTTTCCTTGTGGCCGCTGACGTAGCAGCAGAGGGTGCCGCCGACCAGCTCGAAGGCGAACTTCTCAGGGGCCGAGTCGGTCAGCCAGACGATGAACGAAGGCGAGAAGAGCTGCCGCAGGTGGTTGGCGTCTTGCTCCTTGCTGGAGAAGATCTCGTACTTGTCGAGCAGCGCTTCGCTCTCCAGCGTCACCCGCTCTTTGTTGCCGCGGAAGACGTCCTCGAACTTCTCCAGCGCCCGCATGCCGAACTTGCGCTGGCAAAACAGCTCGGGAACGAAGGGGATGCACTCGGGGACTTCGACCAGGCCGAGGGTGTAGCGGTAGTAGTTGGTCTGGGTGTCGCCGTCGGAGTCACGCGTCTCTTCCTCGTAGGTGAAGAGCGCCAGGGTCCCGGAGAGGCCGTCGGCGATCGGGCCGGAGAGGGTGCGCTCGGTGTAGCGGTCGTTGCCCTTGCGCAGCAGCGGGGTCGCCTGCGGCAGCCGGCCGCGGCCGTGGACAAGGGCCAGGCCGCGGCTCGCCGCGTAGACCTCGAAGAAGTCATTTGCCGCGCGGTTGTCGGCGATGACGAAGACGATCATGATCCCGAGCAGCAGGGCGGCGATCGCCGCGCCGCCGCCGATCGCGGCGCCGATGAAGACCAGGCCGGCGACGAAGGCGGCCGCGGTCAGGACCGCGATCAGGATCAGCGTCAGCGGCGTCCGCATCAGGCGGCTGAAGTGGTAGCCGCGCATGTCGTTGGCGTCGTCGGGGACGCCGGTGGTGACGGCTTCCTCGACCGCCGGCTGGGCCGGCTCGGTCTGCTCAGGGCTGTTCATGGGCGCAACCTAGCGCGCGATCAGGCGGATGCAAACGGGGTTGCAGCGGGGGCTTGTGTTGCAAAGTGGGGGACAGTGGGTTATTGTGGCGATCGAGTTGAAGCCCAGGACCGGGGTGGTGAGGCTCCTCCCACCTCATCACTCCGGTCCAACTCTTTCCGGCCCTCCCGCTCAGAAAGGACTCCGCCGCAGTGGCGTTCAGAGGTCTCTACGAGCACAGCCTCGATTCCAAGGACCGCCTCACCGTTCCTTCTCGCTTTCGGGCTTCGCTTGCTGACGGAATCGTTCTCTCCAAGGGCTTCGACCCCTGTGTCTGGGTGCATACGACCAGCGAGTTCGAGCAGCTGTCCGATCGCTTCCTCTCGCCGCACAGCCCCTTCGGCGCCGATGCCCGCGCCCTGCGCCGTCGCTTCCACGGCGGCTCCTTCGACGAGAAGCTCGACTCCGCCGGGCGCATCCGCGTGCCGAAGCCGCTGATCGAGCACGCCGGCCTCGACGGCAACTGCGTCGTGATCGGAGCGGGGGAGTACCTGGAGATCTGGAACGCCGACGCCTGGGCCAAGCAGGAGGAGGCGCTCGACGCCGCCGCCCCCGAGATCGCCGAGGGCCTCGCCGCCGCCGGGACCGCGTGATCATGAGACTGAATGCAGCCGCCCACCAACACCTGCCGATCGGCCCCGAGCACTCCTATATGGAGCGGCGCCGGCCCGTCGGGGTCCGCGGGCTCTCCGCCGTGGAGGTCCTCTTGAGCGAGCACGAGCCCGTACTGGTCGCGGATCTGGTGTCGCTGTTGGCGCCGGAGCCGGGGCAGATCGCGATCGACTGCACCTTTGGCGGCGGTGGTCACGCGCGGGCGGTCGCCGAGCTGCTCGGGCCGGAGGGGACGCTGATCGGGGTCGATCGCGACCCAGCCGCGCAGGAGCGCTTCAACCGCTTCGCGGCCGAGGCGCCGTGCCGCACCCTCTTCGTCAGCAGCGACTTCGCGGCAGGACTTCGCGCCCTGCAGGGCGAAGGAATCCGCCCAGACATGGTTTATGTAGATCTGGGGATGTCTTCGATGCAGGTCGACGCGCTTGAGCGCGGCTTCTCCTATTCCTACGACGCGCCGCTCGACATGCGAATGGACACCCGGCAGGAGTTCACCGCCGCCGATCTCGTCAACGAGTGGCCGGAGTCGCGGATCGCCCAGGTTCTGCGCCGCTTCGGCGAGGAGCGCCACGCCGGCGGCATCGCCCGCGAGATCGCCGCCCGCCGCCCGCTGGCGACCACCGGCGAGCTGGTCGAAGCGATCAAGGCTGGGATGCCGCCCTCGGCCCGCTTCGGCGCCGGCCATCCCGCCAAGCGCAGCTTTCAGGCGATCCGGATCGCCGTCAACGGCGAGCTCGAGGCGCTCGACGAAGCCCTGCCGCTCGCCTGGTCGCAGCTGAAGGTCGGCGGCCGCTTTGCGGCAATCTCCTTCCACTCGCTCGAGGACCGGCCGGTGAAGCAGTTCCTTGCCGCCAAGGCGCGGGGCTGCGTCTGTCCGCCCGAGCTTCCCGTCTGCGTATGCGGGCACGAGCCCGAGGCCGAACTGCTGACCCGCCGCGCGATCTCGCCGAGCCCGGAGGAAGCCGAGAGCAACCCGCGCTCGCGCTCGGCGCACCTGCGGGCGGCGCGGAAGATCGCCGAGGCCCAGAGCGTGGGAGAGGCTGGCTGATCTGATGGCCGTCGCCGCCCCAAAGCGCCGCAGCAGCACCGCGCCAGCCCCGGCGCCGTCACGGACGACGGCGCCGAAACGCAAAGCTCCCGCGCGCAAAGCGCCAGCGCGGAAACCGCCGCGCTCCCGCGCCGTCGCCGCGCCCGCCAAGGCGCCGGCCCGCCGCGCTCCCGCACGGCGCACGGCGCCCAAACGCGCCCCCGCGACGGCCCGCCCGAAGCTCGCGGTCGTCGCCGGCCGTACCGCGGTCGCCGTCCGCCAGCTGCCCGACTCGAGCCTCGTCGTGCGGATGACCCGAGGCCGCGCCTGGATCGCGGTCCTCGGCGTGCTCCTCGTCGGCATCGTCGCCCTCAACGTCGCCACCCTCAGCTTCGCCGCCTCCTCCGGCCAGATCGACGAGCAGATCACCAAGCTCGAACAGGAGAACTCGATGCTCGAGAGCCGCGAAGCCAAGTACTTCAGCACCGCTCGCATCCGCAACGAAGGCGCCGCCGCCGGCCTCGCGATGCCGACCACCGACGAGCCCCAGGTGGTCGAGTTCGAGCCCACCGACGTCGCCACCGCCGCCGCGCGCCTCGCGGCCGCTGGGGGCTAGATGCCCGCGCTGTTCAGGAGCCGCCGCCGATGCGCCTGATCGAGCAGCGGATAGGTCTTCTCTTCGGCGCCTTCCTCCTCTGCTTCCTCCTCATCGTCGGCCGCGCCTTCTGGCTGCAGGGGGTGCAGGGCTCGAGCCTCGCCTCGCAGGCCAGCTACCAGCAGACCGAGGTCGTCACGGTGCCGGGCCTGCGCGGCGACCTGCTCGACCGGCGCGGCAACAAGCTCGCCGCCTCCGAAGACGCGGCGACGATCTACGCGACGCCCTATCAGGTGAAGAATCCGCCGGCCGCGGCGGCCCGGCTGGCGCCGATCCTCGACGAGCCGAAGGGCGATGTGCTGGAAGCCCTCACCGCCGAAGGCGGTTTCTCCTACGTCGCCCAGAAAGTCGACCTGGCGACCGCCGCCAAGGTCGAAGCGCTCGACATCGAAGGGCTCGGCCAGCTGCCCGACAGCCGCCGCACCTACCCGCAGGGGGAGATGGCGGGACAGGTGATCGGCGCCGTCGGCACCGAAAACGAGGGGCTGACCGGGCTGGAGGCCGGCGAGGAAGACGTGCTGGGCGGCAACGACGGCGAGCGGCGGATCGTCAACGACGCGCTCGGCGAGCCGATCCGGCTGGAAACCGTCGACGAGGCCGAAGACGGCGAAGACATCCAGCTGACGCTCGACCCCGTGATCCAGCGGGAAACCGAACGGGTGCTGAACGGGGTGGGCGAAGCGTATTCGCCGCAGGGCGCGACGGCGATCGTCGTCGACCCGCGCAGCTCGCAGGTGTTGGCGATGGCCAACTGGCCGCCGGTCGACCCCGCCGACCTCTCCGAGGTGAGCAACGAAGACCTGCTCAACAAGGCGACCGGGTTCACCTACGAGCCGGGCTCGACCTTCAAGGCCTTCACCGTGGCCGCGGCGCTCGAGGAAAAAAAGGTGACTCCGGCGAGCGAATTCGTCCTGCCGCCGGTGCTCCAGGTGGCCGACCGGACGATCGAAGACTCCCATCCGCGCGGCACCGAAACGATGAGCGTGGCGACGATCCTCGCCCATTCCTCCAATGTGGGGGCGGCGACGATCGGGCTCGAGATCGGCGACAAGCAGTTCGACAGGTGGATCCGCCGCTTCGGCTTCGGCAGCCCAACCGGGGTCCAGTACCCCGCCGAGGAGCAGGGCCTGCTGCTCGACCTCGACCAATACTCCGGCTCGACGCTTGGCAACGAGGCGATGGGTCAGGGTCTGTCGGTCACCCCGATGCAGATGGTCGCCGGCTACACCGCGATCGCCAGCGGCGGCATCCTGCGGCCGCCCCAGCTGGTCAAGCGGATCGGCGAAGAACCGGTGGAAGAGCCGAAGGGCAAGCGGGTGATCTCACCCAAGGTCGCCGGCGAGGTCCGGGAAATGCTCGAAGGGGTGCTGGCGCCGGGCGGTACCGCCTCGGAGGTCAGCGTCCCCGGCTACAGCCTCGCCGGCAAGACTGGAACGGCAGAGGTCGCTGAAGACGGTGGTTACTCGAAAACCAAATACGTGGCCTCGTTCATCGGCTTCGCTCCAGCGCAGAATCCGCAGCTGCTTGCGGCCGTGATAGTCGATCAGCCGCAGGGGGAAATCTACGGCGGGTCGGTGGCGGCGCCGGCGTTCGGGCAGATCGCGGAATTCGCGCTGCCTTATCTGGGCGTTCCTCAGGAATGATCCTTGGGCGGGTGGGGGTCGGGTGCCCCTCAGGCGTGACTTCTTGAGCCTTTGCCAGAGGGGCACCCGACCCCCTTCCTAGAATCGGGCAGCTGATGATGACTTTGGCCGAGCTGGTTGCCGAGCTGCCGGGGGCGCGCGTGGTCGGCGACGGGTCCGTAGAGGTTTTGGACCTTGCTTATGACAGCCGCAAGGTCGAGCCTGGGACGCTTTTTTTCTGTGTGGTTGGGGAGAAGGTCGATGGGCATGAGTTTGGAGCTCGGGCGGTGGAGGAAGGCTGTGCGGCGCTTGTTGTTGAGCGGGAGCTGACCGAACTGGCGGTGCCGCAGGTGGTGGTGGGGGATTCGCGGGCGGCCATGGCTCCCTTGGCGGCTCGGTTCTTCGGGGATCCGACGGCGGAGCTGCGGGTCGTCGGAGTCACCGGGACCAACGGGAAGACGACGACCGCCTTCCTCGCTCGCGAGATCCTGCGGGGGGCTGAATTTCCCTGCGGCCTGTTGGGGACGGTGAAGCAGATCGTCGGCGGGGTGGAGAAGGAAGTGGTGCGGACGACGCCGGAGGCGATCGAGCTGCAGTCGACCTTCCGGCAGATGCTCGACGGGGGGGACGAGGCTTGTGCGATGGAGGTCTCCTCGCACGCATTGACCCTGCACCGCGCCGACGCGATCCACTTCGAGGCCGCGATCTTCACCAACCTGACCCAGGACCACCTCGACTTCCACGCCGACATGGAGGACTACTTCCTCGCCAAGCGCAAGCTGTTCGAGGCGGGGCCGAAGACGGCGATCGTCAACGTCGACGACCCCTACGGCCGCCGCCTGGCAGAGGAATTCGAGTGCGTCACCTTCTCCGCCGAAGGTGCTCCCGCCGACTACAGCGCCCGTGACGTCTCCTTCGACGCCGCCGGCGCCCGCTTCAGCGTCGGCGAGATGGACCTGCGGACGGGCCTGCCCGGGCACTTCAACGTCGCCAACGCGCTCGGCGCCTTTGCCGCCGCCGAGGCGATGGGCGTCGGTTCGGAGATCGCCGCCGCCGGTTTGGCGCGGGCGGCGCGGGTGCCGGGACGGTTCGAGCCGATCGACGAGGGGCAGGGCTTCGCGGTTCTCGTCGACTACGCCCACACCCCCGACTCGCTGGAGAACGTGCTGCGGGCGGCGCGGCGGCTGACCGAGGGCCGCTTGATCTCGGTCTTCGGCGCCGGCGGCGACCGCGACCGCGACAAGCGGCCGAAGATGGGCCGGGCCGGGGCCGAACTCTCAGACCTGATCGTGATCACGTCGGACAATCCGCGCTCTGAGGAGCCGGCGGCAATCGTCGCCGAAGTCGCGGCCGGGGCGCAGGGGGCGCCGGAGCTGGAGGTCGTCGTCGATCGCCGCGAGGCGATCGCCCTGGCGCTGGGGCGGGCCGAGACCGGCGACACCGTGGTGATCGCCGGCAAGGGCCACGAGCAGGGACAGGAATTCGAGGACGGGCGGAAGATCCCCTTCGACGATCGCGAGGTGGCCCGCGAGGAGCTCTGGAAGCTGGGCAGCCCGGCGTGAAGCTCACTCCGCAGGAGATCGCGGCAGCGATGGGGGCGGAGATCCTTGCCGAAGGCGAGCCAGGATCGCCACGGCAAGCGGTCATCAATTCGGCCGACGCCGGACCGGGCGACCTCTTCTTTGGCCTCGTCGGCGGCAACCACGACGGCGGCAAGTTCGCCCCGGCCGCGATCGAGGCCGGCGCCTGGGGCGCGGTCGTCGGCACGGAAGTCCGCCGGTCGTTTTTGCCGGATAGCGACACAAAGGTCCGGCGGACTTCTTGGGTGTTTGTCGTGGAGGACCCGTTGGCGGCGATGCAGGCGCTGGCTCGCGCCTGGCGGCGGGCGCTCGGCGCCCGGGTGGTCGGGATCACCGGCTCGGTCGGCAAGACCTCGGTCAAGGACATCGCCCGGGCGCTGCTTCCCGGGCGGGTCCACGCCAACCGCGAGAACCTCAACACCGAGATCGGGCTGCCGCTGACGATCCTCGAAGCCCCCGACGACACCCAGACGCTGGTCCTGGAGATGGCGATGCGCGGCAAGGGGCAGATCGCCGAACTGGTCGCGATCGCCGAGCCGGAGGTGGCGGTGATCACCAACGTCGGGCCGGTCCACGTCGAGCTGCTCGGGTCGGTCGCGGCGATCGCCGCGGCGAAGGCGGAGATCCTCGACGGCCTGCCGCCCGGCGGCACCGCGGTGGCGCCGGCCGAAGCCGGCGAGCTGGAGACGCACCTGGCGCCGATCTCCAAGCAACTCCGTTTCGGCCACGGGGGCGACGTCGAGGCCACCGAGGTGAAGGTCGCCGACGGCGTTACCGAGGCCCTCATCACGACCCCGCGCGGCTCCCAGCGCTTCCACTTTCCCTTCACCGAGGCTCACAACCTGACCAACGCCCTCGCCGCGATCGCCGCCGGGGTCGCCCTCGGCGCCGACCTCGCGGGAATGGCCGACCGCGCGGCGGGCATAGGATTCTCCCGCTTCCGCGGCGAGCGACTGGAGCTTCCCGGCGGCATCGTCCTCGTGAACGACTGCTACAACGCCAACCCGGTGTCGATGCGCGCGGCGCTCGACCACGTCGCCAGCCTCGGCGCGCCGCGCACGCTCGCCGTCCTCGGGGAGATGGGCGAGCTCGGCCCCGGCTCCGCCGGCTACCACCGCGAGGTCGGCGAGCACGCCCGCGCCGCCGGGGTCGACTTCGTCGTCGGCGTCGGCCTGCCCGCCCGCGACTACGACCCCGACGAGCTCGTCGCCGACCCCGGCGAGGCCGCTGAGCTGCTGGCGCAGCGGCTGGAGCCCGGCGACGCGGTCCTCGTCAAGGGCTCGCGCTCGGCCGGCCTCGAGACCGTCGCCGAGCAGCTGGTCGACCTCGTCCCGGCGGAGGAGGACTGATGGGCGAAGTCCTGATCGCGGGGATGGCGGCGATGCTGATCTGCATCTTCCTCGGCCCGAAATTCATCGAATACCTGCGGGTCAAGGAGTTCGGGCAGCACATCCGCGAGGACGGCCCGCAGGAGCATCACACCAAGGCCGGGACGCCGACGATGGGCGGACTGATCGTCTTCGCCTCGATCTGCGTCCCGTTCCTCGTCCTCTCCGACCGCGACGCGCAGAGCCTGGCCGTCTTCGGGGTGGCGATGGGCTGCGCCGTCCTCGGCTTCGCCGACGACTACATCAAGATCGTCAAACGCCGCTCGCTCGGGCTCGCCGGTCGCTGGAAGCTGCTCGGCCAGCTGCTGCTGGCGCTGGGGCTGTGGTGGGTCGCCCGCCACGAGGTCGGGCTCGAGCCGACGCTCTACTTCCGCATCGGCGACGGCAGCATCGACCTCGGCCCGGTCCTCTACTTCGTCCTCGTCTTCCTCGTCATCGCCGGCACCTCCAACGGCGTCAACCTCACCGACGGCCTCGACGGCCTCGCCGCCGGCTCCTGCGCGATCGTCCTCCTCGCCTACACGGCGATCGCCTTCGTTGCCAACGAGCAGCAGAACCTGGCCCTGCTCTCGGCCTGCCTGGTCGGTGCCTGCATCGGCTTCCTCTGGTACAACGCCTTCCCGGCCTCGATCTTCATGGGCGACACCGGCTCGCTCGGCCTCGGCGGCGCGATCGGGGCGCTGGCGGTGATGACCCAGACCGAGGTCCTGCTGATCATCATCGGCGGCATCTTCGTGATCGAGGCGCTCTCGGTCCTGCTCCAGGTCTTCGCCTTCAAGTCCTTCCGCCGCCGCGTCCTGCTGATGGCGCCGCTGCACCACCACTTCGAGATGATGGCCTGGTCGGAGACGAAGATCATGCTCCGCTTCTGGATCATCGCCGCCGTCTGCTCGGGGATCGGCTTCACCCTCTATCAGCAGTCAATCGGCAGCTAGGCGGTGCCAGAGGTCGAAGTAACCGCCGGGCGAATCGCTTTCCAGGACACCGGCGGCGAGGGGCCGGTCGTGGTCCTGATCCCGGGCCTGCTGATGGACTGGAAGCAGTGGCGCAAGGTGATCGATGAGCTGACGCCGGAGTTCCGCTGCGTCTCGCCTTCGCTGCCGATGGGGGCGCACCGGAAACCGGTGCGGCCCGACGCCGACCTGAGCCTGGTCGGGATGGGGCGGATCGCCACCGAGTTCCTCGAGGCGGCCGACCTGCGCGACGTCACCCTCTGCTTCAACGACTGGTGCGGGGCGCAGGTGATGATCGCCGACGGCGGCATGGACCGGGTAGGCAGGCTCGTTCTCGTCTCCTGCGAGACCGCCGGCAACTACCCGCCCGGCCTCGCCGGCTTCGCCGCCTGGCTCTCGGCCAAGCTGCCGGGCGGCTACGTCGCCACCCGGGCGCTGCTGCTGCAGCCGCGGCTGCGCCGACTGCCTTTCGTCTTCGGCCAGATGACCAAGCGCGGCGTTCCCGACGAGCTGATGCGTGACTGGATGGAGCCGCTGCGCAAGAAGGAGATCCGCCGCGACCTGCGCCGCTATGCCGGCGACGCGATGCGCGGCAAGCACGACCTCGCTCGGGCGACCGCGAGGCTGCCCTCGTTCGAGAAGCCCGTCCTCGTCGTCTGGGACGCAGAGGGGAAGATGATGCCCAACGAGGCCGGCCGCGCCCTCGCCGATTCCTTCCCCAACTCCCGCTACGTCGAGCTCCCTGACTGCTTCACCCTGATCCCCGAGGACCAGCCCGAGGCGCTGGCTCAGGAGATCAGGCAGTTCGCCCGTTGAGGATCTATGCGGGAGGTTCGCGGACGTCAACCAGGTCGTCGACGAGCTTGAAGTCCTTGTAGTTCCTGGTGAAGAGCACAGCCTCGTGCGCGAGCGCGGTG
>DATFQO010000078.1:0-50137 GCA_035264245.1 Solirubrobacterales bacterium
GATGATCCCGGTGATCAGCTCGCCGACCCGGTCCTGGTACTCGTCGTACATCATCTGCCGCTCGGCCTCGCGGATCCGCTGCAGGATCACCTGCTTGGCGGTCTGGGCGGCGATCCGGCCGAAGTCTTCGGGGGTGACGTCCTTGGTCTCGATCTGATCCTCGTAAGGCGCGATCATCTCCGGGTCGAGCTCGGGGTCCTCCGGCTCTTTCATCTCCCCGGTCTCGGGATCGATCTCCGGCTCCTCCTGCTGCTCGGCGGCTTCGGCCAGCAGCTTCTCCTCCAGCTCGGGCGGCAGGATCAGCTCGAAGACGCGGAAGTCCCCGGTTTCGTGATCGAGGTCGACGCGCGCGTATTTCGCCGCGCCGGGAGTCTTCTTGTAAGCCGAGAGGAGGGCGTCCTCGAGGGCGTCCATCAGCGTGTCGGCCGAGATTCCCTTCTCCTGCTCCAGCGCTCTGACGGCGTCGACGATCTCTTTGGTCACTGCGGGGACTCCTTGGTTTCGGAAGCGGTGGCGTTGCGGCGGTACTTCGGGCCCGGCGAGGAGACCTCGAGCGAATAATCGGCCAGCAGGTGCTTCATGTGCTTGGTGACTCTTTCGCAAAGTGCGAGGTCGACCCCGCCGGGGTGATCGATGAACAGGCGCAGGGAATCGTTCCCGGGCTTCTCCAGCGCGACCAGGTCGATCTCGCTGTCAAGCTCGGACAGCTGCTCCTGAATGTTCTGCTCATTGGGGTCGTTCATGCCTGCGATATTGGGGTGGAGGCGTAAAAAAAGTGGGCCAGGCCCACTTCTCGACATACATAAGGGACAGAAAAGCTTGCGACCAGTATAGCCCGCTCAGCCAGCCGGCCGGCCGGCTTTCGGCCGCAGGCGGGCGACTTCGTCCAAGATCGCCCCGGCGATCGCCTCCTTGGAGTCGATCGGCACCTCGGTCTCGCCGTCCCTGCCGATCAGGGTTACCGCGTTGCGCTCGCTCTCGAACCCGATCTCCGGATCGGAGACGTCGTTGAGGACGATCAGGTCGGCGCCCTTGCGCTCGAGCTTGCCGCGGGCGCGCTCGACGGCCTCTCCCCCATGCTCGGCGGCGAAGCCGACGATCGTCTGCCCCGCGCGGCGCTCGGCGGCGAGCGCGGCGAGGATGTCGTCGGTCGGCTCCAGCGAGAGCTCGAGCGAGCCGGAGCGCCGCAGCTTCCCCGCGGCGGGGTCGGCGGCGCGGAAGTCGGCGGGCGCGGCGGCCATCAGCAGCACATGCGTGGCCGGGAACTCCTCGCCCGCGGCAGCGGCGAGCTGGGCAGCGGTCTCGACGTCGATGCGACGGACCCCGGCCGGGGACGACAGGGCGACGTTGGCGGCGATCAGCGTCACTTCCGCCCCGCGCTTCAGGGCGGCGGCTGCGAGCGCGATGCCCATGCGGCCGCTGGAGCGGTTGCCGATGAAGCGGACCGGGTCGATCGGCTCGCGGGTCCCACCGGCGGTGACCAGCACCCGCAGGCCGTCCCAGGGACGATCGCCCGCCGGCAGCGCCGCCTCGACCTTCGCCAGCAGCAGCTCGGGGTCGGGCAGGCGGCCGCGACCGAACTCGCCCCGGGAGGCGAGCTTGCCCTCCTCGGGCTCGATCACCTCGACGCCGCGCTCGCGCAGCGTCGCGAGGTTGGCCTGAGTTGCGGCGTCTGCGTACATCCGGTCGTTCATCGCCGGGGCGAGCAGACGCGGCGCCGTACAGGCGAGGAAGGAGATGGTCAGCATCGAGTCGGCGGCGCCGATCGCGAGCTTGGAGATCGTGTTGGCCGAGGCGGGCGCGACCAGGTAGGCGTCGCAGCGGCCGGCGAGCTCGAGGTGGCCGATCGGATCATGGGAGACGCGGTCCTCGCCGGGGAAGGCCCCGCGCAGCGGGTCACGCTCGAACTCGGAGACGAGGACCGGGGCGCCGACGATGCCCTCGAAGGAGGCTGCGCCGACGAACCTGGTCGCGCCCTCGGTCATCAGCACCCGCACGCTGTGACCGGCGAGCGTCGCCAGCCGAGCCAGCTCGAGTGCCTTGTAAGCGGCGATCCCGCCGCTGACGCCTAGGAGGATTCGGGCCATGGCCCTAAATGAAAGCGCCCCGCGGCTGGCGGGGCGCTGAGACCGCTAGGTCCGGTACTCGTATTTCAGCTTGCCCTCGGCGAGCTCTTCGAGCGACATCGAGAGGTAATTCCGCTCGGCGTTGGTCTCGACCATCGGCGGCGGGTACTCACCGAAGCCACCCTCTCCGAGGTTGTGGAAGTAGCTGTTGATCTGGCGAGCGCGCTTGGCCGACACGACGACTGCGGCGTAATGGGAATCAGCGTGCTCGAGAAGCTTGTCTACGCGTGGTTTGATCATCGGCGGCCGAGTCTAGAGGATCAGGCCGACTGGCCTCTGCCCAGGCTCCCGCTGCTGGCCGATCTCGTGGTTCCCTTTGCACGCCATAGGTGCAAAAGGAACCATAGATCTCTCCTAGTCAGCATCTCCGCCAAGTTGCGGTTCCTTTCAGACGCTATTCGTGCAAAAGGAACCACTACTTCCGGAAGCGCAAGATCGAGGCGTGCCATCCCACCGGTCCCGTCACCCGCTCAGCTCGGAGCGGACGATCGCCACCAGCTCGGCGGCGGCGCGGGAGACGTCGTCGTTGACGACGCGGTGGTCGAAGTCGCCCTGGGCGGCGAGCTCCTGCTCGGCGACCTTCAGCCGCTCGTCGATCGCCTCCTGGGAATCGGTGCCCCTGGCCGCGAGGCGCTCGCGCAGGACGGTGGGATCCGGGGGGGCGATGAAGATCTGGACGGAGTCCGGTTCGGCGGCGCGGACCTGTTGGGCGCCCTGGACCTCGATCTCGAGCACGACCGAATGGCCGGCTTCGACCCGCCGCTCGACCTCGCTGCGCAGGGTGCCGTAGCGGTTGCCGCTGTAGGTCGCGAACTCGAGGAAGTCCTTTTCCTCGACCCGTTGCTCGAACTGCTCGGGGGTGAGGAAGTGGTAGTCGCGGCCGTCGAGCTCCCCCTCGCGCGGCGATCGCGTCGTCGCTGAGATCGAGAGCTCGAGGTCGGGAACGGCCTGCAGGAGCTCCCTGATCAGCGTTCCCTTGCCGACGCCTGAGGGCCCGGTGATGACGAAGACTTTGGCCATGCGGGCGCGGATATTGACCGCTGCGGCGGTCGCTAACGGCGGAGCTGAGAGATCAGCTCGGTGCGCTGGCGCTCGGAGAGGCCGCCGATCGTCTTCGACGGCGAGATCCTGCACTGGTTGAGGATCCGGTTGGTCTTCACCCGGCCGTACTTGGGGACGGCGAGGAGCATGTCGAAGACCTTGGCGGTGAGGACGTACTCCGGAGGGTCGAGGAGGATCGTCTGGATGCTGGCCCGGTTCGCCTTCAGATCCTTCTTCAGTTTTGCCCGGGCGGTGCGGATGTCGTTCGCGCGCTTGAGGGCCTCCATCCTCTGGTCAAGTGACCTTTCGGGGGCCGCGAGCGAGGATTTGACTTGGGAGGCCGTCATGTGGGCGGCGAGTATAGCCGCGGTTCGGGGGCTTGCAAGCCGACCGGGAGCAATTGCCCCAAAATTCGTCTCAACCTCTACTACAGGTCGAGTGCCTCCACGCGTGACTCGACTTCCGATATGCCGGTTTGCAGTTCTTTTGCTATCCGCGACCCAGCGCACGGATCTCGGAAACTCTCGGTTCCGATTGCCACGAGAGCCGCTCCGGCATCGATGAACTCGGTTGCGTCAGCGCCGCAGGAGATCCCGCCCATACCGATCAAAGGCAGCTCGACCGCGGCGCGCACGGCCCGCAGCTGCTGCAGCGCGATTGGCCGCACCGCGGGTCCGGAGAGACCCCCGTGGCCCGCCGCCAAGGCAGGCTGCCTGGTCACGGGATCGATAGCGCTGGCCTTCATCGTGTTGATCAGAGAGACAGCGTCAGCCCCTCCCTCCTCGGCCGCGACGGCGACCGCCTCGGGATTGGCGACGTTCGGGGTCAGCTTCACGATCAGAGGCTTCTCGGTCAGTGGCCGCAGCGCTTCCAGCAGCGCCTGGGTCTCGTCCGGATTCTCACCGACGATCAGTCCGGAGTGGACGTTGGGGCAGGAGACGTTCAACTCGATCGCCGCAACCTCGTCCCGTGCCCCTACCTCGCTTACGAGCCGCGAGAACAGCTCCCGATTCGTTGCCATCACCGAGACGATCAGCGGCACCGGTAGTTCTGCCAGATGCGGTAGATCCTCGGCGAGGAAACCCTCCAGCCCCTTGTTCGGCAGCCCGATCGAGTTGATCATCCCCGCGGGCGTCTCCCAAATCCGCTGCGGTTCGTTCCCTGCCCGCGGCTCAGGGGTGATCGTCTTCGACACAAACGCCGAGAACGGGAAGTCAGTCAGTAACTCGTCACCAAAGACCTTGCGAGCAGCAAGTGCGTCGTAGGTGCCGGACGCATTGATCACGGGATGCTCCAACCGCAGTCCGCAGAACTCGACTGAGCCTGACCGTCTCTCCCCCTCCGCTCCTCCGGCGGGTGGCGACGATCGGGAGGACTCCCCCGGTAGGGGGAGCCCCCGATCGGAGACAGGACCCGCCGGCCGTGCGCCCGTGACAGGCCCGTCCACGCACAGCCGCAGATAGCCCCCACCAGGTTTGGGCACTGCGCAACCGAAGCAGGCGCCATAGCCACAGGCCATTGGTGACTCCTCGGCCAGTTGATAGCTGACGCCGTTGTTCTCGCAAAGGGCTCGAACGGCCTCCAGCATTGCGGGCGGTCCGCAGGAGTAGACAACTGCTGAGGTCGCATCGTCGCCGGCCAGCATCGTCGCCAGCAGGTCGGTGATGTAGCCCTGGTGGCCGGCATGGCCGTCCTCGGTGGCGAGGCGGACGTCGGGGCAGAGGGTTCCGCTCGCGCAGAAGAGCTCGTTGAGGCCGCCGGAGTGCTGTTGATTGCGGAAGCCGAGGAGGACTCGCAGAGGGATGCCCTGTTCGACCAGGTGCCGGCGCCAGATGGCCATTGGGGCGATGCCGATGCCGCCGCCGACGAGGATCGCTCCGGCGGAATCCGGGTTGACCTCCTTGGGAGTGGAGAAGGTGTTGCCCAGGGGGCCGGTCAGCCCGACGTTCTCCCCGGCTTCCAGCTCGCAGAGCCGATCGGTGCCTGGCCCGACGCCCTCGACCAGGAAATCGAGACGGACGCCGTCTTTCGCCGGGGCGGTCGCGGCGACCGAGATCGCCCTTGGCAGGTACGGGCGGCCGCCCCCCTCCCCCCAGCCGCGCTCGCTGGCGAGCATGTAGAACTGGCCGGGCTCCGGCGCCGGGCCCTCGTGATCTACGAGGGAGAAGATCCGGTAGCCGCCGGAGGCCTGGTTCTCCGCCACAGCGCAGAGACGGCGGCCGAGCGGGGCGCTCATCGCGCCTCCGCGGCCCTGACCTGACCGGCGTGGATCTCCTGCAGCGAGCGGACCTCGGCGTCGCCCTGCTTGGCGGCGGCGATCGCCCGGGCCGCGGCCGTCGCCCCGGTCATCGTCGTCACGCAGGGGATCCCGTGCTTGACCGCGGCGGTGCGGATCTCGTAGCCGTCGGTGCGGGCGCCGGAGCCGGTCGGGGTGTTGATCACCAGGTCGCAGCTGCGCTTGCGGATCAGGTCGAGCACGTGCGGCGAGCCTTCCTGCAGCTTGTTGATCCGGGTCACCGGCACCCCCATCCGCTCGATCGCCTGGGCGGTGCCGTGGGTGGCGATCACCTCGAAGCCGAGATCGTGGAAGCGCGTTGCCAGCTGCGTCGCCGCCGCCTTGTCGGTGTCGGTGACGGTGATGAAGACCGAGCCGGAATCGGGCAGCCGCACCCCGGCCGCCGCCTGCGCCTTGCCGAAGGCGGTCGGGAAGTCCTCGGCGATGCCCATCACCTCGCCAGTGCTCTTCATCTCCGGGCCGAGCACCGAGTCGGCGCCGGCGAAGCGGGCGAACGGCAGCACCGCCTCCTTGACGCTGACGTGCTCGGGAGGGCCGTCGGGCAGATCCTGGTCAGCCAGCTTCTCCCCCAACATCAGTCGCGCGGCGAGTTTCGCCAGCGGCACGCCGATCGCCTTGGAGACGAAGGGGACGGTGCGCGAGGCGCGCGGGTTGGCCTCGATCACGTAGAGCTTGCCGCCGGCGACCCCGTACTGGATGTTGATCAGGCCGATCACGCCGAGCTCGAGCGCGATCCGCTCGCTGGTGGCGCGGATCTGCTCCAGCATCTCTTCGCCGAGGCTGAGCGGCGGGATCACGCAGGCCGAGTCGCCGGAGTGGACGCCGGCCTCCTCGACGTGCTGCATGATCCCGGCGACCCAGACCTGCTCGCCGTCGCCGAGCGCGTCGACGTCGACCTCGATCGCGTTCTCGAGGAAGCGGTCGAGCAGCAGCGGGTGCTCCTGGTCGGCCTTGACGTGCTTGCTCAGGTAGGCCCGCAGGTCCTCGGTCGAGTAACAGATCTCCATCGCCCGGCCGCCGAGCACGTAGGAGGGCCGCACCAGCAGCGGGAAGCCGACCCGTTCGGCGACGGCGGTCGCTTCCTCGGCCGAGAAGGCGGTGCCGTAGGGAGGCGCCTCGACCCCGAGGCGCTCGAGCAGCTCGCCAAAGCGGCCGCGGTCCTCTGCCAGGTCGATCGCGTCGACCGGGGTCCCCAGCAGCGGCACCCCCGCCTCTTCGAGCGTGCGGGCGAGCTTCAGTGGCGTCTGGCCGCCGAACTGGACGATCACTCCCTCGGGCTGCTCCTGCGCACAGACGGCGAGCACGTCCTCGGCCGTCAGCGGCTCGAAGTAGAGGCGGTCGGAGGTGTCGTAGTCGGTGGAGACGGTCTCCGGGTTGCAGTTGACCATCACCGCGTCGCGGCCGAGCTCGCGGGCGGTCATCGCTGCGTGGACGCAGCAGTAGTCGAACTCGATCCCCTGGCCGATGCGGTTCGGGCCGGCGCCGAGGATCACGACCGAGTCGTTGTCGCCGCGGCGGATCTCGTTGGCCGGGGGCGACCCGTCGTGGCGAGGGCGCTCGTGGCCGGAGTAGTAGTAGGGCGTCGCCGCCTCGAACTCGGCAGCGCAGGTGTCGACCGCCTTGTAGGTGCGGACGAGGCCCTCGGTCCCGTCGCCCTCGACGGCGAGCGCCCGCAGCTCGCGCAGGAACCAGGTATCGACCAGGCAGGCCTCGTGCACCGCCTCGACCGAGAGACCGCGCTCGAAGGCGGCGTGGATCAGGTCGAAGCGCTCGGCGCAGGGGATCTCGATCGCCGCCAGCAGATCCGCGTCGGACTCGGGGATCTCCGCCGCGCTGTCGAGCTCGCGCGAGCGCATCGCCTTGGCGAAGGACTCGCGGAAGGTGCGGCCGATCGCCATCGCCTCGCCGACGCTCTGCATGTAGGTCGAGAGCCGGCCCTCGGAGCCGGGGAACTTCTCGAAGGCGAAGCGCGGGATCTTGGTGACGACGTAGTCGATCGTCGGCTCGAAGGAGGCCGGCGTCGCCCGCGTGATGTCGTTGGGGATCTCCTCCAGCGCGTAGCCGACGGCCAGTTTCGCCGCCATCTTCGCGATCGGGAACCCGGTCGCCTTGGAGGCCAGGGCCGAGGAGCGGGAGACGCGGGGGTTCATCTCGATCACGGCGATCTCGCCGTTCTCGGGGTTGACCGCGAACTGGACGTTGGAGCCGCCGGTCTCGACCCCGATCGCCCGGATCACCTTGATCGCCTGGTCGCGGAGGTCCTGGTAGAGCGGGTCGGTCAGCGTCTGCGCCGGCGCGACCGTTACGGAGTCGCCGGTGTGGACGCCCATCGGGTCGACGTTCTCGATCGAGCAGATGATCACCACGTTGTCGTTGCGGTCGCGCATCACCTCGAGCTCGAACTCGCCCCAGCCGATCACCGACTCCTCGACCAGCACCTGGTTGATCGGGCTGGCCGCGAGACCCTCGGAGACGACCTGGCGCAGCTCCGTCTCGGTGCGGCCGATCCCTCCTCCCTGGCCCCCCATCGTGAAGGCGGGCCGGACGATCGCCGGCAGGGTGACGCGGCCGTCGGCGAGCGCCTCCTCGACCTCGGGGAGGCCTTCGACCGTCATCGACCACGGGATCCGCAGGCCGTGCTCGTTCATCGTCTTGCGGAATTCCTCGCGGTCCTCGGCGCGACGGATCGCGTCCGAATTGGCGCCGATCAGCTCGACGCCGAGGCGCTCGAGCGTCCCGTCTTCATGCAGGGTCATCGCGATGTTGAGCGCGGTCTGGCCACCGAGGGTCGGCAGCAGCGCGTCGGGGCGCTCCTTTTCGATGATCTTCGTCACCGGGCCCGGCAGAAGAGGCTCTATGTAGGTGGCGGTGGCGAACTCGGGGTCGGTCATGATCGTCGCCGGGTTCGAGTTGACCAGGACCACTTCGTAGCCCTCCTCGAGCAGCACCTTGCAGGCTTGCACGCCGGAGTAGTCGAACTCGGCCGCCTGGCCGATCACGATCGGTCCCGAGCCGATCAGGAGGATCTTCTCGATGTCCTCGCGTTTAGGCACTGCGCACCTCCCGCGCCCCTGCCAGGCGCTGCTCCAGGTTTTTACGGACCGACGGCCACTCGTCGTCGACGATCGAGAAGTAGGCCGAATCGCGGACGCCGGTGACCGGCATCAGCATGTGCTTGCGGAAGTTCCCCTCGAACTTGGCCGGCAGCGCTTCCATCGCCCCGCGGCTGCGCTCGTTGCGGGCGTCGGTCTTCAGCTCGACCCGCATGCAGCCGAGCTCCTCGAAGGCGAAGCCGAGCATCAGCAGCTTCGCCTCGACGTTGGCGCCGGTGCGCCAGGCCGCCGGGGTGAGCCAGGTGTTGCCGATCTCGACGCCGTCGTGAATCGGGCGCGGGGCCAGGTAGGTGGAGCTGCCGAGCGGCTCGCCACCGTTCACGCTCGAAGTCGCGAAACCGTGCTCCTCCCCCAGCTTTCCGGCGAGCAGACGACCGTCAAACCACTGGTCGAAGCCCTCCTCGGCCTCGGTCACCCGGCGGTCGATCCATTGCCAGATCTCCGGATGCGCGGCGACCGAGCGCAGCGGCTCGCGATGCGCCTCGACCAGTGGCTCGAGGCGCACCATGCTGCCCTCGAGCGGGAGTTCCGGCGGCGGCCAGATCACCGCGCCGCCTCCGCCAGCCCGAGGAAGCGGTCGAACAGGTGGCGGGCGTCGTGCGGGCCCGGGCCGGCCTCGGGGTGGTACTGGACGGTGGCGCCGGCGACGTCGCGCAGGACCAGGCCCTCGACCGTGCGGTCGTAGAGATTCAGCTGCGAGAGCTCGGCAACGCCGAAGTCGGTATCCCAGCGGACCGGATCGTCGCCCTCGATCTTCGCCTCGCCGCCGGGTCCGACGACGGCGAAGCCGTGGTTCTGGGAGGTGATGTCGATCCGCCCCGTCTCCAGGTCCTTGACCGGGTGGTTGGCGCCGCGGTGGCCGAACGGCAGCTTGTAGGTCTCGAGGCCGACCGCGCGGCAGAGCAGCTGGTGGCCGAGGCAGATGCCGAAGACGGGCTTGCGGCCGATCACCCCGCGGACGGTCTCGACCACGTAGTCGAGGGCGGCGGGGTCGCCGGGGCCGTTGGCGAGGAAGACGACGTCGGGATTCTCGGCGAGGACCTCCTCGGGGCTGCTGGTGCAGGGCAGCAGGGTCAGCTGGCAGCCGTGCTCGCGCAGCTGGCGGACGATGCTGAGCTTGACCCCGGTGTCGATCCCGACCACATGCGGTCCCTCGCCGTCGAAGCGGACCGGCTCGGCCGGCGTCACCTGGCGGGCGAAGTCGGCACCGGCCATCGAAGGCTCGGCGTCGATCCGCTCGCTGGCCTCCGCTTCGGCCATCTCGGCCGGGAAGATGCCGCCCCGCATCGAGCCCTTGTCGCGCAGGTGGCGAACCAGGGCGCGGGTGTCGACGCCGCTCACGGCCGGCACGCCGCAGTCGGCGAGCCAGTCGAGCCAACCGCCCTCGGCGGTGGCGGCGTCCTCCCCGTTCTTCGCGTCGCGCATGACGACGCCGCGGGCGTGGACCGCGTCGGACTCCATCGCCGCCGCGGAGACGCCGTAGTTGCCGATCAGCGGATACGTGAAGACGATGATCTGGCCGGCGTAGGAGGGGTCGGTGACCGACTCCTGGTAGCCGGTCATCGCGGTGTTGAAGACGACCTCGCCGGTGACCGCGCCGGCGTGGCCGCAGACGAGACCGTCCAGCCGGGTCCCGTCCTCGAGCAGGAGATATGCGCTCATCTCGACCTCCTGGGCGAGTTTGCAAACCATTGGTTGACAAAAGCGCCCCTCATGCAGCGACCCCCAGCGAGAAGCTGCGCAGGCGGAAGGCGACCTGGCCTGCCGCGACAGTCATCAGGATGCGTCCGGTGAGCGTCTGGCCGGCGCACCAGGAGTTGGCCGAGCGGCTCTCGTAGCCGTCCTCGCCGACCGTCCACTCGGCGCCGAGGTCGCAGAGGACGACGTTCGCCTCCGAGCCTGGCGCCAGGGTCGGGCGGTCGAGGTCGAAGGGCTCGGCCCCGCCGGCCATCCGCTCGACCAGCAGCGAGAGGTCGATGACGCCGGAGAGGACCAGCTCGGTGTGGAGCGCGGCAAAGGCGGTCTCCAGGCCGGTCACTCCCATCGCCGCCTGCTCGAAGGGGACGTCCTTTTCCTCCGGCTGGTGCGGGGCGTGGTCGGTGGCGACGCACTCGATCGTGCCGTCGCGCAGCCCCTCGATCAGGGCCTGGCGGTCGCGCTCTTCGCGCAGCGGCGGGTTCATCTTCGCCCGGTGCGGATCGAGGCCGCGGACCGCCTCGTCGGTGAGGCAGAGGTGGTGCGGGCTGGCCTCGGCGCTGATCTGGACGCCGGCGGCCTTGGCGGCGCGGACGACCTCGACCGACTCGGCGGCGGAGAGGTGCTGGACGTGGATGCGGGCGCGCTCGTAGCCGGCGAGGGCGGCGTCGCGGGCGACCATCGTCGACTCCGAGACGGAGGGGATGCCGCCGATGCCGAGCGCCGCGGAGACCGGACCCTCGTGCATCGCACCCTCGCGCGAGAGCGCCGGGTCCTCCTCGTGCAGGGCGATGTTGCCGCCGCAGAGGTGCTGGTACTGCAGGGCGCGTCGCATCAGGCCGGCGTCGGTGATCGGCAGCCCGTCGTCGGAGAACCCGACCGCGCCGGCTTCGCGCAGTTCGACCATCTCGGTCAGCTCGGCGCCCGCCATGGCCTTGCTGACGGTGGCGAGGAAGCCGACCGGGACCGAGGCGCCCGCTCGCGCCTGCTCGCGCAGGGACGAGACGTCGGCGGCGGTCGAGACCGGCGGCTGGGTGTTGGCCATCGCCAGGATCCCGCAGTAGCCGCCGGCCGCGGCGGCGCGGGTGCCCGTCTCGACGTCCTCCTTGTGCTCGTGGCCGGGGGTCCGGAGGTGGACGTGTGGGTCGAAGAAGGCCGGGAACGCGTGCAGGCCCTCGGCCTCCACCACCTCGGCGCCGTCGGCGTCGGCCTCGCCAGGTGAGGCAAGGGCCGCGATCTCACCATCGCGGACGACGACGTCATGGACGGCGTCGATCCCCGCGACCGGGTCGAGGACGGTGGCATGACGGAGGACCAGGTGCGCGTTCTCCCCCGCGCGGACGTCGAGCAGGTCGGTGAGGCTCATGCCGGAGTCCCGATCGGGGTCGGCTTGCTGCCTTCGCCGTCGCCCGCCGGGGCCTGGCCCTCGCTGCCGGCGAGCAGCTCGTAGAGGATCGCCATCCGCACCACCAGGCCGGCGGCGACCTGCTCGGCGATCAGCGACTGGGGCGAGTCGATCGCCTCGCCGGAGAGCTCGACTCCGCGGTTGACCGGGCCCGGGTGCATCAGCAGCTGGCGCGGGTTGAGGCGGCGGCTGTCGATCTGGTAGTTGGCGGCGTACTCGCGCAGCGAGGGGACGAAGCTCTCGCTCATCCGCTCCTTCTGCATCCGCAGGGCGTAGACGACCTCGGCCTCCTCGATCCCGTCGAGGCTGTAGGAGACCCCGCAGCCGAGTGCCTCGATCCCGCGCGGGATCAGGGTCGGCGGGCCGCAGACGGTCACCTCGGCGCCCATCCGCGCGAAGGCGATCAGGTTCGAGCGGGCGACGCGGCTGTGGAGGACGTCGCCGACGATCCAGATCCGGGTCCCCTCCAGCGAGCCGAGGCGGCGGCGCAGGGTGTAGACGTCGAGCAGCGCCTGGCTCGGGTGCTCGTGCTTGCCGTCGCCGGCATTGACGACCGCGGCCGTGGTCCAGCCGGCGACCATCTGGGCGGCGCCCGCGTAGGGGTGGCGGATGACGATCGCGGCGGGGTCGTAGGCGGAGAGGGTGGCGACCGTGTCCTTCAGCGACTCCCCCTTCTCGACCGAGGAGCCGGCGGCCTTGACCGAGACGAGGTCGGCCGAGAGCCGCTTGGCGGCGAGGTCGAAGGAGCTGGAGGTGCGGGTGCTCGACTCGTAGAAGAGCGAGACGACGGTCCGGCCACGCAGGGTCGGGACCTTCTTGATGTCGCGCCGGCCGACCTCGGCGAAGGACTCGGCGCGGTCGAGGATCGACTCGATTTCGGCTCGCGAGAGCTGCTCGATCGAGAGCAGGTGCTTCATGGGGCCACCTCCACGGGGCTGGGCTCGGAGATCGTCACCTCGTCTGTGCCGTCGATCTCCTCGAGACGGACGTTGACCCGCTCCTCGCGGGCGGTGGGCAGATTTTTGCCGACGTAGTCGGGGCGGAAGGGAAGCTCGCGGTGGCCGCGGTCGCAGAGGACCGCCAGCTGGACCCGGCGGGGGCGGCCGTAGTCGAAGAGCGCCTCGATCGCGGCGCGGACGGTGCGGCCGGTGTAGAGGACGTCGTCGACGAGGATGACCGTGCGGTCGGAGAGGTCGAAGTCGATGTGGGAGCTGTGGACGACCGGCTGCTCGGAGGGAGCCTTGGCACCGACGTCGTCGCGGTAGAAGGAGATGTCGAGGTCGCCGATCGGCAGCTCGGAGCCGGTCAGCTCGCCGAGGAAGACGTGGAGGCGGCGGGCCAGGACGCCGCCGCGGGTGTGGATGCCGACGATCGCCAGACGGTCCGAATCGGGATTCTTCTCGGCGATCTCGTGGGCGATCCGCCGCAGCGTTCGCTTCAGATCGTCGTGCTCCAGCACGACCTTCTCACTCACTTCGATTGCTTCCTTCCTGGCCTCGCGGGACCGGGTTAAAGGACGGCCTCACAGTAGCAATAGGCGCGGCGGCGGGTCGGAGTAGGCCCTCTCGGGACAACAGCTTGGGAGGGTCCCGAGAGGGCCTACTCCGACCCGCTTCGGTCCACGGCTCCGTTCGGGACGAGCTGGGGGTTTCCTCGCTCGGGGAAGGGGAGCTCGATTACGTCGAAGTCTTTGGGGGCGACGGTGGGCTCGAAGACCTCTTTGGCCTCTTCGATCACCTTGCCGACGTGGTAGCGGGAGGAGATGTGGACGAGGGCGAGGAGCTTTACGTGCGCCTCGTCGGCGATCGCGGCGGCCTGGGCCACGGTCGAGTGGCCGGTTTCGGCCGCGCGCTGGACCTCCTCCTCGGCGAACGAGGCGTCGTGGATCAGCAGGTCGGCGTCGGCCGCGGCGGAGACGGTAGCCGGGCTGGGGGCGGTGTCGCCGGTGATCGCGACCGTGCGGCCGGGCCGGCTGGGGCCCATCACCTGGTCGGGGGTCACGGTCCCGGACGAGCCCTCGACCTCCTCCCCGCGCTGCAGCGCCGCGTAAGCGGGGCCTTCGGGGACGCCGGCGCCGGCGGCCGCGGCGGGGTCGAAGCGACCGGGGCGCTCGGCCTCGACCAGCGCATAGCCGTTGGCGCGCGTGTTGCGGTGGGAGGCTTCGAAGGGGCGGATCTCGTACCCCTCGTGCTCGATCGCGTCGCCCGGCCCCAGCTCGATCAGGTCAAGCGTGAATCCGAGCCGGCCGATCAGGGGCGAGAAGACCTGAAACAGCTCGGTCAGCCCCGGCGGCCCGTAGATCTTCAGCGGCACCTGCCGGTCGGTGAGGTCGTAGGTCTTCAGCAGCCCCGGAATCCCCAGCACGTGATCGGCGTGGAAGTGGGTCAGGTAGATCTCGTCCGCCTGCACCAGGCCCAGCGAGCGCTGCATCTGCCGCTGCGTCCCTTCGCCGCAGTCGAAAAGCAGTCGCTCTCCCCCACGCGCCACCAGCACGCTCGCCGTGGAGCGCCGCGCCGAGGGCACCGAGCCCCCGGTGCCGAGAAAAGTGACCGCCAGATCCATCGGCGGCGAGCCTACGTCAGTTACGGGTTAATCTGCCCGGTGAGCGCCCGTAGCTCAGCTGGATAGAGCGCTTCCCTCCGGAGGAAGAGGCCACAGGTTCGAATCCTGTCGGGCGCGTTGTTGCCGTGTCGATTTGGTGGCCCATGCGTCCACAAAAGCGACACCCCTAGCTCTCGGCGGCCTTGAACCTCGCCCGCCACTCCTCGCGGTCGAACTCCGCCGGGTCGGTTTCGGCGAGGAAGCGTTCGAGGACGGCGATGAAGCGGCCGGGGCGCTCCAGTTGGGGGACGTGGCCGGTGTCGGCGAAGACCTCGAGGCGGCTGCTGGGTAGCTGGGCGTGGGCCTCGCGGGCGTGATCGACGGGGATGATCGGGTCGTTCTCGCCCCACATGATCAGCAGCGGCAGGGTCTCGGCGAGGTAGAGCTTGTCGAGGGCCGCGACGCGCTGGCCCTCAGTGCCGACGACCGAGCGCAAGGTGGCGATGAAGGCCTTGCGGCGGTCGCGGTCGGAGAGGGTCGCGTAGCCACGCGTCACCTCGGCGAGGTCGGCATTGGGGCGCAACCCCAGGGCGCCGAAGCCGCGGCCGACGAGCGAGCCGATTCGGCTGCCGACGCCAGCGGTCGCGGAGATGAAGAGGTCCGCGCCGGGGAGCGCCGCGGCCCGCAGCACCGGGCTGACGTCGGGCCCGAGGCCGCCGCTGGAGACCAGCACCAGCCGCTCGACCATCTCCGGGAACTGGTAGGTGAACTGCAGCGCGACGCCGCCGCCCAGCGAATGCCCGACCAGCGTCGCCCGCTCGTGGCCGAGGGTCAACATCAGGTCGCGCAGGCCGCTGGCGAGGCTGCCGAGCGAGTAGTCGCCGCCGCCGGGCGCCGAGGCGCCGTGGCCGGGGAAGTCCGGGGCGATCACGGTGTGGTTGATCGCCAGCGGCTCGATCACCGCCTCCCAGTTGGCGCAGGTGCCCGCCATCCCGTGAATCAGCAGCAGCACCGGGCCGGAGCCGGCTTCGATGAAGTTGAGCGGGTGGCCGTGGACGTCGACCGTCCGCGGTCGCGCCTCGGCCATGTTGAGACGAGTCACTTTGCCTGCCACGGGGGGAACGTACCCGGGCGGGCGGTCGAGGTATCGCAGCGGCGCGAATCTTTGACCGATTGCAATACCGTGGCGCTGTGAACGACGCCCCCCCAGGCAGCGCGGCGCCGGACAGGCGTCCCCCCCGCGGGGCCCTGATCGTGGTCGTCGTCGGCCTCCTCGCCTGCGTGGTCGCCGCCCTGGCCAGCACCGGCAAGGGCGAGGGCGAAGCGGCCAACCTGGAATGGGTGCAGTCGAACGACGGTCCCGACTCGAAGGTCGTGCCGGTCCCCGGCGGCAAGGGCGAGATGCGGCTGACCGAGACGCGGATCCGCGCCACCGGGACGAACGTCAGCGGCTACGCGCTCTTCGTCGCCAGCTCGAAGCTGATCGTCTCCGCCGGCTCGCCGATCGACGGCGGCACCATCCTCTGCGGGGTCGAGGCGCCGAAAGGCACCGAAGTGGCCCAGAGCTCCGGTGGCCTGCGCGGCACCTACCCGCGCTCCTCGGAAGCCGGGATCTACAACCAGGAAGTACCGGAAACGGTGTTGATGGACTTCAGCTCGAAGAGCAGCGAACTGGCGGTGCTCGAATTCCCCGACCGGCCGCCGCGCTTCACCACCGAACGCGGAGTCAAGGTCGAATGGCCGACGTACAAGGTCGGCGAAGAGCGGATCGAGTACTCGGTCGTCGGCAAGCCCAAGCAGGACCTCGAGCTTCCCTTCTTCACGATCTGGCGCAGCCAGGACGTGCCGGCGGCGAAGATCGCCTGCACCCTGGAGACGGATGCCGGCGAAGCCACCGCGAGCACCGCGGTCGCGCTGGCCCAGCACACGCCTCCGATCGACGAAGAAGCCGAAGAGATCAAGGCAGAAGAAGCCGAAGAAGCCGAAGAGGAAGAAGAAGCAGAAAAAGGCGACGAGGACTAGACGTCCAGCGTCTTTTGCGGGGCGACCAGCAGCTCCGGTCCTTCCGCCATCCCTTTGCCCACCTTGTTCAGCGCCGGGTTCGCCGGAGCGCCAGACATCCGGGTGGCATCGAGCGGGGCGCACATCGCCACCGCGTCCTCGGGGCTGAGGTCGGGGCGCAGCCAGGCCGCCTCCGCCTCCGGGCTCGGCAGGATCGCCGGCATCCGGTCGTGGACGGGGGCCACCACTTCGTTCGGGGTCGTGGTCACCAGGGTGCAGGTGTAGAGGTAGCCGCCGTCGTAGCCACGGTCCTCAGGGTCAGACCACTCCTTGCGCGTGCAGAGGCCGGCGAAGGAGAATGGCTCGCCGCCGTCGACCTGGAAGTGCCAGGGCTGGCGCGGCTGCTTGGGGTCCTCGGCCTTCATCCACTCGTAGAAGCCGTCGGCGACGATCAGGCAGCGGTGGCGGTACTTGCCGACCAGCGGCCCGTAGGCGCGGCTCTTCATCAGGTTCTCTTTTTTCGCGTTGATCATCCGGTAGCCGACCTTCAGGTCCTTGGCCCAGACGGGGACCAGCCCCCAGCGCATCAGCCGGGCCTCCCGCTCCCCCTGTTCGGCCTGCTCGGGCTCGGGCGAGGCGCGGACGACGAGCACCTCCTGCGTCGGCGCGACGTTGAAGCGACCCAAGCCGGGCGGAGCTTTCTTTTTGGCCTCAGCGCCGTCCTTGGCCGACTCTTTCGCCGGTGCGCCGGCGCCCTTGCGTTCCAGCGCCTTCTCGAGCTCGACCTGGAAGCGGTCGGCGACCTTCTTCGTGTCCTTGGTGGTGACCGTGAAGCGCCCGCACATGGGCTCAGCCTAGCCGGAGGCGGGTCTCACTCCGGCGCGATCAGCTCCACCGTCGGGAAATAGGTCCGGTAGCGCGAGGCGTCGCGGGTCAGAAGTCGCAGCCCATCGACCGCCGCATGGGCTCCGATGAAAAAGTCGGGCAACGGAGAGCGGCGATTCCCCCCGCGGCGGCGGTAGTCGACAAATGCCTTGCCTGCGAGGAACGCGGCGGACCACGGAAGACTCTCGCGAATGAAGACATCGGCGGGCAGCTCGTGATCGAGGAGCTCTTTGCGTGAGTACCGCTGAGAGACCTCCGCGTAGATCACGGGGTTGATGACCAGCGGCCCTTCCGAGCCGAGGCTGGCCAGCGCCTGACTCGACCAGTCCCCCCAGGCGAAATCTGCCGATAGGACGTCGATCAGGACGTTGGAGTCAACGAGGGTTCCCGTCACCCTCTTCTAAGTTCCCAGTGCCCCAATCCTCTCCCCGGGTCAGGCGCATGATCTCCTCGGTGGACATCGAAATGTCTCCGCCAGTCACGTTCTTTAGTTGATCGACGATCGCTCGACCGCGCGTGCGGTCGCCATCGAGCTTGCGGACCTTCACTTGCCCTCCTTCAACGACGAACTGGACCTCGGTGCCTGGCAGCAGGCCGAATTGGTCGCGGATCCCCTTCGGAATCGTCACTTGCCCTTTGCTGGTGATTCTCATGAAGTAAGAGTATTACAGGTCTTACTCTTACCTTAGTCGAGGCCGCAGCTCGCTGTGATCCCGGTACCAGTCGAGGGCGCGGATCAGGCCGTCTCGCAGCCCGACCTCGGGCCGCCAGCCGGTCATCTCCCTCAGCTTGGTCGAGTCGACGTACTGGCGGTCGATCTCGCCTACGGGATTGCCGGTGCCGAGGTATTCGGGTTCGAGGCCGGTGCTGGAGATGGCGACGATCGTCTCCAGCACCTCCTTGACCGAGTGCGGCGCCTCGCCGCCGGCGTTGAAGGCCTCCCCCGCTCCCGGCCGGCCGGCGCCGACGGTGCTCTCGACCGCCAGGTAGGCCGATACCGCATCGCTGACGTAGAGGAAGTCGCGCTCCGGGCTGCCGTCGGAGCGGATCTGGGGGCGGCGGCCGTCGAGCACTGCGACGATGGCCTCCGGGATCAGGCGGGAGAAGTTGGCGTCGCCGCCGCCGTAGATGTTGGCGAAGCGGGTGACCGCGACCGGCAGCCCGTAGGCCGGCCGGTAGCTGAGCGAGATCGCGTCGGCCGCGGCCTTGCTCGCCTCGTACGGAGAGGCCGGCCGCAGGCGCATCTCCTCGCGGTAGGGCAGCTCCTCGCTCGGCCCGTAGGCCTTGTCGGAGGAGGCGACGATCATCGCCGGGACGTCGGCGCGGCGGCCGGCCTCGAGCAGGCTCCAGGTCCCCCGCACGTTGGCCTCGAAGGTCGCGGCCGGATCGGCCATTGCCGGGCCGACAAGGGTCTGCGCCGCGAGGTGGAAGACGACGTCGAACTCGCCGGCGGCGATCACCGCGTCGACCCCCGCCGCGTTCCTGAGGTCGACCTCGCACAACTCCACCTCGCCGGCGATGCCCTGCAGGACGAGGCCCGAGTGCGGCGGCGGCGCCAGGTCGAGGACGGTGACCGCGTCGCCCCGTTCGAGCAGCGCTCGGGCCAGGTGGGAGGCGACGAAGCCGTGACCGCCGGTGACCAGCGAGCGCTTCAAGCGGCGTCCACCGGCGCCGAGTCCCAGATCCGCCACGGCGCCCGCCCCGCCGTCCAAAGGTCGTTGAGGACGACGGCGTCCTTGTAGGTGTCCATGCAGTCCCAGAACCCCTCGTGCCGGTAGGCCCGCAGCTGGTCGTCGGCGGCGAGGCGCGAGAGCGGCTCGCGCTCGAGGACGCTCTCGCGGTCGAGGTAATCGAGCATGCCGGGCTCGAAGCAGAAGAAGCCGCCGTTGATCCAGTGCTCGCTGCGCGGCTTCTCGGCGAAGCCGGAGACGCGGTCGCCGTCGAGCTCCGCCACCCCCCACTGAAGATGGGGTTGGACGACGGTGACGGTCGCGAGGGCTCCCTGCTCCCGGTGGAATCCCAGCAGCGCGGCGAGGTCGATGTCGGCGACGCCGTCGGCGTAGGTGGCGCAGAAGGCTTCCCCGCCGAGCCGAGCCGAAAGCGCCTCGATCCGCCCGCCGGTCGGCGTGTCGAGGCCGCTGTCGATCGCCTCGACCCCCACCCCCTCCGGCCAGCGCTCAGCGGCGGCGAACTCCGCCAGCGCCTCGCCCATGTAGCCGGTCGCCAGCAGGAAGCGATCGAAACCCTGGGCCGCGTAGATCTGGATCACATGCCAGAGGATCGGCCGGCCGCCGATCTCGACCAGCGCCTTCGGCACCGACTCGGTTCGCTCGCGCAGCCGCGTCCCGCGGCCGCCACAGAGAATTACGACGGGTGGCTTCACTGGGTCCGACATTGTGGGGGCTATAGCCCCCCAAACTTCGGAATGGCTTCAGCCACCCGCGACCGCGGGGAGGATGGTTACCTCGTCGCCGTCCCTTATGGACGTCTCCAGCCCCTGCTGGAAGCGGATGTCCTCGCCGGAGACGTAGACGTTGACGAAGCGGCGCAGGTCGCCGTCCTGGGTGATCCGGTCGCGGAGGCCGCCGTGGGCGTCGAAGACGGCGTCGAGCACCTCGCCGACGGTCCCTCCGTCGACCTCCAGCTCCGCCGAACCTCCGGTCGCTGCCCGCAGCTGGGTCGGGATCTTCACGGTGACTGACATCTAGACGGCTACCTCCTGGCGGAACTCGGCCTCGAAGCTGCCGAGGTCGGGGTCGATCTCGTGCATCTGGAACGTATCGCGGGTCGCGTCGAGCGTCTTCAGGCCCTCGCCGGTGATGTAGACGACGACCCGCTCGCCGCTGGCGAGCTCGCCGCGTTCGGCCAGCTTGCGCAGGACGCCGACGGTGACCCCGCCGGCGGTCTCGGTGAAGATTCCCGTCGTCTCGGCCAGCAGCTTGATCCCGTCGCGGATCTCCTGGTCGGTGACCGAGTCGATGCCGCCGCCGGTGCGGCGCGCGTGCTCGACCGCGTAGGGGCCGTCGGCCGGGTCGCCGATCGCGAGGCTCTTGGCGATCGTCTCCGGCTTCTGCGGCTTGCACACTTCCCAGCCTTCGGCGAAAGCGGTCGCGACCGGGCTGCAGCCCTCCGCTTGAGCGCCGTTGAAGATCGGCTGCTTGCCGGAGACCAGGCCGAGGTCGAGCCACTCCTGAAAGCCGCGGCCGAGCTTGGTGAAGAGCGAGCCGGAGGCGATCGGGCTGACGATGCGATCCGGCAGCTCCCAGCCAAGTTGCTCGACGGTCTCGTAGGCGAGCGTCTTCGAGCCCTCGGCGTAGTAGGGGCGCAGGTTGACGTTGACGAATGCCCACGGTCGGGTCTCGGCCAGCTGGGTGCAGAGCCGGTTGACGTCGTCGTAGTTGCCGCGCACGCCGACCAGGTTGGTCCCGTAGACGCCGGTCGCAAGCAGCTTCTGCTCCTCGAGGTTGGCGGGGACGAAGACGTAGGAGTCGAGGCCGGCGGCGGCCGCGTGGGCGGCGACCGCGTTGGCGAGGTTGCCGGTCGAGGCGCAGGCGACTGTCGTGAAGCCGAGCTCCTGCGCTTTGGCGACGGCGACGGCGACGACCCGGTCCTTGAAGGAGTGGGTCGGGTTGGCGGCGTCGTTCTTGATCCAGATCTCGGCGTCGGTGCCGATCCGCTCGGCGAGCCGGTCGGCGCGCAGCAGCGGCGTCAGCCCCGGCTCGAGCGGGTCGCCGGGGCGCCCCGCGAAGGGGAGGAAGTCGGCGTAGCGCCAGATCCCCTGTGATCCCGCCTGGATTCGCCTTTTCGCCGCGGCGGCGTCGAGCCCGCTGTAGTCGTAGGCGACCTCCAGCGGGCCAAAGCAGTTTTCGCATACGTAGCTGGCGTCCAGCTCGTAGGCCGTTCCGCACTCCTTGCACTTCAAGCTCTCGACTGACATCCGATCCTCTTTCCACTTACGAAAAAACCTCGCCATTTGTGGGGCGAGGTCCGGATCGGACATCCCCCACATCTTCCAGGCCTTCGAAATGCGACCTGCTGGAGTTGGCACCTGCCTCGGACTTGCGTCCGAGATGGTTGCCGGGGCTTCACTGGGCCAGTCCCTCCACCCCTCTAGATGTGGCGCTTATGTTGGGAGAACCTTACCAGGCGCCCTCCCGGCCTTCCACGGCCCGCCAGGCGGCTAACCTAAGCGGCGCGATGATCCTGCTGCGCGACGAGACGATGGGCCTTAACGATGCCGAACCTTCCGAAACCGAGGCTGCGACGGCGGCCCGGCCGGCGCGGCGAGCTCGTCTCCCAGCCGGCAGCGCCTGAGCCACAGCAGCCGAACGTCGAGCAGATCGACTCCAACGGCCTGCGCTGGGTCAACATCGAGTGGCCGGGATCGCTGGAGCGGACCTGGCTCGAGGAGCACTTCGACTTCCACGCCCTCGACCTCGAGGATGTCCTCTCGCGCAACCAGCGGCCGAAGATCGACGTCTACGACGACTACCTCTTCATCGTCCTCCACCTGCCGATCTTCGACCCGAATGCCGGCCGCCTCGGCGCGGGCGAGCTCGACCTCTTCGTCGGCCCCGACTACGTGGTCACGATCCCGAACCTGCCGCTGCAGCCGGTCGAGTACCTGTTCGAGCGCTGCCGTGCCAAAGAGGAGCTGCGCGAACAGCTCTTCTCACGCGGCTCGGGCTACCTGCTCTACCGGCTGGTCGACGACGCCTTCGACTACTGCTTCCCGATGCTGCGCAAGATCGGCAACAAGCTCGACGCCCTCGAGGACGACATCTTCGAAGAGCGGGCCGAGGAGGTCGTCCGCGACATCTCCAACGTCAAGCAGGAGATCATCAACTTCCGCAAGGTGATCCGGCCGCAGCGCCCGGTCCTCCGCGACCTGGAGAAAGTCAAACAGCGCTACCTCGCGACCGACTTCGACCTCGAGATCTACTTCGACGACATCGTCGACGCCCACGAGCGGATCTGGGACATGCTCGAGAACTACAAGGAGGTCGCCCAGGCACTCGAGGAGACCAACGAGGCGCTGATCTCCCACCGCCTCAACGACATCCTCCGGGTGCTGACCTCGATCAGCGTCGTGATCCTGCCGCTGACCCTGATCGCCAGCGTGATGGGGATGAACACCTGGGTGCCCGACCAGGGACAGGAGGCGGGCTTCTTCGTCGTCCTCGGGGTGATGCTGATCCTGCTGGTCGGGATGGTTGCCTACTTCCGGCGACGCAAGTGGCTCTAACAGCGCCTGCGGCAGGCGCCGGCTTCCATAGGATGGATCGCCCGTGGCAAATTTCCGCATCTGGGCGCCGTGGCGCCTCGCTTACGTGAAGGACGCGTCCAAGGACATCGAGGAGGAGTGCATCTTCTGCGCCAAGCCGGCCGCGGACGATGACGAGGCGAGCCTGATCGTCCACCGCGGCGAGCGCTGCTTCGTGATCCTCAACCTCTTCCCGTACACCAACGGGCACCTGATGGTGGCGCCGTACGGGCACATCGGCCGCCTGCAGGAGATCCCGGCCGAGACGCTGGCGGAGATGATGGCGCTGGCGCAGCGAACGATGGAGCGGCTCGAGGCGGTCTACGAGCCGCACGGCTACAACGTCGGCTTCAACCAGGGCCGGGTCGCCGGCGCCGGGGTCGAGCACCACATCCACCTCCACGTCGTCCCCCGCTGGGCCGGCGACAACAACTTCATGCCGGTGATCGCCGATACGAAAGTGATGCCGCAGTCGATCGAGCAGAGCTATGAGGCTCTGAAAGGAGCGTTTTGAACGACCAGTCCCCCCTCGCCCCCGCCGGGATCTTCAAGGCCTACGACATCCGCGGCCTCCACGGCTCGGAGATGGACGAGACGACGGCCCTGGCGATCGGGCGCGCTTTCGCCCGGGTGCTGGGACGGCTGCGCGGCAAGGCGCCGAGCGAGCTGCGGATCGGGCTGGGACGCGACATGCGGCTGACGGCGCCGGCGATGGCGGGCGCGGTGCGCGACGGTCTCGTCGCCGAGGGCGCGGCCGTGCTCGACGCCGGCCAGGTCGCGACCGAGATGCTCTACCACCTCGTCGGCTCGCGGCAGCTCGACGGCGGCGCGATGGTCACCGCCTCGCATAACCCCAAGGCCTATACCGGGGTGAAGCTCGTCCGCGAGGGGGCGCTGCCGCTCTCCGGCGACGCCGGCATCGGCGACGTCAAGGCGGAGATCGAAGCCGGCCTCGGCGAGGCGCCCGGCGGCGGGAACAGCGAGGACGTCGACGTCTGGGACGAATTTCACGCCCACGCGCTCTCCTTCATCGACCCGTCGAACCTGAAGCCGATGAAGGTCGTCGTCGACGGCGGCAACGGCATGGGCGGCCCGATGGTCGGCCCGATCCTCGAGCGGCTGCCGCTGGAGCTGGAGGAGATGTACTTCGTCCCGGATGGCGAGTTCCCCGACCACGAGCCGAACCCTCTGCTGGAGGAGAACCGGCGGATGATCATTGACCGGGTCAGGTCGAGCGGCGCCGACCTCGGGATCGCCTGGGACGGCGACGCCGACCGCTGCTTCTTCATCGACGGCAACGGCAGCTTCTGCGACGGCGACTTCATCTGCGCCCTGCTGGCACGCTCGGCTCTGCGGAAGAACCCCGGCGCGACGATCCTCTACGACCCTCGCTCGAGCCGCGCGGTGCCGGATCTGGTCGCCGCCGAAGGCGGTCGCTCGGATCTCTCGCGCGTCGGCCACGCCTTCTTCAAGGCGCGGATGCGCGAGGAGGGGGCGGCGTTCGGCGGCGAGGTATCGGGTCACTACTACTTCCGCGACTTCTGGAACGCCGACTCGGGGACGATCCCGGCGCTGCTGGTGCTGGAGCTGCTCTCGCTGGACGGCCGCACCCTGGCCGAGCTGATGGAGGAGTTCCGCTCCCGATACTTCATCTCCGGCGAGATCAACTCCGAGGTCGCCGACTCCGACGCAAAAATGGAGGAGATCGCGGCGCGCTACTCCGACGGCGAGCTGACCCGCCTCGACGGGATCTCGATCGACTACGACGAGTGGCACTTCAACGTCCGCCCCTCCAACACCGAGCCGCTGCTGCGGCTCAACCTCGAGTCGCTGGTCTCGCGCGAGGACATGGAGCGCCGGCGCGACGAGGTGCTCGGCCTGATCCGGGCGTGACCGCGACGCCGGAGGAGGCGCTGGAGCAGGCGGCGCTGGCCGGCATCCACCGCTTCGCGATCCCGACCCCGTTCGCGGTCGGGCGGGTCAACTGCTACCTGATCGAGGACGAGCCGCTGACGCTGGTCGACACCGGGCCCAATTCGGGCAAGGCGCTCGACGAGCTGACCGCGCGGCTCGCCGAGCGCGGCCACTCGCTCGCCGACCTCGAGCTGATCGTCGTCACCCACCAGCACATCGACCACCTCGGCCTGGTCGAGATCCTGGTCGAGCACTCCGGCGCGGAGGTGGCGGCGCTCGGAGCGGCGGCGCAGCGGCTGGCCGCCTTCGACGAGGACGCCGAGCTCGACGACCAGTTCGCGGTCGAGGTCATGCTGCGGAACGGCATCCCCGAGGACGTGACGGTGGCGCTGCGCAGCGTCTCGCGCAGCTTCCGCAGCTGGGGCTCGCACGTGGCGGTCACGAAACCGCTGGAGGACGGCGGGGTGCTGGAGCTCGACGACCGGCGGCTCGAGGTCCTCCACCGCCCCGGGCACAGTCCCTCCGACACCGCCTTCTGGGACGCCGAGCGGCGGATCCTGATCGCCGCCGACCACCTGCTGCCGAAGATCTCCTCCAACCCGCTGATCACCCGCCCGCTCGACGGCTCCGAGCAGCGCACCCAGGCGCTGGTCACCTACATCGAGTCCCTGCGGAAGACCCGGGAGATGCCGGCCGAGATCGTCCTCCCGGGGCACGGCGAGCCGATCACCGACCACGCCGAGCTGATCGATTCGCGCTTCGCCAGCCACGAACGGCGCAAGGAGAAGATCCACCGCCTGATCGCCGAGCGGCCGCGGACCGGCTACGAACTGGCGCAGGCGCTGTGGGGGAACGTCGCCGTCACTCAGGCCTTCCTCACCCTGTCGGAGGTGATCGGCCACGCCGACCTCCTGGTCAACGAGGGACGGGTGCGCGAAGCCGACGACGGCGCTGTGATCCGCTACGAGGCGATCGCGTAGTCAGGACTGCTGGCCCAGGGCGCGTCCGAGGGCGGCGGCGGCCAGGCCCAGGGCGATGCTGAGCGCGACGTTGGTGACCGCGATCCGTCGCTTGCCGGCCTCGTCGATCCGCTGCGTCTCCAGCATCCAGGTCGAGAAGGTCGTGTAGGAGCCGATCGCGCCGGCGCCGAGCAGCAGGCGCGCGTCGCCCTCGACCGACGCGCCCGCGAGGAAGCCGAGCAGGAAGGCGCCGCTGAGGTTGACGGCCAGGGTGCCGAGCGGGAGGTGCGGATGGAAGCGATCGGCGACGAGCAGGGTCAGCCCGAAGCGGGCAAGCGCCCCGCAGCCGCCGAGCAGGGCGACGCCGATCCAGACCGGCCAGCTCATGCCGCCCCCGCCCGGCGCGCGACGGCGGTCGCCGCCTGGACGCCTGCCAGACCGGCGGCGACGCTAGCCGCGAGGTAGACGACCGCCAGCGCCAGCCTGCCGGCGTCGATCATCTCCACCAGCTCCAGCTGCACGGTCGAGAAGGTCGTCAGCGCGCCGCAGAACCCGGTCGTCAGCAGCGGCCGGCGGTAGCTCGTGTGCGGCAGGGTCGTGAACCAGTAGCCGAGCAGGGCGGCGCCGACGACGTTGACCAGGAAGGTCGCCCACGGCCACTCCCCCGCCGTCGGCGGAAGCGCTTCCGCCAACCCAGCCCGCAGCAGCGTGCCCAGCGCTCCGCCGACGAAGATCGCCCCCAGCTCGCGTCGGTCGATCACCGGCGGCAGGGTAATCGGATCACCCCATTAGGGTGCAATCCAGTGTCCGCCCAGCTGCGCTCCCTCCGCCGTCGCAAGCCCGCCAAGAAGCGGATGCTGCTGATCGTCAACCCGTACGCGACGACCGTTTCGGACCGGCTGAAAAACCTGGTGGTGTATGCGCTGCAGGGGCGCTTCGACGTCGAAGCGGTCTCTACCCAGGCGCAGAACCACGCAACCGAGATCGGGCGCGAGGCGCGGGACGGGGGCTATGACGCGGTCGTCGCCTTCGGCGGCGACGGGACGCTGAACGAGGTCGCCAACGGGCTTGCCGGGACCGACCTGCCGGTGGCGGTGCTGCCGGGCGGCTCGACCAACGTCGTCTGCCGCACCCTGGGGATTCCCAACGACGTCGTCGACGCGACCGAGCACCTGCTCTCGCTGGCCGATGACTGGCAGCCGCGGAAAATCGACCTCGGCATGGTCGACGGGCGCTACTTCGTCTTCGCCTGCGGGGTCGGGATCGACGCCACCGTCGTGCGGCGGGTCGACTCGAATCCGAAGCTGAAGGCGAGCGCTGGCCCCTACTACTACAGCTGGGCCGGGGTCTCGGGCTTCTATCGCAAGTACCTGGTCAACCCGATCAGGGTGCGGACGCTCGTCGACGGGCGCGAGCCGGTCGAGGGCGTGACCACGATCGTCCAGAACTCCGATCCCTTCACCTACTTCGCCAGTCGGCCGATCCGCGTCTGCGAAGGGATCGCGATCGACGACGGCACCCTCTCGATGGCGGTGCTGAAGCGGGCGACCCAGCGCGACATGCCGACCCTGATCACGCGGCTGTTCAGCGAGAGCAGACCGGCGTCCCACCACAAGCAGATCGTCCACTTCGACGACGTCGCCCACGCGGTGGTCGAGACCGCTTCGACCGGCAAGGACGGCGCGCCGCGGCCGTTTCCCCTGCAGGTCGACGGCGACTACATCGGCGAGCGGGACCGGGTGGAGCTGAGGGCGGCGCCCGGGGCGCTGACGATCGTCGCCTGAACCGGCTCCGGCGCCGGGGTGGCGAACGGCGCCTCCTGCTCGAGTACGACCCTGAGGGCGGCCATGTCCGCTGGCCGTCGGGCTCGCAACCCGTAGCGGAGGGCCATCGCCAGGCGGTAGGGGACGACGCGGGGGAAGTGCTTGCGGGCGAACTGGAGACGGGCGTAGGCGGATTGGGCCTCCATCCGCGGGGTGGCCGAGCGCTCGCTCTCGAAGTGGCGGATCGTCACCAGCGGCAGGTGCGCCACCCGCCAGCCGGCGCGGCGCAGGCGCCAGCAGAGATCGGTCTCCTCGGAGAAGAGGAAGAAGCGCTCGTCGAAGCCGCCGGTCTCGCGCAGGGCCTCGGCGCGGGCCAGCATGAACGAGCCGGAGGTCCAGTCGCAGCTGGCTTCCTGGTCGTAGGCGGACGAGGTGAGGACGCGCTCGCCGAGGAAGCCCCGGAGGACCGGGATCCGCTCGATCGCGAGCGCTTCGGCGAGCATGTTCGCGGTCGAAGGAAAGCGCCGCATGCTCGGCGCCAGCGCACCGGTGCCGCCTACCTGGCGGACGCCGGCAAGGCCGATCTCCGGCCGGCGGTCGAGCGCCGCGACCAGATCCTCGAGGCTGCCGTCGAGGAATTCCGTGTCGGGGTTGAGGAAGAGGACGTAGCGAGCGTCAGCCGTCTCCAGGGCGACGTTGTTGGCCGCGCCGAAGCCGCGGTTGGCGCAGCGGATCGTCCGGGCGCGAGGAAAGCGCTCCTCCAGGTAAGCGGCCGAGCCATCCGTGCCGTTATCCACGACCACCACGTCGAGGTCGAGGTCGCCCGCGCGGGCGAACAGGCTCTCCAACGCCGCATCGAGCCAGCGCTTCCCGTTGTGCGAAACGATGATCACGCAGACGTCGTCCATAACAACTAGAGGAACGTATCCGCGCCTGCGCATCTTGCGGTGCAGGCCTCATCTGGGGGGACGAGTTAACGCCACTCCGAGCTTTGGGGGGCTATGACCCCCCGAATCTCGGAGAGGCGCCGCTACGATGCCCGCCTCGATGACCAGCCCCGACCTCCTCCCCTCCGACCTCGCGCCCGGTCTCCTGATCGGGGACAGGGTGTCGATCGGCGAGGGCGCCTTGATCGGCGGTCACGTGACCATCCACTCCGGCGTCGAGATCGGACCCGGCGCCCGGGTCGGCGACCACGCTCAGGTCCGTGAGGGCGCCGTGATCGGCACCGGCTCCACCGTCGGGAGCTACGTCTCGGTCGACCCCGGCGTCGTGATCGGAGAGCGGGTCAGCATTCAGACCCGCTGCTACATCACCGGCGGCACCGTGGTCGAGGACGACGTCTTCGTCGGGCCCGGCGTCACCCTGACCAACGACAACACGATGAACCGGCACGAGCCGGACTTCGAGTTCGAAGGGCCGCTGCTGCGGCGCGCTTGCCGCGTCGGGGGGGGCGCGACGATCTGCCCCGGGATCGTGATCGGCGAGGAGGCCTTCGTCGCCGCCGGCGCCGTGGTCACCGCGGACGTCGCTCCCCGCACCATGGTGATGGGGGTTCCGGCCCGCGCGGTCCGGGCGATCCCGGACGAGGACCTACTGCACCGCTGGCGCTGAGTTGGGCTTTCCCGGGAGCTCCCGGGCGGGGTTGCCAATCACGGTGGCTCCCGCGGGGACGTCCCTGACGACAACCGCCCCAGCGCCCACCGTCGCCCCGGCCCCGATCCGCACGCCGCCGAGGATCGTCGCCCCCGAGCCGATGCTGGCGCCGCGCTCGACCACGGTCGGCAGCAGCTCCCAGTCCGCCTCGGTCTGCAGGGCGCCGCCGTCGCCGGTCGCCCGCGGGTGCTTGTCGTTGACGAAGACGACGCCGTGGCCGACGAACACCTCGTCCTCGACCCGGACCCCGTCGCAGATGAAGGTGTGGCTCTGGATCTTGCAGCTCGCGCCGATCTCGACCCCGCGCTGCACCTCGACGAAGGTCCCGATCCGGGTCCCCGGGCCGATCCGGCACCCGTAGAGGTTGACGAAGGAGTGGACCACCGCCCCGGCGCCGAACTCGACGTCGTCGAGCTGGCGGTGCGGCGCGGCGTTCACCGGTGCGCTCGGCTGCTTCTCACCCATCGATCCTCAAACGCGGCCGCCGCGCGGAAGCTTTCGGTCACTCGGCCCGTTTGTGATCCGTGGCCGTCTTGAGCGAACCATTCGCGGACGCCCAGACCACTCGCGAACCCTCGGTGGTCCTTGGCGCCCGCTCGAAGCAGATCCAAGCGCGAATCGATGCCGCGCTGGGCAAGCCCGAGGGCGATGCCTCGCTGCGCTTCCTCGACGCCGCCGCGGATGCGGCCGAGCTCGACGCGCCGCCCATCCTGATCCTCGTCTGCGACCTCGACCGGCCGGCGGGCATGGCGACGCTGCGCCGCGTCCGGCGCGAGCTGCCCGAGCCGGCGATCGTCGCCATCTCCGCGCCGGCGACCGCGACCGGCGTCCGCCGCGGGCTCGACGCCGGCGCCGCGGCGATCGTCTTCGAGCCGATGATCGAGTCGACCCTGGCGGTGACGGTCAGCGCCGTCGGCTCCGGCCAGGCCGTGGTGCCGCGCGAGCTGCGCGCCAGCGTCCAGCGGCCGGCGCTCTCGCACCGCGAGCGCCAGGTCCTCACCTACGTCTGCGAGGGCCTGACCAACGCCCAGATCGCCGAGCAGCTCTTCCTCTCCGAAAGCACCGTCAAGAGCCACCTCTCCTCTGCCTTCGCGAAGTTCGGGGTTCGCTCCCGCCGCGAGGCCGCCGCCCTCTTCCTCGAGTTCGAACAGTCCACCCCCAGCGCCAGCGAGGTAATCACGTGACCACCGCAGCCCCGACCGCGACCAACCCGATCCTGCCGCTGGCGGCCACCGAGGGGACCAGCGTCCCCTTCATCCGCCTCGACAGCGCCTTCCCGGAGCTCTTCGCCGAGCTGATGGAGACGGTCGAGCGGATCGCCGGCAAGTCGGCCTTCACCCTCGGCCCCGAACTCGAGCGCTTCGAGGCGGCCTTCGCCGGCTTCTGCGGCACCGCGTACGCATCCGGGGTCTCCTCCGGCACCGCTGCGCTGGAGATCGCCCTGCGGGCGCTCGGCGTCGGTGCCGGCGACGAGGTGATCGTCCCCACCTACAGCTTCATCGCCACCGCCGAGGCGGTCAGCACCGTCGGCGCCACCCCGGTGATCGTCGACGTCGACCCGGAGACGGCGCTGATCACTGCCGAGATCGTCGAGCGCGCCCTGACCTCGAAGACGCGCTGCGTGATCCCGGTCCACCTCTTCGGGCGCCCGGTCGAGATGGACCCGCTGCTGGCGCTCTGCCGCGAGCGTGGGATTGCCGTGATCGAGGACGCCTGCCAGGCGCACGGCGCGCTCTACCGCGGCCGCCCGGTCGGCTCGCTCGGCGACGCCGGCTGCTTCAGCTTCTACCCGACCAAGAACCTCGGCGGCTGGGGCGACGGCGGCGCGCTGGTCACCGGCGACCCCGAGCTCGACCACAAGGTGCGGCTGCTCCGCTCCCACGGCGAGGGCACCCGCCACCATCACGAGCTGGCGACCGGCACCCACCGCCTCGACACCCTGCAGGCGGCGATCCTCGAGGTCAAGCTGCGCCACCTCCCGGACTGGAACCAGCGTCGCCGCGACGCGGCCGCCGCGCTGCGCGAGGGCCTGGCCGGCAGCAATGTCGTCTCCCCCGCCCCGGGGGCGCCCGACAGCGACCACGTCTACCACCTCTTCGTCGTCCGCTGCGCCGCTCGCGACGCGCTGCGCGACCACCTCGACAGCCGCGGGATCGCCAGCGCGATCCACTACCCGACGCCGATCCACCTGCAGCCCGCCTACGCCGGCCTCGGCCTTGGGCCCGGCAGCCTGCCCGTGGCGGAGCGACTCGCCTCCGAAAACTGCTCACTGCCGATCTTCCCGGCAATCGAGGACTCGCAGATCGCGGAGATCGTCAGGGCGGTCGAGAGCTTTGAAGTCCCGGCAGATAACTGAGGCTCCGGCCACAGCCGCGCGGCGCGGCGGCCTGCGGGTCTGCATGGTCCACTACTCGGACTTCGTCGTTGACTCGCGCATTCAGCGCCAGGCGCGGGCCCTGGCCGAGCGCGGCGACCGGGTCGAGTGCGTCTGCATCAACGACGCCGAGGAGATCCCGGTCGGCGCCGGCTCGATCGGCCTGCACCGGGCCTCGGCCGACAAGCCGCGCGGCGGCGCCCGCGCCTACCTCAGCGGCAACGCCCGCTTCCTGCTCGGCGCCGCCCGCAAGGTCAGCGAGCTCGACCGCGAGGACCCCTTCGACCTGGTCGAGATCCACAACATGCCGGATGCCCTCGTCTTCGCCGCCTGGCGGCCGAAGCTGCGGGGGACGCCGCTGATCCTCAACTTCCACGACACCTTCCCGGAGCTCTTCGCGACCCTCTTCGACCGCTCCCCGCGCCACCCGCTGGTGCGGCTGGTCCGCGCCGAGGAGCGGGTCAGCGCCGCGCTTGCCGACGGTCTCGTTTTCGTCACCCCCGAGGCTCGCGAGCTGCTCGCCGAGCGCAACGTCAGCGCCGCGCGAACCCAGGTCGTGATGAACACCCCTGATGAGCGCGTCTTCGGCGAGCGCCGCGAACCTGCCTTCGCCCCCGCCGAGGAGCTGCGGATCGTCTACCACGGCGGCCTCGCCGAACGCTTCGGGGTCGAGACCCTGGTGCGGGCGGTGGCCCAGCTGCGCGGCCAGGGCACCCCGGTCCGGCTCGACGTCTTCGGCGCCGACGCCGAGGCCGCCGCCAAGCTCGCGGCGGTTGCCGCCGAGCAGGCTCCCGAGGGCGTCCACGTCGCGCCGCGGCCGACGCCGGTGGAGGAGATCCCCGCCCGGCTCGAGGAAGCCGACCTCGGCGTGGTGCCGACCCTGCGCGACGACTTCACCGAGATGCTGCTGCCGGTCAAGCTGCTCGAGTACGTCCACATGGGCCTGCCGGTGGTCGCGTCCCGGCTGCCGGTGATCGAGCGCTACTTCGGCGACGACGTCCTGCTCGCCGAACCGGGCGACCCGGCGTCCTTTGCCGCCGCGATCGAAGGCGTGCGCTCGGCTCCCGAGACCGCCCTTGACCGCGCCCGGGGCGCCTCGGAGCGGCTGGCCGAGATCGAGTGGCGGCGTCAGCGCGAGCAGTACCTGGACCTCGTCGACGGGCTGGTCGAGCACTCGCGGAGCGCCTGAGGTGCCGCGCCTGCTGCTGATCACGCCGGCGCGGGACGAGGCGGCGCACCTCGAGCGGACCGTCCGGGCGGTCGCCGCCCAGACCCGCCCGCCCGACCTCTGGCTGATCGTCGACGACGGTTCCACCGACGGGACGGCCGAGTTGCTCGACCGCCTGGAGCGGGAAGTCCCCTTCCTCGAGGTCCGTCAAGCGCCGGCGCGGTCTCGGCGCTCCAACCAGGATGGCCTCGCGCTCGCCGCCGAGGCGGTCGCCTTCAACCAGGCGCTGGCCAGCGTCGAACCTGCCGAGTTCACCCACGTCGGCAAGCTCGACGCCGACGTCGAGCTGCCGCCGGACTACTTCGAGCGCCTGCTGGACTGCTTCGCCGCCGAGCCCGACCTCGGGATCGCCGGCGGGGTCCTGCTCGAGCGCAGTGGCCGGGACTGGGAGCCGACCAAGATCCCCACCTACCACGTGCGCGGCGCGCTGAAGCTCTACAGCCGCGAGTGCTTCCAGGCAATCGGCGGGATCGAGGAGCGGCTCGGCTGGGACACGATCGACGAGACCTATGCCCGCATGCAGGGCTACGCGACCCGCTCGGTGGCGGGGATCGCGGCCCGCCACCACCGCCCGGTGGCGACCCGCGGCGGCACCCTGCGCGGCCGCGCCCGCCACGGCCAGTGCGCGTACATCCTCCGCTACAGCACCTGGTGGGTACTGCTGCGCTCGCTCAAGGTCGCGCTTCAGCGCCCCTATGGGCTCTCCGGGATCGCCTTCCTCTACGGCTACTTCAAGGCCATGGCTAAGGCTCAACCTAAGGTTGAGGATGAACACTTCAAGCGCTTCGTCCGCGGCGAGCTAAGGCAACGCGCATTGGGCACCTCGTCCTTTTTTCAGCCTTCGGGCGCGGACCAAATCCCCTTTGATGCCCGTTGACAGTTCGAGCTCCCCTGCCGGCGCTACCTACCCCACCCAAACCCCACCGATTGGCGACCCCCTGAATGACGACCCACGCCTCGCTCAAGACTTCGACCTTCGCGGCCCTCGCCGCGCTTGCCGTGCTGCTGTTCGCGCCGGACGGGGCCAGCGCCGACGTCAGCTGCCCCAGCGACATCCCGGTCGTCCAGGAGAACAGCTGCTCCGGTCCCGGCTCCGATGGCTGGCGCCTGGTCGAATACAGCCCCAACGTCGCCGGCTTCGCGACCAAGACCAGCGTCAACCGGGGGGAAAGCGTCACCCTCGAGCTAGGCCGGGTCAACACCTCTGCCGCCGCCAGCGTGAAACTCGACGTCTACCGGATGGGCTACTACGACAACACCGGTGGCCGCCTGATCGCCGCCGCCTCCTCGGCCAGCGTCGCAGTCAACAACCTCTTCAGCGCCTGCGGTGCGACCAATGCCACCACCGGCCTCAAGAGCTGCTCCGGCTGGGCCAGCAGCTACACGATCCCCGCCTCGGCGCTGCCGGCCTCCGGCGTGTATCTGGTCAAGCTGACCACTCCGAGCGGGCTGGAAAACACGATCACCTTCATCGTCCGCGACGACTCGCGCGTGCCGGGCGCGGACATCCTCTTCGCCCTGCCGACGGCGACGTATGAGGCCTACAACAACTGGGGCGGCGCCTCGGGCGGCAAGTCGCTCTACTTCGACACCGCCGGCGGCGAATACACGATCGCCGGAACCCAGCGCGCGGTCAAGGTCTCCTTCGACCGGCCGATGGACGACCCGCGCCAAGGCAACCGCTTCATCGGGCCCGACTTCTACATGATCCAGTGGCTCGAGAAGCAGGGCTACGACGTCGCCTACACCGAGGACGTCGCGATCAGCCAGAACCCGGCGCAGCTGAAAAACGCCAAGATCGACATGATCTCCGGCCACAGCGAGTACTGGTCGCTGGAGCAGATGAACGGCTATCTCGCCGCCCGCGACGCCGGCGTCGACATCGCCTCCTTCAGCGGCAACACCGCCTACTGGAAGGTCCGCTACGAGGACGGCGGCCGCACCCTCGTCTGTTACAAGACGGTCGAGGGCTCGGGCTCCACCGGCAGCGGCGAGGACGGCGCCAACGACTGGGGGCCCGACGGCAAACTCGGGACCGCCGACGACGCCCTCGGCCTCGACCAGAAAGCGGGCACGGCCGACGACCACCCGGAGAACTCGACCACGACCTGGCGCGACAACGGCGCGCCGAACGGCGACCCCAACGCCCCACCCGGGGGCCGCGTCGGTCCCGACATGCCCGAGAACCAGCTGCTCGGGAACATGTACTACGGCGCCGAGCTGCAGGCCGGCGCCTTCCCTCTGGTGGTCCCGGCCGCAAGCGGCGGCAACTACTCCGGCGACCGGATCTGGCGCAACACCGGCATCCCGACCGGGTCGGCGACGACGATCGGCAACAATCTGCTCGGCTGGGAGTGGGACGCGATCCCGACCCAGGCGCAATACCTGAGCCGCCAACCCGCCGGGGTGAAGCCGCTGACCAACTCGACCGCGCCGCTCGGCAACAACGTCGACTGGATCCAGGACGAGGGTCGGATCTACGCGAAAACCCCGCCCCCGGGCCAGTGCGCCTGCGGCCAGGCTGTCAAGTACACGGCGAAAAGCGGCGCCCTCGTCTTTGCCGCCGGGACCAACGACTGGGCCAACGGCCTGGCGCCGAATCCCGACAGCCGGATCATCCAGGCGACCTACAACATCCTCTCTGACATGACCGTGCAGCCGTGGACGCCGGTCGGGTTGACCCTCGACCCCCCGACCGGGCCGCAGCCGCCGGTCGCCTCGTTCACGCTCTCGCCCAACCCGGCGCAGACGAATCAGGTCGTGACCTTCGACGGCAGCACCTCCTCGGACCTCGACGGCGGCATCGCCAAATACGAATGGGACCTCGACGGCGACGGGATCTACGAGACCGACAGCGGCACCAACCCGATCACGACGAGGAGCTACACGACCACCGGGGTCTACACCGTGCGGCTGCGGGTGACCGACGAACAGGGCGCCCGCACCACCACCAACCGCGCCCTCTCGATCGACAACAGCGGCACCGGCAGCTATCCCTCCCGGGTGCTGGGGACGACCGGCCTGCTCAGCTACTGGCGGCTCGGCGACGCGGGCGGCTCGAGCACGCTGATCGACTCCTTCGGGACCGCCAACGCCGCGGTCGGCGGCGGCCCGACTCTCGGCGCCCCCGGCGCGCTCAGCGGCGACGGCGACACCGCGGCCAGCTTCGACGGCCTCGATGACGCGGCCACGGCCAACCTCTCGCTCTCGGGGACGAGCAAGGTCACGGTCGAGTTCTGGATGAAGTGGAACGGCTTCGCCAACGACGACGACCTGGCGATGGAGTACACGCCCAACTTCAACTCCTTCGCCGGCGGCTTCCTGATCGACCCGAACGCGCCCCAGGAGGAAGGCAAGTTCGGCGTCGCGATCGGCAACAGCGGCGCCCGCAACAACGCCTTCTTCACCCGTCCCAGCGCCGGCCAGTGGCACCACTACGCCTTCGTGATGGACAGCGCCGCCGCGGCCGCCGAAGAGATCAAGCCCTACGTCGACGGCAAAGCGGTGCCGTTCACCAAGACCGCCTCCGGTACCGGGGCCGGCAACTTCGCCAACTCCTCGCTGAACTTCATGTCGCGCGCCGCCAGCTCGCTGTACGGCGCCGGCTCACTCGACGAGGTGGCGATCTACAACCGCGCCCTCGATCCGGCGACGATCGCCGCCCACTACGCCGGCAACCCGCTGGCGCCGACGGCCTCGTTCGAAACCTCGCCGAACCCGGCCGAAGTCGGCGAAACCGTCAACTTCAACGGCTCCTCCTCGAAATCGCCGAACGGCGCGATCGTCAAATACGAGTGGGACCTCGACGGCAACGGCAGCTTCGAGACCAACACCGGCGCCAGCCCGAACGCCATCACCAGCTACGCGATCCCCGGACCGGTGACGGTCGCCCTGCGGGTCACCGACGCGGCCGGCAAAACGGCCGCCGCGACGGAGACGGTCAGCGTCGACGGCTCGGGCGCCGGCACCTACTCGAGCCGGGTGCTGGCCACGGCCGGGCTGATCGACTACTGGCGGATGGGCGAGGCCTCGGGCTCCTCGCTGGCGGACAGCAAAGGCACCGCCCCGGCGACGCTGACCGGTGGGCCGACCCTCGGCGTCGGCGGCGCGGTCACCGGCGACACGGACACCGCGGCCAGCTTCAACGGCACCACCAGCGCCGCCCAGGCAGCGCTCAACCTCTCGACGACCAACAAGCTGACCCTGGAGTTCTGGATGAAGTGGGACGGCTACGCCAACGACGACGACCTCGCCTTCGAGCTGACGCCGAACTTCAACTCCAACCCGGGTGGCTTCCTGGTCGACCCCAGCGCGCCCGAGGAAGGCGGCAAGTTCGCGGTCGGAATCGGCAGCGGTGAAAGCCGCAACACCGCCTACTTCGCCCGGCCCAGCGTCGGCCAGTGGCACCACTACGCGCTGGTCATGGATACGACCGCGCCGGCCGCCGCACAGGTCGTCCCCTACGTCGACGGCCAGCCGGTCCCCTACGTGAAGACCAAAAGCGGCACCGGCGCCGGCAACTTCGCCAACTCGAGCCTCTACTTCATGTCGCGCGCCGCGAGTGCCCTGTTCGGCTCCGGCGATCTCGACGAGGTGGCTCTCTACAACCGAGCCCTCTCGGCGACGACGATCGCCCGCCACTTCGGCGGCAACAGCCAGGCGCCCCAAGCCTCCTTCACCGCCTCGCCGAACCCGGCCCAGGCGGGGCAGCTGGTCAGCTTCGACGGCTCCGATTCCACCGACCTCGACGGCACGATCGCCAAATACGAGTGGGACCTCGACGGCAACGGCAGCTTCGAGACCGACACCGGGACGACGCCGACGGCGAGCAACACCCTCACCTCGGCCGGCACCTACGAAATCAAGCTGAAGGTCACCGACAACGCCGGCAACAGCGGCCAGACGACCCGGACGGTGACGGTCGAACAGTCGGGCGCCGGCGCCTACGCGACCCGGGTGCTCGCGACGTCCGGGCTGATCGACTACTGGCGGATGAGTGACGCTCCCGGCACGACGTTCGCCGACGTCAAAGGCGGGGCCAACGCGACGGCTCTCGGCGGCCCGGAATTCGGGATCCCGAGTGCCCTGCCCGGCAGTTCGGACACCGCGGTCAGCTTCAACGGCACCACCGACGCCGCCCAGGCGAATCTCGACCTCTCCACCACCAACAAGCTGACCCTCGAGTTCTGGATGAAGTGGGACGGCTACGCCAACGACGACGATCTCGCCTTCGAGCTGACGCCGAACTTCAACGCCAACCCCGGCGGCTTCCTCGTCGACCCCAGCGCCCCTGAGGAAGAAGGCAGGTTCGGGGTCGGTATCGGCAGCGGCGAAAGCCGCAACACCGCCTACTTCGCCCGGCCCAGCGCCGGAGCCTGGCACCACTACGCGCTGGTCATGGACAGCGGCGCGCCGGCCGCCGCACAGGTCGTCCCCTACGTCGACGGCCAGCCGGTCCCCTACGTGAAGACCAAAAGCGGCACCGGGGCCGGCAACTTCGCCAACTCGAGCCTCTACTTCATGTCGCGCGCCGCGAGTGCCCTGTTCGGCTCCGGCGATCTCGACGAGGTGGCTCTCTACAACCGAGCCCTCTCGGCGGTGACGATCGAAGACCACTACTTCGGCACCGTCGGCGGCGGCGAACCGCCCGTCGCCTCCTTCACCGCCACTCCGAGCCCGGCGAAAACCGCCGAAGCCGTCAACTTCGACGGCTCCGGGTCGAGCGATCTCGACGGCACGATCGCCAAATACGAGTGGGACCTCGACGGCAACGGCAGCTTCGAGACCGAAACCGGCACCGAACCGGTCGCGACCCGGAGCTACCCGACCGCCGGCAGCTACGACGTGCGCCTACGGGTGACCGACTCGAGCGGGAACAAATCGAGCACCCTACGCACCGTCACCGTGGCCAACCGCGCGCCGACCTCAACCTTCACCGCCACCCCGAGCTCGGTCAACAAAGGCCAGCTGGTCAGCTTCAACGGCTCTGGCTCGAGCGATCTCGACGGCACCATCGCCAAATACGAGTGGGACCTCGACGGCAACGGGACCTATGAGACCAACACGGGCACGACGCCGACTACCAGCCGCTCCTACTCCACCGCGGGCGCGGTTGAAACCAAGCTGCGGGTCACCGACGACAAAGGCGCGACCGCGGTCTCGACCAAAAGCGTCACCGTCACCCTGGTCCCCCCGACCGCTTCGTTCACCGCCACGCCGAACCCGGTCAGCACCGGGACCAGCGTCAGCCTCAACGGCTCCGGCTCCACCGACCCCGACGGGACGATCGCCAAATACGAGTGGGACCTCGACGGCAACGGGACCTTCGAGACGAACACCGGCACGACGGCGACCACGAGCCGCACCTACGCCATCGCCGGCACGGTGCCGGTGAAACTGCGGGTAACCGACGACGACGGCCAGACGGCCACCAGCAGCGTCACGGTGACGGTCAACAATCGCCCGCCGGTTCCGTCCTTCACCGCCACCCCCAGCCCGGCGAACACCCGCCAGACCGTCACCCTGAACGGTTCAGCCTCGAGCGATCCGGACGGGACGATCGCCAAATACGAGTGGGATCTCGACGGCAACGGGACCTATGAGACCAGCACCGGCACCACCGCCAGCACGACCAAAGCCTTCACCGCCACCGGGACCCTGACTCTCGGCCTGCGGACCACCGACAACAACGGCGGGACCGCGACGACGACCCGCTCGCTGACCGTCAACAGCGCCTACCGCGCGGCGGTCCTCGGGACCACGGGGATCAGCGACCTCTGGCGTCTCGACGAGACCTCGGGGACGACGGCGACCGACGCCAACGGCGCCAACAACAACGGCACCTACGTCAGCAGTCCGCTCTCGGTCGCCCCGCTGATCGGCGGCGAGACCAACAGCTTCGCCCGCTCCTTCAACGGCACGAGCCAGTACATCGACATGTCGCCGACGCCATTCGGGGCTCCCGCGACCTTCTCGGTCGAGGCCTGGGTGCGGACCAGCGTCGCCAAAGCCTCCGGCGGCTACCACTTCCTGGTCAGCGACTCGAGCGCCGACTTCGACAACGGCTTCTCGCTGGTCATCGACTCCAGCAACCGTCCCGTCTTCGCCGTCGCCCGCCAGACCACCTCGATCAGCCGGGGCCAGGCGGTGAGCTCGACCACGGTCGCGCCAAACACGACCCACCACCTCGTCGGCACCTATGACGGCACCCGCGCCCGCATCTACGTCGACGGCGTCGAACGGGCCAACGTCATCTTCACCTCGGATCCGACCTGGAACAGCAGCCGCGACCTGCGCATCGGCCGGCCGATCTCCACGACCAGCCTCGCCCAGCGCTACCTGCAGGGCTCGATCGACGAGCCGGCGCTCTACACCACCGTCCTCTCGGCGGCGACGGTGCTGGCGCACTACGAAGCCGGCAAACCTTAGGCACCCGCCGCAAACCCGCTCGCAAGCGCACCGCGGGCCGAGCCGTTAGTTCCCCGTGAGCGCGAACGACGCGATCGCCCCCGAGCGCCTGCGCGGCGCCAGCAGCCGTGCACTGCCCGCGCGCCTGCTGGCGCTGGCGCGCTCGGCGGACGCCCTCGCCCTCGCCGGCCTCGGGTTGTTCATCCTGGTACTGACCGCGATCAGCTGGCGCAAATGGGGGACGCCGGAGATCGACGCCGGGGCAGAGCTGACGACCGCTGCGCAGGCGGTGCACGGCCATCTCCCCTACGAGGACACCCGCTACTTCTACGGCCCGCTGGGCGTCTACACGCTGACGGGAGCCTTCAAGCTGTTCGGCACCAGCCTCGCTACCGCCTACGCGCTCGGCCTGGCGACGACCCTCGCGATCGCCGGATCGTTCTACGCCCTCGCCCGGCAGCTGCTGCGGCCGCCGGCGGCGGCGCTCTCGAGCGCGGTGCTGATCGCGATCGGGTTCTCCGGCACCCAGTTCAACTTCATCCTCCCCCACACCAACTCGGCCACCTTCGGGCTGCTGTTGACGATCCTGACCCTGCTGGCGCTGACCCGCGGCCATTTCCTGCTCGCCGGCACGGCGATCGGCCTGACGGCGCTGACCCGGGTCGAGTTCGCCGCCGCGGCCGCCATCGCCGGGCTCGCCTGGGCGGTCGGGGTCTGGCGCGAAGAGGACCTGCGCGCGGCGCTGCGGGCGCTGGCCTGGATGGCGGGCCCGGCGCTGGCGATCCCGCTCGCGGTGCTCGGCACGCTGGCCGCCAGCGTCGGCGCCGACCGCCTCTTCTGGCAGAACCTCTGGCCGATCGACTTCCTCCGCGCCGCCGGCTTCAACGCCTACCGCGAGTGGACGCCCTTCGACCTCGCCAGCGTTGCCTCCTCGCTCACCCGGGGAGCGATCTACCTGACCCTGCTCGCCGGCCTCACCGCGAGCGCGCTGAAGTTCCACGGCGCCCGCGGCCTCGGGCGGATGAAGGCGCTCTGGCCGCTGGCCGCCGCCTGCCTCGGCTCCCTGCTCCTCCTCACCGCCTGGAAGGCGAGTGGCGTCTTCGCCGGCGCCGAGGCCGCCGTGCAGGAAGAGGGCAAGCAGCTGCTGCTCGGGATGAGCTGGCTGCCGCTGCTCTCGCTGCTGGCGGCGGCGCTGGTCGCGCGGGCGCTTCTGCGCCGGGAGGCCGCCCCGCTGAGCGGCCGCTGGCCCCTGGACCTGGCCCTGGCCGCCGTCGCGGTCCTGCTCTGCTCGCGCGCCTATGACCAGTTCACGATGACCTCGGCCGCGCCCTACTACGCGGCCCCGGCGGTGCTGCTGCTCGGCCTCCTGCACCAGCGGGTCGGCGACCGCTGTCCCGCCGCGCGGCCGGCGGTGATGGGGATGCTGGCCGCGGTCGCGGCCGGGATCGCTCTCTACGCCGCGGCGGCGCTCTATCCCGACAAGGGCACGCTCGTCCACACCGCCGCCGGCGATTACGTCGCCGCCAGTGATGGCGCCGGCGCCCAGCAGCTGGCGATCGACTTCATCCGCACCCACACCGCTCCCGGCGAGCCAGTCCTCGCCCTGCCCGCCGACGCCGGCCTCTACTTCCTCTCCGACCGGCCCCAGGCTCTCTACGAGAACATGTTCCTGCCGGGCCTGCTCGACACCAGGGCCGACGAGCGGGCGGCGATCGCACAGCTGCGGCGAGAGGGCGTCCGCTACGCGCTGGTCAGCAACCGCGACACCTCGGCCTTCGAGACCGGCCGCTTCGGCATCGGCTACGACCAACTGCTCGGCGGCTACCTGCGCTCGGGGCGCCTGGTCGCGAGCTTCGGCGACCTCAGCGCCGCACCGGGCGGCGGCAACCCCTCTCAGGGCTTCCGCGTCTACGCGCTGCCGTGACCGACGCGCGGGTGGTGGGCGTCTTTCCCGGCGCCGAGCTGGACAAGAGGCCGCGTCTCTTCGACGCCCTTTCCAAGGCGTTTCCGGGAGTCATCTTCGAGCCGAGGGAAGCGGGCGCGTTCAACGCGCTGGATGCCCTGATCGAGTTCGGCGGCTCGAGCCAGGTGAGCGCAGCGACGGCGGCCGGGGTCCGCGGTCTCGCCGCGCTCGGGTCCGAGGGCGGCGACGGTCCAGCCGTGTCGTTCGAGATCACCCGCTCCGAGGCCGCCGACCGGCGCCTGCGAGGTCGCGCCTTCCCCGACCGCCGCCTCGCCTCCGACCAGGCGCCGCTCGATGTCTCGAACTCGGAGACGATCGCCGCCTTCGCCGGCGGCCCACTCTGGGTCCGACGTGGGGCACTCGACGTCGCGGCGCTGTCCCCGGCCGAGCTGGGTGGCGACGAATCTCTGCGCTGTCGCCTTTGCGGTACCCGTTCGCTCGCGCTACTCCCCATCGTCGCCCTGCTGCGCTCCCTCGCCGCCGGGAACGCCTGGCGGCCACCACCCCTGCGGGCGACCTTCCTGCTTGACGACCCAAACCTGCACTGGCCCTCCTACGGCTACCTCTCGCTGCCGGCGAGCGCCGAGCACGCCGACCGCCACGGCTATCACCTCGCGCTGGCGATGGTTCCCCTCGACGCTCGGCTCAACCATCCGGGGGCGGTCTCCCTGCTGCGAGGCAGCCGCTCGCTGTCGCTCCTCGTCCACGGCAACGATCACTTTGGCGGCGAGCTGGGCCACGAGGTCACCGACGCGGAGGCCCTGACGGTCGCTGCGCAAGCGCTGCGTCGCGTCGCGGCCTTCGAGCGCCGGACCGGGGTGAAGGTCTCGAGGCTGATGGTGCCTCCGCACGAGGCCTGCTCGGAGCCGATGGCGCGGGCCCTGGTGCGAGCCGGGTTCGACGCAATCACGATGACCCGGCCCTATCCGTGGGAAGAGGCCTCTCCTCCCTCCTGGCTCGCCCCGGCGCCGTCCGCAGAGGCACCGGTCGGCTGGTGGCCGGCGGACTCGGCACCGGGCCTGCCGCCGGTGCTCCTTCGCCACCCCCTCGCCTCGCCCCTCTATTCCGCCGCCGAGGTCGCGCTGCGGGCCTACCTCGACCAGCCGCTGATCCTCTACGGGCACCACGACGACCTGCGCGACGGTCTCGACCTGCTGGCCGAGCGGACGCTCGAAATCGAGAGCCTGGGCGAGACCCGCTGGGCCTCTCTGGGGGAGATCGCGGCCTCCAACTTCAGCTCCTGCGCCGATGGCGAGCAGCTGCGAGTGCGGCCCCATTCGCGCCGGCTGTCGGTCGAGATCCCGACCGGTATCTCGACCCTCGTCGTCGAACCGGCGGGCATGGGCCCCGATGAAGAGGTTCTCCTCGGACGCCGTCGCTTCGGGATCGGCGAGCCGATCCCGATCTCCGGAAGGGAGCGAGTGGAGCTGGTGCTGAGATCGCCCGATGCGGTCTCCCCGGACCGGGTGGCGCCACCACCGCGCGAGATCCGACGACTCGCCCGACGCCTGGCGGGCGAGGCGCACGATCGGATCACCCCGACCCTCGACCGACTGCCGGTCCGCTCCTGATCAGCTGACGATCGCCCGATCCGACCCGGCGCCCAGCGCCAGCCGCAGGATCGGCTCCTGGCGACTCTTCCAGGAGTTGGCCTCGGCGAAGGCCCGGCGCTCGGATTCAGGAGCCCGTCCCAGGGTCAAGGCCTCGCCGATCGCCGCTCCGAGGTCCGCGTGGATGACGACGCGCGGAGAGACGTCGCGGATCGGCTCCAGGTCGAGGGCTGCCACCGGCGCCCCCCCGGCCAGGTACTCGTAGAGCTTCAACGGGCTCATCGCCCTGGTCAAGGCGTTATCGAGGTGCGGCAGTAGACAGACGTCAGCGGCGGTGACGAGACCGACCACTTCCGATCGCGAGGCGGGGGGCCGCAGGTGAACGTTGCTCAACGGACGCAGCTCGGCGAAGTGGTCGGGCTCGAGCAGCGGCCCGACCAGCGCGAAGGAGGCATCGGGCAGCGCCCTTGCCGCCGCTGCCAGCGCCTCGACGTCGACCCTCGACTCGAGGCTGCCGACGTAGAGCAGCCGCGGGCCCGGCAGTGACTGAAACCAGGGCGGAGCCGGCTGGGGGCTGCTCCATTCCCCCGGATCGACTCCATTGGGGACGACGATGCCGGGACCGGTGGGCCGGATCACGTCGAGGATCGCCGGCGAGACCGCCGCCACGCCGCGACCCAGCTCCCGCACCCGCCGGTAGGCATCGAGGATCGCGGGACGCCAGCGCCGCAGATCCGGCAGCTCGGCGAGGTCGTCGTAGGCGTAATAGGTGACCGAGGAGGCCCACTCCAGCGGGGCGAACCCGGCGATCAGAGGATGGGTGGTGATCACCGCCGGTCGGACGAGGCCGCGCCTCCGCGACACGCGCTGCAGGTGCGCGTCCCAGCGCCGGAAGCTGCCCTCCACGGCCCGGATCGAGGTCGGGTCGGCCCGCCGCATCCGGGTCGGCCCGTAAAGCGAGACGCTGTTGCCCGCGGGCGGCGGCGGCGGTTTTCGCACCCGCTCCTTCAGCAGCTTGATCGGCAGGCTGCGGGGCGTCTCCGCCACCAGCAGCCGCTCCACCCGGCGGTCGTCGATCAGGGTCTCGACCAAACGGTCTTCGGAGAAGCACATGCCACGCGCGACCGCGGTCCCCCACGTGGCGTAGGCGAAGCTGAAGAGAACGTCCATGGCGCGCTCAGCGGTCCAGAGGCACCAGCTGTGCCTCGCCGCGAATCCTCAGTTGCTCGGTCAACCGCACCGCCGGGTAGTCCGCCGGCCGCACGTCTTTCCAGAGGACCGCGACAAATCCGGCGAAGAAGCAGATCAGGTACGGCAGCTGGGGCAAGGCGAGGATGTCGAGCAGCGCGCCTCCGATCACCATCGCGCTCGTCGCCGCGGCGATCGCGATCGCGGGCCCGGCGCGATCGGGGTCACCCCAGCGGGAGACCCGGTGGGCGAGGAGGAAGATCGCGGCGAAGATCGAGAGATAGGCGAGGATCCCGACGATGCCGGTGCCGATGATCGTGGTCAGGTACTGGTTGTCGAGGATCCGGTACTTCTTCTGGTCATAGGTCTCGTAGCCGCGACCCAGGAGCGGCTGGTTGATCACGTCCGGCTCGACCGCCCCGTAGTCGCTCTGGCGATCGACGGTGCTGCCGAAGCCGAAGAAGTTCTGCGGCAGGAGCTGCGAGGTGACGCCGCCGAGCGCTCCGGGGGTGAAGAGGTGCACGAGGATGACGAACGCGATCAGCCCCGGCGCCAGCATCCGCAGCATCCGCGGGCGGTAGGCGACCAGCACGGCGACCGCCACCACCGGCGCGACGATGCTGGTTTTCCGCTGGGTGGCGAGCGCGGCGGCGATCATGATCGTCGCCGCCAGCCCCCAGATGACTTTGCGCCGCAGCTCGCGACTTTCGTACAGCGAGATCAGCGCATAGGGCAGCGCACAGGCCATCATCATCGCCGGCGCCAGTGGATGGATGGTGGGGCCGATCACCGAGCGTCGGCCGATCGAGTCGAATCCGTGGAGTTCGGGCGGCGCGGTGATCGGGATGACTTCGCCCAGGCCTTCGAAGAAGAAGTTGTATTCCTCCCGGTACTCCCAGATGACCCCGATCGCGGTGAGCACCGCCAGCCCGCACATCAGGTTCATCAGCGGCCGCACCTCCGAGGCGCGCACGCTCGAGGCAACGACGACAAACAGGGCGAGGTAGGACAGCAACAGAGCCAGCTTCCGCACCCCGAGTTCGAGCTCGCCCAGCCGCACCGTCGTCTCGGCGTTGTGGATCAGGCTGAGGATCGCGATCAGGACGAAGCCGAAGAAGGCGTAGTGGATCGCCGTCATCCGCAAGCGGTTCGCGCCTCCCATCATCACCATCGAGAGAATCCAGAGGGCGACGATCGCGAGCAGGAAGGGTCGGTCCAGCTTCGCTTCGAGCGGCAGGCCGATCGGCAGGTCGATGCTGTCGAAGGGGACCAGGAAGAGCATCACCATGAAGCCGGCGAGGCACCACGGCATCAGCCGGGTGGTATGCGGCCAGTCGCCCGCCAGGCTCCTCAGGGTCCGACGGTGGGTCGCGGTCAGGTCTCGCAAGCCGCCCAGCCTGTCCCGACGCTCCGGGGTCACGGCCGGGCAGTCGCCGTACCGCTCCTGGGCGTCTCCTCACGGCGCCTCAGCTGCGCGGGATTCGGCTCGGACCGGTTCGCCTTGTCCGCCGTCTCCCTGGGCTTGCTCGATCCGTTACCGGCCCCCGGGCGAGACCCGGGGTCTTTGTCCTGGAGCCAGTCGCTGGCCTCCGAACCGACCCGTTCCATGTCCGCGGCCAGTCGCCAGTGACGCATGAACCCGGAAGCGATGGCGACGACGAGGCAGCCGAGCCCGAAGACGGCGAGGAAGGCAAGGATCATCAGCACGTAGTCGGCTTTGCCTCCGATCAAGCCGCCCTCGGGAGCGCCGAGCTCGCGGACGACGATGTTTTCGACCAGCGGCACCGACGAGGCGGCCTGCGGATTTTTGCTTGGCGGAGCCACCGCTTCGGCGCGGCGGGCGTCGACTTTGAGTTCGCCGATGTAGCTCTCGAGGACGTTGTAGGAGCTTTGCGCCAGAGCCAGTGCCTGGCCGGCGTCGGGCCCGGTCGAGTAGACGGTGATGATCGGAACGTCTTCCTGGGCGGCGAAGACGAGGCGGTACTGCTTGCCCTCGTCGACGAGATCGCGGGCGCGGGACTCGGCGCCCTGCTGGTCGTAGTCCTGGATTCCGGTTCCTTCGCTGAAGGGGCCGGCGGCGGTGATCAAGGCGGGGTCGACGTCGATCTGGCGGGCGATCTTGTTGACCGCGTCGCGGCTGCTCAGGTACTGGGCGTAGACCCGAGCGCGGGTCCCGAGCGCGGCGATCTGATCCGAGCCCGCCCCCTCGACCAGGGTCGATTCGGCCGAATCGACCAGAATCTGGCCGGTGGCGGCGCCAACCGCCACCGAGCGTCGTTCGACCCCGCCGGGACCGATCCTGAAGGCGGTCAGGAAGGCGGCCAGGACGGCCAAGGCGAGGAGGACGCCGAGGACCGCCTTCCGCTGCAGAAGTGCCCTGACGAATCCAACTACCTCCATGCCCGCTCCGATCCTCTTTGGGGTTTGCTCAGTCCGTCCACATGTCAAGAACGAAGTTCGGCCAGGAAAACTTGCTCGCGCGGCAGGCGTTCCCCCCCACAAGAGAAGGGCGCCCGGAAGCGTTTGTTCTCCGATGACCGCGACCGGTGAGGCGAACCAGCAGGAGCTGGACGGGGACCAGCTGCGCGAGGCGGCTGTATCGGGCGTCCGCTGGTTCGCGATCGCCAGGGTCGCGACCGAGGCCCTGCAGCTGGCCAGCGCGGTGGCCCTGGCCCGCCTCGTCAGCCCGGCTGAGTTCGGCAACGCCTCGGTGGCTTTGATCCTGATCCCGCTGGCGGTGATCCTCACCTACGAGGGGTTCGGCAGCGCTCTGGTCCAACGCAAACTGATCGAGACCGGCCACTTCGAGGCCGCGACGCTGACCAGCCTCGCCGCCGGCCTCGCGCTCAGCCTCCTCGTCTACTTCCTGGCGCCGGTGATCGCGGCGCCGATCTTCAGCGACGAGATCGCCCACCTGATCCAGATCGCGGCGCCGGCCTTCGCCCTCGCCGGCCTCGGCGCCGTCTCCCGCGCACGGCTTTCCCGCAACCTCGACTTCCGGCCGATCAGCATCATCGAAACCGGCGCTCTCGCGGTTGGCGCCGGCGTCGCCATCGGCCTCGCCGCGATCGGCCTCGGTGGCGAAGCGGTCGTGATCGGAGCGGTGGCCGGAATCGGGTTCACCTCGCTGGCGATGGTCGCCGTCTCGCCGCCGGGCCGCCCACGCTGGCGCCGCAAGGAGATGGCAGAGGTCGGCCGCTTCGGCGCCCCGGCCTCGGCCGCCGGGCTCCTCTACGTCGCGATCAGCAACGTCGACTACGCCGTCCTTGCCGCCCGCCTCAATCCCGCCCAGGTCGGCATCTACTGGCGCGCTTTCCAGATCGGGGTCCTCTACCAGGACAAGATCAGCGGCATCATGATGCGCCTCGCCTTCCCGATCTACTCCCGGACCAGCAACCTGGACGAGATGAAGAAGCTCCACGAGCGGGCGACCCGAATCCACGGCGCCGTGGTGGTGCCGCTGCTGGCGATCCTGATCGTCACCGCGCCGGAGCTGATCCCGATGGTCTTCGGCGACGCCTGGCGGGCCGCGATCGAGCCGACCCAGGTGCTCGCGGCCGCGGGGATGATCGCCGCGATCCTCACCGGCTACTCCCAGGTGATGCTCGCGGCCGGCCGGCCGCGCGCCCTGCTGATCTTCAACTGCGTGGTGCTGGTCGCCTACGGGCTCGCCGTCTTCCTCACCGCCAGGCAGGGCCTCGTCACGGTCTCCCTCGCGGTGGTGGGCGTCCACGTCGCGATGCTCGCCGCCGTCTACCTGGTTCTCTTCCGCCGCGTCCTCGGGATGCCCGTCCGCCGCCTCTTCACCGACTTGGCGCCCGCGGCGGCGACCGCCGCCCTGGTCCTGGCCGTCGGGCTGCCGGTGGCCGACCTCTTGCGTGGGGCCGGCGCCGCCCCTGTCCTGATCGTCCTCCTCGCCGGCCTTGCCGGCTGCGCCGTGCAGGCGCTCGCCCTCCGCGCCTTCTTCCCGGAGGTCTGGAGCGACGTCTCCCGCCTGCTGCGCCGGCTGCTGCCTGACCGGCTGGCGAAAAGTTCCACCGCCCCGCAACCGTTGACTCCGTGATGACCGAAAAGGCGACCCACAGCAAGCATGCCCGGGCGGGGATGCTGATGGCGGTCGCGACCTTCGCCATGGCCACCGCCGCAGCGATACAGGCGGCCCTCTACCTCCACTCCAATGGAACCGATGCGCTGACCGACGGCTTCTTCGTCGCCTTTTCCCTCTACACGGTCTTCGGGGTCTTCAGCCAGAGCATCCGGGTCACCTCGGCACCGCTGCTGGTCCACCCCACCCGCGGGCTGCCGCTGCGGGAGTTCGGGGCGACGCTCGTCTTCATCGCCCTCGCCGTCGCGGTTCTGACGATCCCCCTCGCCCACCCGCTGTCGATCGCGCTCGCCCCGGGGCTGAGCGACGCCGGCCGCAGCGTCACCGAGGAGGCGCTGCCGATCCTCGGCGGGGCGATGATCCTGCAGCTCTGGGCTGCCGGGGGAGCGACGGTGCTCGCGATCCGGGACCGCTTCGACGCGGTCGCGGCCGCCTACATCGCCGGCGCCGGCGCCGGCCTCCTCACCTATCTGGTCAGCTCCGGCGCCGCCGGCGAGCTCTCGCTCGGCTACTCGATGCTGGCGATGGCGATCGTCACCTGCGGGCTGATGTTGTTTGCGGTGCGCCGTAGTCAGCCGACCGAGCCAGCCGCCCCGCCGCGACCGCTGGGCCTGCGCCTGCTGATCGCCGACGCCGGCCTGATCCTCGGTCGCACCAGCATCTACCTGGCCTTCAACGCCCTCTACCTGGTCACCCTGGCGCTGACCACCTCCTACGCCCCCGGCGACGCGACCGTCCTCTCCTACGCGTACCTGTTCGCCAGCTACCTGGTTGCCGGCACCGCCTTCGCGCTGGGAATGTCGCGGATCGCCGACATGAGCCGCGAGGTCCGCACCGACGAGCTGAAGGCGGTCGGCGGCACCGTTCCCCAGGGCTTCCGCTACTCGATCCTGATCTGCGCTCCCGCCCTCGCCGCCTTCGTCGCCGCCGGGGCGCCGATCATCGGCGTCCTCTTCTCCGCCAGCTTCGACTCGGGCGACGTTCGGATCCTGCAGGAGTTCGGGGTGCTGCTGGCGATCTGGACCGTCGCCGCCCTGCTCGTCAACCTGCTGCTGCCGGCGATGTTCGCCCTCGGGCGGGCGCGGTTCACCAACCTCCTCACCCCGGCGCTGCTCGCCGTCCACGTCGCCGCCTCGCTCTTGGGCGGGGCGCTCTTCGGAGCGGTCGGGGTCGTCGGCGCCGCCTTCGTCGCGCCGCTGCTCTTCGCCGCGACGATGTTGCGGGTCGGAGCCCCCACCATCGCCGGCCATATCGCCCGCGAGACCAGCCGCGACGCCCTGCGATTCATCCTTCTCGCCGGCGGCTGCTATGGCCTCGGCGCCGCACTCGGTGCGGCCCTGGACAGCACCTTGATCGGCGCGATGACCACGGGAACGGTCGGCTCCGTCCTCTACCTGGCGCTGCTGCCGCTGGTCGCCCCGAGCCAGGTCGACGTAGTGCTGCGAGCGCTTCCCCTGGGGTTCCTCAAGTCGCGCCGGCGGGCGGCTCCCGCCGCTCCAGTCGCCTGACGCCTCCCGGTGCCCCTCAGGGCCCGTAGTGCTGCTGGGACGGGACCCAGGTGACGCCGCGGCCGTTGGCCAGCCGGTAGTCGTCGGCCGCCGGGTCGAGGAAGGCGGGCGCGCAGTCCTTGGTCGTCCCCGCCGGCACCGACCAGCTGTTGTTGT
>DATFQO010000079.1:0-92129 GCA_035264245.1 Solirubrobacterales bacterium
CCGAACGTCAAGCTCCGCGGCTTCAAATGGGTAACGCCCGGGGCGCTGGTCGCGATCGTCGTCTGGGCGATCGCCTCGGCCCTCTTCGCCCTCTACGTCTCCAACTTCAGCTCCTACGACAAGACCTACGGCACCCTCGCCGGGCTGGTCGTCCTGCTGCTCTGGTTCTGGATCACCAACCTGGCGATCCTCTTCGGCCACCAGATGAACGCCGAGCGCGAGCGCAGCGCCGAGATCGACGAAGGCCGGCCGCGGGCCGAGAAGGAGATCCAGCTGGAGCCGCGCGACGAGCCCAAGGACCAGAAGACCACGTGACCGACCAAGGAGGCTTCACCCGATGAAGTTCGTCTTCGCCCCGATCAGCATCGTCCTCGGCCTGATCGCCGGCGCCGTCGGCGGCAAGATCTTCGAACGGATCTGGGGGCTGATCGACGAAGAAGAGCCGCCGAAGCCCGAGCACCGCGAATTCTCCTGGCCGAAGCTGATTGCCGCGCTGGTCGTCGAGGGGGCGATCTTCCGCCTCGTCAAAGGCCTCGTCGACCACGGCACCCGCACCTCGTTCGCGAAGCTGACCGGCGCCTGGCCGGGCGAGGAGGCCCCCGAGCCGGAGTGAGATCGGCGCCTTCGGGGTAGGCAGGGGATTGCACCAGTCGTTCAATGCAAACCACGAACGGAGGAGCAGATGAACGCCAGGGCAGATAGAGGAGACAGAGGAGGCATCGGCGGGATCACGCTGGGCGGCATCCTCGTGATCATCGGGATCTTGGTGGCACTCTTCTGGAGCGTCGTACTGGGAATCATCATCGTCTTGATCGGCCTGATCGCATTCGGCGGTTTCGCCCGCGGCAAGTGGTACTAGCTGCGCATCTGATCCCCCGCTAGGCGGCAGGCGAGCGGTGCTGCGGTAGGGTCGGGCGACGTTGCCCGTGGCCCTATCGCGAACCGCTCGCATCGCCTGTGTAGTCGCTTCGCTCGCCGCGGTCTTCCTCGTCTGGATCCTGGCGAGTAGCGCCACCTCCGGCCTCGCCTTCTTCTACTCCGTCCCGATCGGGCTGACCGCCTGGTGGTTCGGCCTGCGGCCGGCCCTCCTGGTCACCCTGGCCAGCCTCGCCCTATATGTAGTCGGTCACCTGATCGAACCAGTTCCGCACTTCGCCCTCGCACTCTTCATCCGGGCGGTCTTCTTCGTCGGTGTCGCCTTTGTCGCCTCGGCTCTCGCCGGGCGCCTGAGCAAGCTCGAGCACTCGGCTGAGGAACTGGAGGCGATCAGGGCGGCACTGACCCCGAGCGAGCTGCCGAGCCTGCCCGGGGTCGATTCCGGCGCCGCCTTCGTGCCCTCCGAACTCGGCGTCTCCGGCGACTTCTACCTGCTGACCAACGGCCCCGACGGGTCGGCGCTGGCGATCGTCGGCGACGTCGTCGGGCACGGTCCTGCCGCGGCCCGCCTCGCCACCTTCATCCGGACGCGCTTCGCCGCCTTCGCCGCCAACAGCAGCGACCCGGCGGAGCTGCTGCGGATGGCGAACACCTCGCTGACCGACCGCCCGGGCCGGCGCCACGAGCTCGTCAGCGCGATCTGCGTGCGGATGCGCCCCGGGGACGAGTCGGTCTGCTGGGCGCGGGCGGGACACCCGCCTCCCCTGCGCCTGTCTGATCTGGAAGAGCTGCCGGCCGTCGGGTCCACCTTCCTGCTCGGCGCCGAGGAGACTCTGGAGCTGGAGAACACCGAGAGCTCGATCGCCGGCAGCGAGGGTCTGGTCGTCTACACCGATGGCGCCACCGATGTCCGCCGCGGCCGCCAGATGCTGGGGCTCGACGGCCTCACCCGGCTGCTCGCCCCGCTCAGCGGCCTGCGCGCGCGGGTGATCGTCGACGAGGTCGAACGCTCGATCCTCGGCTGGGCCGACCGGCCGATCCGCGACGACCTCTGCCTGGTGGTGTTGAAGCCTACGGTCGGGTGACCTCGCCGCTCGGTTCCAATTGGCACCTCCGAAATCAGGCATTCGGCAGCTATTGAACCCGGGTCTCGGGTGTGGAAAAAAGTCCTGGCTACATGTGTGTTCTCCTTGGTCCCCGGGGTTGTCTAGGCCAGCCCCGGGGATCGGATCCTGAAAGACGAATTGACGTCGGGCCTGCGCACGTCCCCGCATGGGGCGCTAGCGTCAGGCGATGACACCGCCCGGTCGCCCGCTCTTCGCCGTCACCAGCCGGGTCCCGGCACGGGCGGTCGAGGTGCTGCGGCAGGCAGGTGAGGTGCGGATCGACGAGCGGGAGACGGCGATCCCGCGCCATGACCTGCTCGAGCTGGTCGCCGGGGCAGGGGCGATCCTGACCCTGCTGGGAGACCGGGTCGACGAGGAGCTGCTCGAGGCGGCGGGCCCGCAGCTGCGCTGCGTCGCCAACGTCGCGGTCGGCTACGACAACGTCGACGTCGAGGCGGCGGCGAAGCGCGGGGTGGTGGTGACCAACACGCCCGGCGTCCTCGACGACGCCACCGCCGACCTGACGATGGCGCTGATCCTGGCGGCGACGCGGCGGATCGTCGAGGGCGACCGCCTCGTCCGCTCCGGCCGCGACTGGAACTGGGGGATGGGGTTCATGCTCGGCAGCTCGCTGCAGGGCCGGACGCTGGGAATCGTCGGCCTCGGCGGGATCGGCAAATGGGTGGCGCAGCGCGCCCGAGCCTTCGGGATGCAGGTCGCCTACCACCAGCGCAACCCCGCGCCGCCCGAGGTGGAGGCGGCGCTCGGCGCCGAGCGGCTGCCGCTGGAGCGGTTGCTGGCCGAGGCCGACGTGGTCAGCCTGCACTGCCCGCTGACGCCGGAGACGCACCACCTGATCGGCGCCCCACAGCTGGAGGCGATGAAGCCGAGCGCGGTCCTCGTCAACGCCGCCCGCGGCCCGATCGTCGACGAGGCGGCGCTGGCCACGGCGCTGGCGGAGGGGAAGATCGCGGCGGCGGGGCTCGACGTCTACGAGCGCGAGCCGGAGGTCGAGCCGCGGCTGCTCGAACTCGACAACGTCGTCCTGGTGCCGCACCTGGGCTCGGCGACGGTCGAGACCCGCACCGCGATGGCCGAGCTGGCCGCCCGCAACGCGATCTCTGTACTCAGCGGCCAAGGGCCGCTGACCCCGGTCCCGTCACAATGACCCGATGAGCGCCGTCACCGCCAAGCGGACGATCCGGCACCGGATCGGCGGCGAGGAGACGAGCGGCTCCTCGTCCCGCAGCGCTCCTGTCTGGGACCCGGCGACCGGCGAGGAGCAGGCCGAGGTGCTGCTGGCCGAGCCGGCCGACGTCGACGCCGCGGTTGCCGCGGCGCGCGCCGCCTTCGCCGAGTGGTCGGAGGCCTCGCTCAGCCGCCGCGCCAAAGTGATGTTCGCCTTCCGCGAGCTGCTCAACGCCAACGTCGAGAAGCTGGCGCGGATCGTCTCCTCCGAGCACGGCAAGGTTCTGGAGGACGCCAAGGGCGAGGTCCTGCGCGGCCTCGAGGTGGCCGAGTTCGCCTGCGGGATCCCGCAGCTGCTGAAGGGCGAGTACTCCGACCAGGTCTCGACCACCGTCGACGCGTATTCCTTCCGCCAGCCGCTCGGCGTCTGCGCCGGGATCACCCCGTTCAACTTCCCGGCGATGGTGCCGATGTGGATGCACCCCGTCGCGATCGCCTGCGGCAACGCCTTCGTCCTCAAGCCCTCCGAGCGCGACCCCTCCGCCTCCAACCTGGTCGCCGAGCTCTACGCCGAGGCGGGGCTGCCGGAGGGCGCCTTCAACGTCGTCCACGGCGACAAGGTCGCGGTCGACGCCCTGCTCGACCATCCCGACGTGGCGGCGGTCTCCTTCGTCGGCTCGACCCCGATTGCCTCCTACGTCCACGCCCGCGCGATGGAGAAGCGCAAGCGGGTGCAGGCGCTCGGGGGAGCGAAGAACCACGCGGTGGTGATGCCCGGCGCCGACCTCGGTTACGCCGCCGACCAGCTCTCGGCCGCCGGCTTCGGCTCCGCCGGGCAGCGCTGCATGGCGATCTCGGTCGCCGTCGCGGTCGGCGAGTCGGGCGACGCGCTGGTCGAGGAGGTCGCCAACCGGGCGCGCGAGATCCAGGTCGGGCCCGGCCTGGATCCCAGCTCGGAAATGGGGCCGGTGGTGACGCCGCAGGCGCGCGATCGGATCGTCGACTACATCGGCCAGGGAGCCGAGGCCGGCGCCCGGCTGACCGTGGACGGCCGCGAGCTGGAGATGGACGGCGGCGGCTTCTGGGTCGGGCCGACGCTGATCGACCAGGTCGCGCCGGAGATGTCGGTCTACAGCGACGAGATCTTCGGCCCCGTCCTCTCGGTCGTTCGCAGCGGCAGCCTCGACGAGGCGATCGCGCTGATCAACCGCAACACCTACGCCAACGGCGCCGCGATCTTCACCGGCTCCGGCCACGAGGCGCGCCGCTTCCAGCGCGAGGTCGAAGTCGGGATGATCGGCATCAACGTCCCGATCCCGGTGCCGATGGCCTTCTACTCCTTCGGCGGCTGGAAGGACTCCCTCTTCGGCGACCACCACATCCACGGCCCCGAGGGCGTCCGCTTCTACACCCGCGGCAAGGCGATCACCAGCCGTTGGCCGAAAAGCAACACCGAAAACACCAGCTCCGCCGGCTTGAACTTCCCGACCTCGAGCTAAAGGTCACCGCCCTCTACGGTCGCCGACACTACCTGTCGCCGACACTTACCGGTGGTATCCTCGACTCATGCCTTTTGTGAATCGTGGACGAGAGCTCGATCAACTCCGATCTTGGTGGGCTTTTCCGGGGGCGAGCATGGGGATGGTCTGGGGTCGCCGGCGTGTAGGCAAGACGGCGCTCCTTCAACATTTCGCCGCCGATTTCCCCACCGTCTTTCACACCGGTGCCGGTCGGCCCGCTGCCGCGGAACTCGCCGCTCTGTCCCGCGCGGCGGCACGGGTGCTGGATACCGGGGTGAGGGATCTCGAGAGCCGTCCCTTCGCGGATTGGGAGGATGCGCTGGAGACCCTTGCGGCAGCGGCTCGGAGCCGAAAGGTTCTGCTGATTCTCGACGAGCTGCCAGCGTTGGCGGAGAGCTCTTCCGGTCTTCCCGACCTGCTGCGGGCCGTCTGGGACCGGATCTCCTCGCAGAGCAAGCTGAAGGTGCTGCTGTGTGGTTCGGCCGTGCGGACGATGGAGGCGATGCAGGAGGAGCGGGCGCCGCTCTATGGCCGGCTCGATCTTTCCCTGCTCCTCCACCCTTTCTCGCCACACGAGGCCGCGATGATGCTGCGCTCGTTGAAGCCCGCGCAGCGGGCCCTCGTCTGGGGTCTGGTCGGGGGGATGCCCCTCTATCTGCGCTGGTGGGACCAAAGCGCAAGTGTTCGCTCGAACCTCCTGCGCCTCGCCTGCACGCCGGGCTCGCCGTTGCTCACGGAGGGTCAGCTCGTGCTCGCGACGGAGGCCGACGGCGGGGATCTGGCTCGCCAGGTGCTCTACGCCATCGCCGCCGGGCGGACCAGGTTCAACGAGATCGAACAGGCCGTCCGGGCCGATCCCAATCGCACGCTGGACAGGCTTGTGGCCCTGCGTCTCGTGGATCGGATCGCTCCGGTCACCGAGAACCCACAGCGGACTCGGCGGCGGATCTACCGAATCGCCGACAACTTCCTCGGCTTCTGGCTCAGCGTCCTCGACCGCTACCGGCCCGAGATCGACCGTGGCTTGGGCGAGAGCATCCTGCCGGTCCTCCTCGACTCACTCGACGACCACATGGGAGGTCCCTGGGAGGACGCGTTTCGCGCCCATCTGCGGCGGTTGGCGGTGAGCGGCGACCTTGGCGATGAGGTCGTCGCGATCGGGCCGTTCTGGACCGCAGGGGAGGACCCGGGAGGGATCGACGCCGTCGCGCTCGCCGGTCGCGGCAGGAGCGCGGTACTGCTGGGGGAGGCAAAGTGGCGAAAACAGGTCGACGGCTCGCGGCTGCGAGCAGATCTCCAACGCAAGGCTGTCGCGGTCCCCAATCTCGCCGCACGGCCACGCTTCGCAATCTGCGCGCGCGAATCCGTGGCCGGCGACGACGATCTCCTTCGGCTCACGGCCGAGGACATCTTCTGAGTCCTCTAAAAGATGTTCGGCAGCGATCCCTACGTCGAACTGAGCTCGGCGCACAGCTCGGCCAGGCCGATTGCCTCGACCCCTTCACCGAGCGGGAAGCGCTCGCTGCCGGGATAGACTAGGAAACTCCGGTCCGGTTCGATGTCCTCAAGCGCCGAGCGCAGCCCCCGCTCTAGCTTCGGCGCCAGAGTTCGCTTTACCTCGATCGCCCACTCGCGCCCGTCGGGCCAGGAGAGGACGAGGTCGACCTCGGCTCCACCGCTGGTGCGGTAGAAGCTCGGTCCGACGCTCTCTCCCGCCAGGCCGATCAGGTCCTCGACCACCAATCCCTCCCAGCTTCCGCCGACAACCGGGTGCCCCAGCAACGCCTCTTTGTCGGCGATGCCGAGCAGGGCGTGGAGGAGTCCGCTGTCGCGCACGTACACCTTGGGCGATCGCACCAGGCGCTTGCCGACGTTGGCCAATCGGGACGGCAGCCGCCGGACCAGGAGCAGGTCGACCATCAGGTCGAGGTAGTTGCCGACGGTGGCGCCGCTGACGCCGAGGCCGCGGGCGATGGTGGCTGCGTTCAGCAGGCAGCCCTGGTTGTGGGCCAGCATCGTCCACAGCCTTCGCAGCGTCTCCGCCGGGATCCGCGGACCGAGTTGAGGAATGTCCCGCTCAAGGTAGGTGCGGATGAAGTCCCGCCGCCAGCGCAAGCTTGCCTCGGCGTCGCCAGCGAGAAAGCTCTCGGGGAATCCACCGCGAACCCAGAGCTTGTCGAGTTGCTCGGCACCGACCTCGGTGACGTCGAAGGGCGCCAGCTCCGCGAAGGCGATACGCCCGGCGAGGCTCTCGCCGCTCTGGGCCAGCAGCTCCAGCGAGGCCGAGCCCAGAAGCAGGAACCGGCCATTCCCCCTGCTCTCGCGTCGCCCCCTGTCGATCACCCCGCGCAGCACTTCGAAAAGGCCTGGCAGGCGCTGGATCTCGTCGAGAACCACCAGCTCGTCACGGTGATCGGTGAAATAAAGCTCGGGCTCGGCCAGCCTCGCGCGGTAGGTCTCGGACTCGAGGTCCAGGTAGGTCCCGCCTTGCCCACCGGCGATCTCCAGGGCGAGGGTCGTCTTCCCAACCTGCCGCGGCCCGGTCAGCACTACGGCCGGTGACTGCTCGAGGAGGCCTGCTAGGCGGGACCCGATTCGTCTTGTGTACATGCATGCAATTGTAAACAAGCGTTGAAGATTTACAAGGATAAGCAGAAATGCGTTATGGTCGGGCGTGTCAGATGGACCTCTTGAGCACTGCCCGCCTGCATAAGGGAAAGCACGTCGACTTCGTCTCCAAGCGCTACCGGCGCGCCGGCGGGACGGAGGTCGAGCGGGAGATCGTCGAGCATCCTGGCTCGGTGGCTGTGGTCGCTTACGACGGTGAGTTCGCCTACCTGGTGGCGCAGCCGCGTGAGGCGGTGGAGGAGGACGAGCTGCTGGAGATCCCGGCGGGGACGCTCGACGTCGAGGGCGAGAGCGAGCTCGAGTGCGCGCAGCGGGAGCTGGCCGAGGAGGCGGAACTGCGGGCAGAGAGCTGGACGCTGCTGCACGTCATCTATCCGAGCCCCGGTTTCCTCACCGAGAAGGTGACGATCTTCGCTGCGACCGGCCTTTCGCCGGCCAGCGGCGAGCGCGACGACGACGAGGACATCGAGGTCGTCCGCCTCGACCTGACCGAGGTCGGCGAGGCGCTGCCGGAGATCCGCGATGCGACGACCGTGATCGCCCTGATGCGGCTGAAGGAAGAGCTGGGCTAGCCGGTTTTCGGCACCGACCTCCGGGTACCCAGGTGGTCCGTGTTCCTCTTCTTCTCCAACAACCTCGGCTGCGGCGGCTCGCTGCTGGTCTCGGCCGTGGTGACCGTGATCCTGCTGCTGCTCTTCGGCGTAATCGAACTCGGCTAGCGGCGAGAGTGGCGGGGATGCCGCCGAACCTTGCGGTCGCGCTCTGCGATCTCGTGCATCCGCCGTTGCGATTGGGCGGCGTTGGCGAGGGTGAAGCTGGCGAGGAATCTCATGATGTCCTCCTCTTCGAGGGTTGGAACACTGGCTAAATCGATTTGCCAGTGTCTACAACACTAGCTAAGCTAGATAGCAGGTGTCAACCTCGCTTAACAAAGCTCTGATCGACTCCGAGGCCGATCTCCTGGTCGAGTTCGTCAACAGCCGCGACATCGAGGAGGAGACCGATTCGATCGCCGATTCCCGGGCGCTGGGTGCCTGGATCGAGGGGAGGACCGGCGAGCCGGCCGGCGAGCTCGACGACGAGGACGTCGGTCGCGTTCAGGCCCTGCGCGAGTCGCTGCGGGCGCTGCTGCTGGCCAACAACGGCGAGGAGGCGGACGTCGCGAGCCTCATCCCCCTCCGTGAGGCGGCCGAGCGCACCCGCATCCGCACCACCTTCTCCGCCGACGGCCGGCTGGACCTCGCCCCGGCGCGCTCCGGCCTCAGCGGCTTCGAAGCCCGCCTCCTGCTCGCGATCGAGCGCCTCCAGTCCCTCGGCGCCTGGCCGCGGCTCAAGGCCTGCACCGACGAGGGCTGTCAATGGGCCTTCTACGACGCCACCCGCAACCACTCCCGCACCTGGTGCTCGATGGACGTCTGCGGCAACCGCGAGAAGACGCGCCGCTACCGCGCCCGCAGGGACACTGGGTCCTGAGCCGGGGCCTCGTCGGGCTTGCGCTTCTTCCCCGGCTTGGTCTGCTCGCAGAGAGCGTCGAAGCGGTCGAGCAGGGACTCCAGCTTCGCCGGCGGCGCCGCCGCTGCGTGCTGGCCGAGGGGACCCTGGTGGGCGTCGCCCGAGATCTCCTTCACGGCGCCGTCGATCTCCTTCGCCAGCTCGGGGCTCCACTTCACGCGGTGCAGTTTGCGCACCTGAATGTGGCGGGCCTGGCGCTCGACGGTGCCGCCGAGGACGTAGGTCTCGATCATCCGCTCGTACGCCTTGCGCAGGTCCAGGCTCCAGAGCTCGGCCTCCCGCTCGTAGCGAGGGTCGTTGCCCTTGAACATCGGCTTCAGCTCGCTCTTCAGCCGGTGCCGCAGCGCCTTCACCCGCTCGACCGGTGACTTGGCGATCCAGGGCAGGTCGGGATCGACCACCCCGACCGCGTGGAAGGCCCGGGTCAGGGCCTGCCCGTGCAGCTCGACCCCGAGGGCTTCGGCCTTTTCCTTCAGGAAGTAGACGAAGACCAGGTCGTGGGTGAGGACGACGACCTGGCGGCGCTGGGCTTCCTCGACCAGGCGGGTGGCGAGGTGGTCGCGGCGCTGGTGGTCGAGGGAGGAGATCGGGTCGTCGAGGACGATCGCGCTGCGCTCGTTGCTGACCCGCAGCTCGGCGAGGAAGAAGGCGGTCGCCAGCGCCGTCTGCTCGCCGGTGCTGAGCACGTTCGCGACCCGCTCCCTGCCCTCGCTGCGGAGCTTGAAGCGGACCGCCGGCTTGCCCTTGCTGGCCGAGGCGTTCAGTTCAACCGCGTCGGCGATCGGATTCAGCTCCTCGATCTCCTCGGCAAGGGCCTCCTGCAGGCGACCGGTGATCGCCAGCCGGCTCAGCTCGCCGATCCGCTGCGAGATCCGCCGGGTCGAGAGCTCCGCCCGCGCCGCTTCCCAGGCGGCGATCTCCTCCAGCGCCCGCAGGTGCTCGATCAGGTCCTCGAGCGAGTCTTCCACCTCGCGCCGCGCCCGCAGCTCGCGCAGGCGACCCTCGATCCGCTCGAGCTCCTCGCGGTCGCGGAGCACCGCGAAGCCTTCGGCGGCGGCGACCTGCACCGCGACGAAGTCGTGCAGCGGGCCGAGCTCGAGCCGCCGGCCGGGGTGCGGCTCGGCCGCCCCGGTCGCGATCGCGAGCCGGTCGGCGAGCGCTTCCAGAGCGATGTCGACCGTCCCCCGCAGCTCCTCGCCGCCGGCGGCGATCGCGAGTTCGGCGACGTGGAGGATCTGTTCAAGGTCCGGCAGGCCTTCGAGCCGCCCGGTCAGCGCCAGGTCGACCAGCCGCACCTGCTCGCGCAGCTCGCCGGAGACGAACGCCTCGAAGCGGTGCATCCGCTCGTGCGCCTCCCCGTCGAGCCGCTGCTGGCAGACCGGGCAGGTGGCGTCCTCGCCCGCGTCGGGGAAGCTCCCGTCGCCGGCTTCGACGAAGCGCCGCGCCGCCTCCCACATCTCCCGCCAGGCCTCGCCGCCGGTCCCCGGCTGCGGCTGGTCGGCGAAGGCCGCGGCGGCGAGCTGGTCGACCGCGGCGGTGGCGCGGGCAAGGCGCGCGCGCAGCTCGGCGATCTCGGTCAGCGCCTCGTCGTCGAGCCGGTCCCAGGCATCGCGCAGCTCGGACGCGAGCTTCTTCACCGCGTTCGCTCGTCGCCGCGCGGCCCGCTCCAGCGCCTCGCTCTGGTCGGCGGCGATCGTCGCCTCGGCCCGCTCCAGCTCGGCAAGCTCGGCCAGCTCCGCCTCGTCGAGGCGTTCGAAGCCCCGCGCCTCCTCCTCGCTCATCTCGCCCGGCAGGGCCGGCATCCGTTCGCGGCGCTCGGCGATCCGCCGCTCCAGCTCGGCGGCCAGCTCGTCCTGCGCGGTCGCCATTTCCTTCAGCAGGCGCAGTGGCCGCGGCGTGTGCTCGATCGCGTTCGACTTGGAAATGTGGACGTCCGCGCAGCTGGCGTCGAAGGCGGTGATCGCCGAGAGCACCCGCGGCGCCTCGTCGTTGAGGTCGACCTCCAGCACCAGCTCCTCGCCGTCGACCGCGAGGACGAACTCGGCCGTCTGCGGCGCCTCTGCCTTGCCGGGATCGAAGACGTCATGCAGCACCTCACCCGGTTCGGCCGCGCGGCAGACCCGGCGACAGAGGCGGCCGTAGCCGCTCTTGCCCGCCCCGTTCTCGCCGAAGACGATGTTCAGGCCCGGGCCGAAGCGCAGCGACTGGTCGCCGGCGAGCCGGTTGACGTTGCGCAGGTTGCGGATCTCCCGCAGTTCGACGGTCCCGTGCTCGGCCTCGTCGGCGGGCAGGTTGGCCAGCTCCAGCGGTGGCAGGGAGGGCGCGCCCGCCTCGCCGCAGAGCACGGCGAGCACCTGCGCCCGCCCCGCCTCGTCGAGCGGGCCGTCGCAGAGCTTGCGCATCAGGCCACGCTGCCAGCCCGGAAGTCCCTGCGACCAGTTGAAGATCCTCCTTTGCAGCAAGGCGTCCTGGTCGGTCACAGGTGAAGCTTTTCAGAACGCGGTGCTCCGCTCAGATCGTCAGCGCCGGCATTGTCAGCTCCCGGCGCGCCGCCGCCTCGCCCAGGTACGGCCGCACCGCCAGGTACATCATCTCCGGGACCAGCGAGGTGAGGTCGCCCCCGCCCGGCTTTCCCATGTTGCGGACCACCACCTGGGTGATCGAGCCGACCACGCTCTCGGCCGTATAGGGGACCACCGCCTCGGGATCGGCGGCGATCTCGCGGCCAGCGTCGATCATCGCGATGTAGGAGCGGAAGAGGTCGTCGCGCAGCGCGCTCGTCAGCTCTCCGGCCCAGAGCACCTCCAGCAGCCCGAAGCGCAATTGCTTCGGGTTGGCGCGGATCCAGCGGACGTGCGCGTAGGCCGCCGCGCGCAGCGAGTCCGGCCACCTGCCGCCGCCGTCGAACGCCCGGCGCACCTCCGCCAGGTTGCTCGCCGCGATCTCCTCCAGGATGGCGACGGCGCAGCCCTGCTTGGAGACGAAGAGGGCTTCGAAGCCGGCCGCCTCGCCGCCGGCGCGGGCAGCGACCTCCTCGACCGTGACGTCGTCGTAGCCCCGGTCGAACGCGAGGTCGACCATCGCCTCCATGTAGGCCTCGCGGCTGACGGGAAGCCGGCCGCTCATCGGCGACCCGAGCGCTCCCGCAGGCTGGTGGCCGCCAGCCGTTTCGCCGCCTCGTCCCCGAGATACGGGGAAAGGGCGATTTGAATCGACTGCTCCAGCAGTGGCTCCGCCTTGCCGAGCTCCCCTTTGACCAGGCGTTGGTGGATCACCCAGACGATGCCGCCGAGCAGCGCCTCCTCGAGCGTGTCCGAGAGCTCTGCCGCCGCATCGTTCAGGGCCCGCCCCTCGCGCAGCTTCGGGACCGCGCGGTCGACGGTCTCCTCGTAGCGGGCGTAGGCCGCCGGTCCCGCCGCCTGCACCTCGACGAGGGCGATGCGCGCCCGCTTCGGGTCGGCGACGACGAGGTCGAGCAGGCAGCCGAGGGCGGTGGCAATCTGCCGCGCCCACTCCTCCTCCTCGGCGACCGCCTGCGCGAGCGCCTCAGCCGTCTCTTCCGCGATCTGGTCGAAGGCGGCGAGAAAGCAGTCTTCCTTGCTGTCGTAGAGGCCATGGAAAGCGACGTATCCGACCCGGGCCGCCTTGAGGATCTGGTCGACCGAGGTATTCCGGTAACCGCGCTTGGCGACCAGGTCGACCGTCGCCTCGAACAGCCGCTCCCGCTGGTGCGCGGTGACGACACCGGGCTCCAGCTCGTGCTTTCCCAACGGCACTAGCGGCACCCGTCGGGAATCTGATTCATGCGGTCAAGATAAACGGCTTCCCTTGAATCTGGAGAAGATTTCCCAACAGAAGGCGTCGTCGATAACGACGAGGTGCGGCGCCGGATCGCTTGCCGCGAGCCGGTCAGGAGGCCGACGCGGTGAGCCAGTCGCGCTCCTTGCCACGCATCACCGGCGTCGCGAGGAGGCTGCCGGCGCGGCGCTGGAAGCCGCGCAGGCGGGAGTCGTGGTCGGAGGGCAGCAGCTTCGCCAGCTGGCGGTACTCCTTCGAGACCTGGCTGGTGCGGAAGGCGGTGGCGACCGCGGTCAGCAGCTCGGCCGGGTCGGCGACCGTGGTGCGGGCGATCTCGGTTCCGTCGACCTTGATCACCAGCTCGGCCGGGTACTCGCGGGGCGGAGGCGGCCGCAGCGGTTCGGCAAGTGCCCCGGCGATCGCGCCGCGCAGGGCGACGTGGGCGTCGGCCGGCTCGACCGAGGCGGCGCGGCCGCGGCCCTCGCCCTCCTTGGTCGTCACCAGGCGGGCGCTGCCGAGCTCGCCGTCGCGCATCTCCTCGAGCAGCCAGCGGTCGCCCCCGGCGACGAGGATCGGGATGCCCTCCGCCCCCAGCGCCTGGGCGTAGGTCTGGGTCTCGCTCAGTGAGTCGCCGTCGAGCAGCACCTCCATCCCCCAGACGAAGGTGTGGGAGCAGAAGCCCTGCGGGCTCGGCGTCTTGGCGTGGTGGCCGATCATCACCACCGCGTCGAGCGGGCCGCCGTGGGCCTTCGCCATCGAGGGCTCGGTCTCGTTCAGCGCCAGGTCGGCGATCGGCCGCACCTCGATCCCCGCCGGCATCCGCTCGCGTTCGACGTTGGTCCCGACCATGTGCCAGTCGCCGACCGAGATCCCCCCGACGCCGCCGGCCCGCAGCGCTTCGATCGCGACCAGCACTTCGTCGGTCATCTGCCGCCGCCCGCGCGCGTAAGCGGCGGGGTGAGAGGGCAGGCAGTCGCGGTAGTCCTCGATCCCGGCGATGCCCTCCATGTCGGCCGCGATGAGGACGTTCACGCCGCGGAGCCTATCCCGGTGGCGGCTGATTCGCGGCGGCTTCTGGCGAATGCGGTAAGTGAGACCGGTGGGGTTGTTCCCGCCCGACGAAGAAGTTGCTGGGCCTTCCGCAACTTGCACGACCAAGGCCGGTTCCATAGACATCGGCGTTTTTGGGAAGCCGGTGGATCAGTTCGCTCTCGTTCATGGAGGAGGCAGAGATGGAGATTCGTGGCAGGGGAAGGAGCCCGCTGATCGCGTTGGCGGCGGCGGTGGCAGCATTGGCGGTGCTCGTGGCCGGTGGGACGGCCTTGGCGGGCGACAAGCCGGTGACGGTGGAAGCGGGGAACCTCGAGTTCACCTTCAACGGCGGCTTTTCGCCGAAGGCTTTGCCGAAGAAGACCTTCGCGCCGATCACGCTGACGGCTTCCGGGAAGATCGCGACCAAGGACGGCACGCACCCGCCGGCCCTCAAGGAAGCGATCATCGAAACCGACAAGAACGGCGCCGTCAACGTCAAGGGGCTGCCGGTCTGCAGGTCCGGCCAGTTGCAGTCGCGGGACACCGCGGCGGCGCGGAAGGCCTGCCCGAAGGCGATCATCGGTACCGGCAGGACCACCGTCGAGGTCGAACTCTCCGAACAGCCCCCGATCCTCGTCAACTCGGCCCTGACCGTCTTCAACGGCGGCCAGAAGGGCGGCACGACCACCTTCTACATCCACGCCTTCTTCTCCTCACCGGTGTCCGGCGCGATCGTGACCACGGTGAAGATCAAGAAGATCCACCGCGGCCGCTACGGCCTGAAATCGGTGGCGAGCATCCCGAGGATCGTCAGCGGCGCCGGCTCGGTGAAGTCGTTCAACCTGAAGATCGGCAAGACCTACACCTACAAGGGCAAGAGGGTGAGCGTGCTGTCCGCCCGATGCGGCGACGGCAAGCTGCAGGCCTTCGCGAGCTCGATCTTCGCCGACGGGACCAAAGCCTCGGCGGGGATCATCCGCACCTGCACCTCGAAGGGCTGACGACGGGAGCCGGCAGGTAGAGCGGAGGCGCCCGGGACACGCATATCCCCCCGGGTCGCCTCCGCCGCGGTGGCGCGAACCGGGGAGAGCGGTTTAGGATCCCGGGATGCGTCGTCTCGTCCCCTTGCTCGTCCTCGCAGCGGCCCTGGTCCTGCCCGCCTCCGGCTCCGCCGCGACCGGCAAGGACTCGATCAAGGGGACCGCGAACGGCGGCCCGGGGCGCGACAGCGCCAAGCAGTAGGCGTCCGGTGCGCGTGGCTGCGCGCAAACCTCACATTCCCCTCTTGCCGAGCGTTCTACGAATATGAGCGAGACCGACCTCTACTGGACCGTTTATGAGAGCCAGATCGGGCCGCTGACCCTGGTCGCGGGCGTCGAGGGCCTCACCGCACTCAGCTTCCCGGGCCGGACCCGGGTTCCCGCCGAGGCGGCGCAGGCGCCGATGCCCGAGGTCACCGAGCAGCTCGACGCTTACTTTGCCGGCGACCTGAAGCGGTTCGATCTCCCCCTCGACCTCCACGGCACCCCGCTGCAGAAGGCGGTCTGGGCGGCGCTGCTGGAGATCCCCCACGGGGAGACCGCAAGCTATGGCGAGCAGGCGGCGAAGATCAACCCGGCACTCTTCGACACCGATGTCGAGCCGTGGCAGCGCGCCCGCGTCGTCGGCGCCGCCAACGGCCGCAACCCGGTAGCGATCATCGTCCCCTGCCACCGGGTGATCGGCGCCGACGGGTCGCTCACCGGCTACGGCGGCGGGCTGGAGCGCAAGCGGGCCCTGCTCGACCTCGAGCGCAACCGCCAGCTGGCGATCCTCTGAGCGGATGCGCAGCTGCCCTTACCTCGTCCGAGAACAGCTGCGTCACGTCGACCCTGACCGCCGGCGCCGCCCCCTCTACCGCGCCTTCGCGCGCTTCACCGCCAGCCGCCTTGGCTTCTGGCTCTCACGCACGATCGGCTGGCGCCTCGATCCCTACCTGTTGCCGGCAACCGGGGGGCGCCTGGGCACCGGCCTCTTCATCCCCACCGCGCTGCTGGAGACGACCGGGGCCCGCTCCGGCGAACCGCGTCGCAACGGCGTCATCTACTTCCACGACGGCGATTGCCCGACGATCGTCGCCTCCAAGGCCGGCCTTCCCGACCATCCCGCCTGGTTTTTCAACGCCCGCGCCAATCCCGAGGTGAAGCTCAACGGCCAGCCCTACCGGGCCGAGATCGTCAGCGACGAGGACGAGCGCGCTCGTCTCTGGGCGCTCGCCGACCGCGTCTTCCCGCCGTTCGAGTCATACCGCCGCAGCGCCGCCGAAGCCGGCCGCACGATCCCGATCCTGCGGCTCAACGCACCCTGAACTCGAAGAGGGCCGGGGTGCGGTCGCGGTTGCCGGCGCGGTCGACCGCGTAGACGCGGAAGGTGTGGCGACCGCGGCGGACCGAGTAGCCGCGAGGTGAACGGCAGGGGCGCCAGGGCCGGCGGTCGAGCTTGCAGCGGAAGCTCGACCCCGGCTCTGAGGCGTTGAAGGCGAAGGCGACGTGGCGGCGCTGACCCGCGGCGAGGAGCAGCGCCGCCGGGTGGTGGCGCAGGCGGGTCGCCGGCGGGGTGCGGTCGGGTTGCGGGCGCCTCGGTTGCGGCGGTACCGGCGGCGGCAGCGCTTCGGGTTCCGGTTCCGGTTCGGGATCCGGCGGCGTGTCCGGCGGGCGGAAGCTGTTCGGGGCGCGTTCTTCGACCGACTCGCAGCCGACCGGCGGGCCGTCGAGGATCGGGGCGAAGTCGATCAGCGCGGTGTCGAAGCCCTCGCCGCAGTCGACGGTGGGATCGGCGTCGCCGGAGTTGGCGAGGATGATGTCGTCGCCGGGGCCGGACAGCATGTTGTCCGGGCCGTCCCTGCCCAGCAGCTGGTTGGGGCCGTCGTCGCCGAGCAGGTTGTCGGCGCCGTTGGTGGCCTCGACGTCCTCGATCGCCTCCAGGCCGGTGAGCAGATCGGCGCTCGCGCAGCGGGCTTCGCCGGCGGGGCCGATCAGGCCGGCGACGTGCCGGGCCATGTCGATCGTCACGCCGGAGGTGAAGTTGGCCCAGTTGGCGTTGTCGCGGTCGGGGCCGCCGTCGAGCGAGTCGCCGTCGCAGACCGCGTTGGAGATGAAGAGGTCCTCGCCCGCGCCGGCGTGCAGCTGGTCGCCGCCGCCGTTGTTGGGCAGCGCGTCGTCGCGGCCCGCGGCATTGACCGTGTCGTCGCCGGCGCCGTCGACCAGCGCGTCTTCGGTCTCGCCGCCGCTGAGGCCGTCGTCGCCTTCGTTCCCCAGGGCCACGACCGAGGTGGCCTCGGGCAGCCCGGGGGCGGAGAGGGCGTCGTTGCCGCCGAGGCCGGCGAGCAGGATCGAGTCCGGCGCTTCGGAGACCGGGCAGGAGACCGTCCCGCCAACCGGCGCTTTGCAGCCGCCGGCGGTCCCGGCTTCGAACTGGCCGACGCTGCCGGCACCCAGCGTGAACGTCACCGCCCCCGCCGCGTAGCTTGCCGTCACCCGGTCGACTCCGTCGCTGCCGGTCAGGTAGACGGCCGGCCCGCCGGGACCGCTGGGCGCCATCAGCCCGACCGCGATCGCGCCAGGCCCGCGCAGGTCGATTTTTTCGCTGTTGAACTCGCAGTCCTCGCTCGTGACTTCGACGCAGCCGTCACCGTCGGCCCCGCCGTGGGCGACGTCGCCACCGCCCTCGCCGTCGATCAGGTCCGCGCCGCCGCCGCCGTAGAAGGTCTCGGCCCCACCGGTGCCGACGAGGTAGTCGGGGAAGGGGGTACCGATCACGATCTCGAAGTCGCCGAAGTCGCTGGCCGGCTCGAGCGGAACGTCGAAGCCGCCCCCCGAGGGCGCCTGGCCGTCGTTGGCGAAGCCTTCGTCGAGGTCGAGGTAGACGCCGCGCCCCTCGGCGCCCGCCGGGAAGCCGGCGTCGGTGAAGAAGGCACCGGTGTTGGGGAAGCCCGGCGTCACCCCGGTGGCGAAGCTGAGGGTGTCCGTGCCCCCGCCCGAGTCCCCGATCGCGTCAATCGTCGCGTCGCCGCGAGCGAGGTCGTTGCCGCCTTCGCCGTCGAGTGAGTCGGCGCCGAAGCCGCCGGAGAGCCGGTCGTCCCCCGGCCCCCCGCGCAGCCGGTCGTCGCCGACCCCTCCGTAGAGGCGATCCGCGCCTTCGCCGCCGAAGAGGCTGTCGTTTCCGCGCTGGCCGTAGAGGACGTCGTCCCCGCCTTCGCCGAGGACCGTGGTGATGCCGCGCGGCAGCCGGATCGTGTCGCCGCAGGGCGTGCCGACGATCGTCGTTCCGACCGTTTCCGGGCCTTCTTCGCAGGTCGGCGCGGCGCTGGCGTGTCCGGCCATGACCAAGAGCACCGCGAGCGCGGCGATCGAAAACAGCCCGAAACCTCCGAAGCGGAGCTCCATACCCGCCCCCTACCCTGTGGACTAGATGGCTATTCGGTCAGCTGGATGCGCGCCGTCTTGACGATCGACTGCCCGCCGCCGACCGGCAGCGCCTTGACGGTGATGACCGCGGTCACCTTGCCGCCGGCTGCGAGCGCCGCGGCGGCGGCGCCCTTCACCTTCGCCGGCAGCTTCAGCTTCAGCAGCTTCGCCCTACCGGGGGCTAGCGAGGCGGCGGCTTTCCTCAGCTTCGGTCTGGTCGTCTTCACACCGGGGGTGCGGACGGTGAGCTTCCCAGTCGCGGTCAGCCTGCAGGGCGCGGCCGCGCAGCGCGCCTTGACCCGCACGAAGGCGACGAGCTTCTGCTTCTTCGCTCCGCTGAGGGTGAGCCTGGGGGCCTGCGGCGAGAGCACGATCGGCAACGTCGCGGGCGGGATGGCCGGCGGATCGGGGGAGACGCGAAGCAGGCGCGTCTCGATCTGATCGCTCAGCCAGAGAATCCCGCCGCCCGCGCTCGACACCTGCCACGGCTGCGAGTCCGAGGGTAGAGAGGTGAAGGTGAAGTTCCCGGCGTCGTCAAGCGCCGCGAGCTTGGCGTTGCCGGAGGAGGCGATGTACATCTTCCCGTCGCTGCCGAGGGCAAGTCCGGCCGGGAGCGAGAGGGCGCCCCCGGGCGGGGTGAGAATTTCGGCGCTCGCACCGTTGGGGGCCGACTGCGCGAAGCGGGCGACCGCGCCGGGAGAGAGGAGCGTCGTCGCCACCCTGCCGGCTCCGTCCACCGCGATTCCAAGCGGCTCGGCCAGGGTGTCGATGGTCGCCTCGAAGGCCATCGTCCCCGTGGTGACCCGCAGTACCTGGCCGCCGTCGAAGTCAGGGACGAACAGCTTGCCGCCGGCGGCGGCAAGGCCGAACGCCCGCGGCACCGCGCCGCCGCCGGGGAAGCTCGCGACCGAGGTCGGGCCGACGCCGCTGGCCGGTACCTTGCCGATCTGGCTGGCCCCGCAGACGCCGTTGCTCGGCATCGAGAAGTACATGAAGCCGTCGCCACCCGAGACGACCGCGACCGGCGAGCAGCCCGAAAGGGCGCTGGTATCGACGGTATGCGGGCTCGGGTTCGAAGCGGTCGCGTCGAACCAGGTCAGCTTTTCCTCGCCGCCGACCGCGACCCAAACGGTTCCGCTCGGCCCGCTGGTGACCAGGAACGGCTCGCCTCCCACCGGGTAGCGGTCGATCACCTGCCCGGCCGGGTTCATCCGCACGACGCTGCCCGAGAACTGCTCCGCGGCCCAGATGTTCCCGTCAGGACCGACCGCGACCCCGTTCGCCGCTGATTCGAGCCCCCCGAACGAATCGACCACGAGCGCTCCGGCGCTGGCGGGCAGGGCAGCCGCCAAGATCGCCATCACCGCCATCGCTCTTCCCAGCCAGCGCAGCATCTGGAACTGACCCTACAGCGGATCGCCCAGGGTTCGATAGAGGTGTCGATTTCGGCTGCCTTCGTTCGTCATCTGGGTAGAGGGGGGCTCACACGGTCCCCGCCCGACGACGAAGGAGACGCCAGATGTCCGCGAGCAGGAATGACCGATCCCGACTGATCCTCTTGATGTCCGCCTCGCTGGACGGCTTCCTCGCCCGCGCGCCAGGCGAGATGGACTGGATGGGCGAGCCGGGTGAGGTCGCCGACGCGGCCAGCCACGCCCGCCACGCCGCAAACCTGGAGACAATCGGCCAGGTCGGCGAGATCGTCCTCGGCCGTGGCGCCTACGACGAGATGGCCCCGGCCTGGAGCGGCTCCGACAGCCAGATGGCGCGGCTGATCAACTCGCTGCCCAAGCTCGTCTTCTCGGGCAGCGAGCCGGAGTTCGAATGGGAGAACGCACGCCGCTCGGCGCGGCCGGTGGAGGAGGCGATCCCCGAGCGCAAGCAGGCGGCCGAGGGCGACATCGTCTGCTTCGGCGGCGCCCGCTTCGCCCACTCGCTCGCCCGCCACCGGCTGATCGACGAGTACCGGCTGACGATCCATCCCGTCGCCCTCGGCGAGGGCCTGCCGCTCTGGCACGGCCTGCCCCAGCCCCAGCGCTTCGCGCCCGTCTCGACCACGACCTACCCCGACGGCGTCGTCACCCAGGTCCTCGCCGCCAAGACCGAAGGAGGCAACTGATGTCCGCGACGGTCCTCTACATGTCGATGTCCCTCGACGGCTTCGTCGCCGGCCCCAACGAGCGGGTCGACAACGGCCTCGGCGACGACGGCGAGCGCCTGCACGAGTGGATCTTCGCCGGCGCGCCGACCGAGCACGGGGGAGTGCCCGGCCGTCCCGACGGCGTCGACGGAGAGGTGATGGACGAGGCGATGGCGACCGGAGCGGTAGTCGCCGGCCGCGGCACCTTCGAGCCCGCCAACGGATGGGGAGGCGACCACCACGACGGGGTGCCGATCTTCATCCTCAGCCGCCACCAGCCCGGCCCCGAGACGCCCGACTGGCCCCTGGTCGCCTACGTGGCCGACGTCGAGACCGCGATGGCCCGGGCCAAGGAGGCCGCCGGCGACAAGGACGTCCTCGTCCATGGCGCCACCGTCACCCAGCTCGCCCTCGCCGCCGGCGTCCTCGACGAGATCCAGATCCACCTCGTCCCGGTCCTGCTCGGCGAAGGCCGCCGCCTCTTCGAGCACCTCGGGGCTGAGCACATCGAGCTGGAGCCGGTGCGGCTCTTGGAGGGCGACGGCGTCACCCACCTTCGGTACCGCGTCCGCCGGTAGTCAGGGCCGCGGCTGGCCCGTCCAAATGCTCGCTCCTCGTATGTCCGATAACTCTCTGGACAGAACAAAGCCGAGAATCTTGATTAACTTAAACAACAATGGAGAGCGTCGACGTCCATCAGCACCTGCTCCCCGAGCAGCTGATCGCCGAGCTGGCGCGGCGCAGGGAGGCGCCGCGGCTGATCCGCCGCCGCGACGGCTGGGCCTTCCGCCTCGCCGGCGAGCCCGACAGCGTCCTCTCGCTCGACGCGACGAATGTCGCCCTGCGAGCGGTGGAGATGCGCCGCGACGACATCGACCGGGCGCTGGTCGCGCTCTCCACGGCGCTCGGGATCGAGACGCTGCCGGCCGAGGAGGCGCTGCCCCTGTTGGAGGCCCACCACGAGGGCATCGAGGAGCTGCCGGCGAGCTTCGGCGGCTGGGGGGCGGTGCAGCTGGAGGCGTCCGACCCGGCTGAAGTCGACGCCGTCGTCGGCAGGGGCTGCGTCGGCGTCTCGCTGCCGGCGAGCGCCCTCGCCAGTCCCGACGCGCTCGCCTATGTCGAGCCGCTGCTCGCACGGCTGGAAACGCTCGGCGCGCCGCTGTTCGTCCATCCCGGCCCGGTCGCCCGGCCGGGCGAGGCGGGTCCCGTCAAGCCGCTGCCCGTCTGGTGGCCGGCCCTGACCGACTACGTCGCCCAGATGCAGGCCGCCTGGTTCGCCTTCCTGCACGCCGGCCGGCGCGAGCATCCACGCCTGCGAGTCCTGTTCGCGATGCTGGCCGGCGGCGCGCCGCTGCAGCTGGAGCGCTTCGTCGCCCGCGGCGGCATTACCCCCCTCGTGCCCGACCCGCTCGTCTTCTACGACACCTCCTCCTACGGCGCGCGGATGCTCGAGGCGATGGCCGATGCGGTCGGCGTCGAGCAGCTCGTCTACGGCTCCGACCGTCCCGTCGTCGACGCCGCGGCGCCGCCGCTCGGCCCCGAGTTGGGACGGCTCCTGCGATGTAGGAACCCGAATTCCCTCTTGACCCCAGCCAGAAAGGAGACCTCGCATGACCAAGGGAATCGATGACATCGCCCGGCCCCACGGCCAGGACCTGAGCGACGAGCAGCTGCTCGTCGTCGCGACCGAAATCGCCGCCCAGCCGGCGCTCTGGTCGCACCACGTTCAGCACGACCCGACCCAGCGCACCTACAAGCAGCTGCTGCGCGATGAGCACCTGGACGTCTGGCTGCTCTGCTGGTCCCACGACCACGACACCGGCTTCCACGACCACGACCTCTCGGCCGGCGCCGTCGCCGTCGTCTCCGGCAGCGTCCGCGAGGAGCGCCTCGTCCTCGGCAGGCCCCCCGACGCCCCGATATCCCGCGTGGCCGACGCCGGGTCCTCGTTCGCCTTCGGAGCCAGCGAGATCCACCGCGTTCTGCACGCCGGCGGCGAGCCCGCCGTCACCATCCACGCCTACTCACCGCCCCTGGTTCGGATGGGCAGCTACACGATCGAGCCCAGCGGCCAGCTGCGGCGCTACGCCGTCTCCTGCGACGAGGAGCTGCGGGAGCGGGACCACGCCCGTTCGAATTCGGCCATCAGCGCGGGGTAGACGATCAGGTAACGGAACGGTTTGATCGCCGCCATGTAGGCCCGGCCGAAGAGGCCGCGCGGCTTGACGTAGACGGCCATCTGGCCGCGGTAGCGGCCACCGCCCTGCTCGACCCAGGCGAAGTGGGCGACGCCGTGGACGGTCTTGTTCGAGATCTCGGCGGCCGCCTCGCGGTCGGTTCGGTAGAGGGGGCTGAAAGGCAGCGAGGCGAAGTCGGTGCCGGCGGCCGTGCCGCGCAGGTCGTCGGGCAGGCGGTCGGCGAGGCTGGTGGCAGCGGTCCCGGGAATCGGCAGCTCGCCGATGGCGTCTCCCTCGACTCCCTCCCCGACGTGGACCTCGCCGAGGTCGAACCACCTGCCGAGCAGGTCGCGCAGCTGCCACAGCGCCCGGGTGGCGCGCGAGTCGGACTCGGTCGGGTCGAGCGACCCGACCAGCTCCAGCAGCGCCGGGAACTCCTCAGCGCCTCCTTCCGCCGGCAGCGCCCAGACGTCCTCGAGGGTGAAGTCCGGGACGATCTCGTGGATCCGCCAGGGCTGGGCCTCGTGCTCCGGGTTCGGGATGCGACCGCTCTCCAGAGTCCCATACGTCACCGGATGGATGTTAGGGAGCGGAGTTGCGCGAGGACGTCGAGGCGCGGGCGATGCTCGCCTACTCCCTCTTCGTCGGCGCCTACTTTCCAGGGCGAAGCCAGGTAAGCGGAGCTGGGCCGAGGTCATGCGGCTGGCGATCGACCGGCTGCTGGACGGGAGCTGGGACAAGCGGATCGCGGTCGGAGCGGGCCGTGGCGCCGCTTCAACGACCGTTGATCAGGAACGAGGCGATTTCCTTGCCGTTGTTTTCGGCCTGCGGGGGCTTGCTCTTGTAGTAGAGGCTGTGCTCGCGACCGCGGTACCAGATGTATTCACTGTTGCTCATCGGCCATTGGCAAATGGGGTCGTGGGTGTTGCAGTATGAGAAGACCTTCTTGCCGTCTGGCAGGCCCTTGCGGGTGCCGAGAAGTCCGTTCTTGTCGCGCTTATCTCGATCTGCGGGGCGGTTGGTGTGGTTGTAGAGGGGGTCACCCCACATGGCCACGGCGGCGACGTGCTTGCGCAGGTTCGCGTTGAGGTCTTCGTAGGCGTCGCCGGTCGCCTGGGCACCTTGGCTATAGCCGAGAAGGATGATCTTGGTGCCCGCCTTGCCGCACAAGGAGTTGACCTCGTCCTTGACAAAGGACTTCACCTCCTTCTCGCCCTCGCGGGCACTGTCGGTGTAGGCGCCGAGCTTGCCGATCCCGAGGATCGCGCCAACGCCATTCAGTCGCTCGCCGACCTTGAGCGGGTTCCAGGACCAGACGCCGACCGCCGGATAGAGGTTTGAGACGCCGGTAACCACGCCCTTCACCTTCAGCGACTCGAGCCGGTCCCGGAAACCACGCAGGAAGTCTTCGCCGGGGTTGCTGATCCCCCTTGGTTCGCCCGAGCCGCGGCTGTCGAAGACCACGAACTTGGGACACCGGGAGGCAGGTGGCGGCGGAGGCGGTGGAGGCGGTGGAGGAGGGGGCGGGACCGTGAAGGCAAGGTTGTCGAGCTCGAAGCCCTGCGGATCTTCTTCGTTTCCCTTGAGCACGAAGCCGGTGATGCCCCCACCGCTGAGCGACAGGTGGTTGAACCCGAATTCGTCGAGGTAGATGACAGTGGAATCACTGGTCCGACTGACGACCAGTTCGGTCGAGCCGGGTTCGTCGATGAAGCCAACGTCCATTTCCAGGTTTTCGACCGCGGCCGGCGTCGAGGTCCCGGGAGCGACGAATTCCGCCGTGATCGGCGATCCGAAGCCAAAGGTCCCGGAGAGCACGGGGTTGGTCCAGGCGGATTCGTCCCAGCGCACTTCCGGGTAAAACCCATCTTCATCCTTGAAGACCACCCCCTGCCCGGCGTACTGAGTGGAGATTTCAGTCCCCGTCTCGTAGTCCTCGAAGGTAAGCAAGGTGGACGCGTCCGCGGCTGCTGGCGATCCGAGCATCGACACCCCAACCATCCCGAGCAGCAGGACGCACATCAGGTTCAGTCGGCGATTGAGGTGAGGTCGAGCTGACATAGACGGCCCGGGGCGCTCAGCCGCTGAGGATACTGAGCGTTCAGGCGCCGTCAGCCTATAGCAGGAAAGGCCCAGGGGAACTCCCGGAGTACCTTCAGCGGCCGTTAGTTCATCGCCTTGGGCGGTTAGCTCGGGCGCCACCTTGGGGTACTAGAAAGCATGCAAAACGTCCCGCGCGAGGAGAAGGTTGCCAAGACGCTGGGCTGGGCAAGCCTAGGCCTCGGCGTCGCAGTGCTGGCCACGCCTGGTAGGGCGAACCGCCTTGCCGGGATCGGCGCCGAGGGTCTCTCCAAGGACCCGGCCTATGAACCTCCCGGGCCGTTCAAGGCGATCAAGGGCGGATGCGCCGTGGCCGCCCGCCACACGCTCGAGCGTGACGTCGCGCCCGGAATCCACCGGGTCGAGAACGCCAACGTCAACTGGTACGTGGTCGAGGGCGAAGGGGGCTTGACGATCGTCGACGCCGGCGTTCCCGCCTCATGGGACACGCTGGCGATCGTGCTGGGCGAACTGGGCCGCGACCGCGGCGAGATCAAAGCCCTCGTCCTGACCCATGCTCACTTCGACCACATCGGCATGGCAGAGCGGTTGCGCGCGGAGTGGGGGGTGCCGGTCCACGTCCACGAGAACGACGTCCCGTTGGCCCGCAAGCCGATGCAGTACTCCCACGAACGGGCCCGCAGCCGCTACCTGCTCGGTCGGCCGAGGGCGCTGCCGTACATCCTCGGCTTTCTTCACGCCAGGGCCTTCTGGCCGCCGCCGGTGCGCGAGCTGCGCCGTTACGGCGACACCGGCGAGCTCTCGGTCCCGGGGGCGCCGCGGGTGGTCTTCACCCCCGGCCACACCCTCGGCCACTGCTCCCTCCACTTCCCCGATCGCGATGCGGTGATTGCCGGCGACGCCCTGGTCATGCTCGACCCCTACACCGGCGAGCCCGGCCCCCGCCTGGTCGCCCGCGCCGCCACCGCCGACGGCGAGCGGGCGCTGCGGTCGCTGGACACGTTCGCCGCGACCGGGGCGGCAACCGTCCTCAGCGGCCACGGCAAGCCCTGGCGGAAGGGCGCCGAGGCAGCGGCGGCTGCGGCTCGTACGGCCGGGATGGCCTAGCCATTCGCGCCCCGTTCGACAGCAGCCTTGCCCTGCTCCGCGAGGGCTATGAGTTCATCCCCCGCCGTTGCCGCCGGCACGGCACGGACCTGTTCGCCACGCGGCTCATGGGCCAGCCGGTCGTCTGCATCAGCGGCCGCGAGGCCGCCGGGTTCTTCTATGGCGGGGAGAGGTTCACGCGACGGCGCGCGATCCCCCGTCCCACGCTGACCCTGCTGCAGGACTTCGGCAGCGTTCAGGGCCTGGATGGCCAGGCCCACCGGCATCGCAAGGCGATGTTCATGGATCTGATGAGCAGCGAGTCGATCGGCAGGCTGTGCCGGCTGGCAGAGGAGGAGTGGCAGGCCGCGGTCCCGCACTGGCAGCGGCGCGGCGAGGTGGCCCTCGACGACGAGGTCCGCGAGGTTCTCTGCCGCTCGGTCTGCGAGTGGGCGGGGGTGCCCATGGAGCCATCCTCCGTGACCCGCAGGGCGGCGGACCTGGCGGCGCTCTTCGACGGCGCCGGCTCGGTCGGTCCGCGCCAGCTGCGCGGGCAGCTCGCACGGAGACGTTGCGAGGCCTGGGCGGAGCGGACCGTCCGCGAGGCCCGCGCCGGCAGCTTGCGCCCGCCTGAGGGGTCGGCCTTGGCGGCGATCGCCTCGCACCGTGACCTCGAGGGGCGAGCGCTTCCGGTCGAGGTCGCCGCGGTCGAGCTCCTGAACGTCCTCCGTCCCACCGTCGCCGTCACCCGCTACGTCACCTTCGCGGCCCTGGCCCTGCACGAGCACCCCGGTTGGCGCGAGCGGCTGAGCGAGAACCGTCAGGGCGACGTCGCCCGCTTCGCCCAAGAGGTGAGGCGCCTCTCGCCCTTCTTCCCGCTGATCACCGGCCGCGCCGCCCGCGAGCTCGAATGGCACGGCCACCGCTTCCAGCAGGGCAACTGGACGATGCTCGACATCTACGGCACCAACCGCGATCCAAGAGTCTGGGAGCGGCCGGCCGACTTCGACCCCGATCGCTTCCTCAACTGGGATGGCGATCCGTTCGCACTGATCCCCCAGGGCGGCGGCGACCACGCCACCGGCCATCGATGTCCGGGCGAGTGGATCACGCTCGCCCTGATCGAAACAGCGCTCCGCTGCCTGACGCAGACCATGCGGTACGAGGTGCCCCCGCAGGATCTCAACGTCAGCCTCGCCCGAATGCCCGCCCTACTCCGCAGCCGCTTCCGGATCGCGGCGATTCAGCCCCTCGCACTCACGAGCTGAGCGCCCTGAGCAAGCCGGGTTCGAACCGGGGAGCCGGGCTCGGGTCTATGGCGCGCTAGCGGTCAGCTCGCGGTCGATCTCCAGCAGGTAGGGCGCGACCAAGCCCTCGTAATCGGCTTTGCGCTCCGCGGAAAGGTCCTTCCAGCCGGTCACGGAATCGCGACAGTTGCCAGCCCCGCAGAGACATCCGTCTGGGAAATGCTCGATCGAGTAGTTGCGCATCGCGTAATCGAAGGTGATCTCCTCGCCGGTGGAAATCGACACCCGGGCGATGAAGTCGCAGGCACCCGTCTCGTTCACCTCGACGCCGCAATTCGGATCGCAGGAATGGTTGACGATCGGGCCGAGGCCGCGATGCCGAGCCCATCTGGTCCGGCTGATCTGAGTCGCGTGGGAGTCGTTGCTCTCGACCTCACCCTCGAGTTCACCGATCATCACCGTCTCGCCAACCTGGAATCCACGAGTCGCGCGAACGCCACCGCCCTTGCTGCCCTCTGGAGTGCAAAGCTCATATCCGACCGGATCCAAAGGACCGCCTCTCAATTGTTTGGTACGGCGAAACCGTGTCCGGCGACACTAGTCCATCGCTGCGCGGGGTCGACCCATCCCTGGCGGCCATCTGTCACGCTGAAGAGGATGAGCGACGCCGTCACTTACGCGCTGGAGGGCCGCGCCGTCACCAGCGCTGAGTTCTTCGACGTCATCGCCGGCGGTGGCCGCCAACTCGCCATCCAGCAGATGACCGCAAAGATCGAGAGCGTCACCTGCGCCCAGCATGGGGGAAGCGCAGTCGTGACCGAGCTCGACCAGTCTCCCGAGGGCTTCGGCTTCACCATTTCCGGCTGCTGCGACGAGCTGATCGATCGCGCCCACAGCGCCGCCGCGTACCCGGTCGATCCATAGCCCGCGGCGCGGTACACCTCCGGGGCCGCTGAAGCCCCCGCATCCGCCAGCCCGCGCCTGGGATCCCCTCCCGCTTGCGGCGCCTTCCCGAACTCATCCCGTTCGCGGCGCCCCGGTGGCTCGATCTTCGGGGTAGACCCATCGTCCGGCGCGAGAGCAGGGTCAACTACTTCGACGGTGAGCACTCACGAGGTGGACAGCGCGGCCCTCTACTTCAGGTTGAGGGTAGACAGCACGCCTATCCCGGTGCGTGGGAGATGGAGCGGGTCTCTTCTTGCACTTTTAGGCACTCGTAGCGCGGTTGACAAGGTCCGGTTAGTCCCTACCCTCGGTCGGTACAGCTAGGGGCCGCAGCGGGTACGCCGCTGGTACGGGACAGCATCTGGGGAAAGGCCAGGGGGGAAGTGTCTAGAGCAACTGAGCAACGGCTGACGGCCTCTATCGCCATCGGATCCATTGTGGGGGCAGCGTTCCTCCTCGTCCTCCCATGGGTCATTGCCGCCGCGCCGGCTCGAGCGGCTATCGGTCCCCGCCTCGTGACCTTCGGGGAGCCCGGCAGCGGCGCCGGGCAGCTCGATACCGGACCTGCCAACAACGGTGAAGGCAGCGGCGGAGAGGGCGGCGGAATCGCCGCTGACCCAGACACCGGCCACATCTTCATCAGCGAGTTCGGCAACCACCGCATCAGCGAGTTCACCGCCTGGGGCGAGTTCGTCAAGGCCTGGGGATGGGGCGTCGCCAATGGAAACCCTGAACTTCAGACCTGCACGACCGCCTGCCAAACGGGCGTTCGGGGCGCAGGGGCCGGCCAACTCAATATGCCCAACGGCATCGCCCTCGACGAAGACGGAAACGTCTACGTCTTCGAACGATTCAACCGCAGGGTCCAGGTGTTCTCGCCCACCGGCGCCTTCCTGCGGATGTTCGGGGGAAGCGTCAACCAAACGACCGGTGAAGATGTCTGCACGGCGGCCCAGGTCGAAGGCGGCGACACCTGCGGCCAGGGAGTGTCCGGCACTGGCCCCAGCGAATTCTCGGTGTCGAATCTCGGCAACAAGGCCACTGCGGGTGACTACATCGACATCGCACTCGACGGAACGGTTTACGTGGGAGACCGCGATCGGATTCAGACGTTTGAAACCAGCGGCACGTTCCTGGCAGAAATCGACTTCACCAACATCAACGAAACCAACAGCGAGTTTCCGGCCACGGGCGATCCTGGGTCGTTGGCCATCGACGGGGAAACCGGGGACATCTACTTTGCCTTCGGACATTCGCTCGAAGACGCCCCGGCGTTTCGTCTGTCTCCGACCGGAACCGTCTCCTATCGATTGCCGACCATCGCTCCCGAGGCTTTGACTTCGGGCCTGGACGAAGTTCTTTACGTGGCGGACGACCCTGAACCCGGGTTCGATGATCTTCCGCAGTGGAGAACCCGTGTCCTCGAGGTGATTCCTCCGGGTGTAGTGACCGATTCGTGTTGTATCGCCCCGGTGGGCAGCACGATCCGTGGCATGACCGCCAACGTCGTGACCACTGCAGGCGAGATCGACCTTTACCTCCTCAGCACCGGGACGGGTGGTCTTCTCGTCGAGGTCAGGGGCCCTGCTCCGACCAAATGGGCGCCGCCACCCGCGGCGCCGGCGATCGAAGATCAGTTCGCGATCACGGTCACGGAGAACTCCGCGACTCTCGGCGCAGAGATCAACCCGAACTTCTGGTCGGACAGTCGTTACTACCTCGAATACGGAACGTCCGACTGTTCCCTCGGCGGCTGCCAGAAAGTGCCCTCCCCACCCGGAAACCTCCTTGGAGGAGGGGTCATCAAAGGTCCTGTTGCTACGGATGAGATCGAGCTCAGTGGCCTGCAACCCGACACGACGTACCACTACCGTTTTGTCGCTCGAAGTAGTGGCGGGGGCCCCACTTTCGGAGAGACTCGTACGTTCACCACCTTCCCGTTGGCTGCGACTGCGGATAAGAATTGTTCCAACCAGGTGTTCCGGACTGGCATGCCGTCTGACTCCCTCGATGACTGCCGCGCCTACGAGATGGTCTCTCCAGTAGACAAACTCGGCGGCGATATCCTGGTCCTCTGCAACTCGTTGTGTCTGCCAGCGGGCATTCATCAGGCTGCGCCGAGCGGAAGCAAACTCACTTACTCGTCCTACCGGGCATTCGCCGACGCGGAGAGTGCTGGTTACATCACCCAGTATCTCGCCACCCGCGGCAGCGGTGGATGGTCGACCGATGCCATCTCACCTCCCCGCCGAGGGATAACGGTTATCGGCGGCGCAAGCCTAGACTCCGAGTACCGAGCATTCCTCGAGGATCTGTCGAGCGGTTGGTTCGTGCACGACACCGGCCCGGAACTGGCTCCGGGCGCAGTGGAGGGATTTGCGAACCTCTATCGCCGCAACAACCTGTCCGGCGCTTACGAAGCGGTCACCACCGCCGCACCCTCCAATCAGATCCCTAATAACTACTTTCCGGAAGTCCAAGGGTTTTCCGCAGATGGGAAACGATCGATCTTCTCCGCCAATGGGAAGCTGACCAACAACGCTTCGAGCAGCAACATTCGACAGATTTACGAACTCGTTGGCGGCACTCTGAGATTGGTCAGCATCCGGCCCAACGGCGCTGCAAGCGGCGTCGATTCGACCGTCGGCTCCACCGAAGGCCTTGGCGGAAGCGGCACCGGCCGCGCCGCCAACCTCACCCATGCGGTTTCAGAGGACGGATTGCGAATCTATTGGACCGAAGTAGGAGGATTCAGCCGGCTTTTCGTACGGCTTGGAGGTACGAAAACCGTAGCCGTCTCCGCCACCGCAGCCACGTTCTGGGGTGCTACGCCGGATGGTTCGGAGGCGATCTACACTGAATCGGGAAACCTCCGCCTCTTCGATTTGGACGGGGAAGCTTCGGTCTCTCTCGCCAGCGGGGTGCAAGGAGTGATGGGCGCCAGCGAGGACCTCTCGCGGATCTACTTCGTTTCGACCGATGCACTCGCTCCTGGCGCATCCGGGGGAGAGCCGAACCTCTACCTATACCAAGAGGGGGCCTCCCTCACCTTCATCGCGGAACTCTCCGATGGAGATCTTCAGAAAGAACCGGCGATGTCACCTGTTTCGCTGGCTCCGTGGCGCCACGCGGCACGAGTCACTCCGGATGGATCGGCTGCCGTCTTCATGTCGCGCGCCAGCCTCACTGGCGCCGACAACCACGACGTGAACAGCGGTAGGGCCGACGCGGAGGTGTTCAGATACGACTCGATGACGCAAGAGGTGCTGTGCATTTCCTGCATCCCCACGGGCGGCCGCCCGGCGGGTGAAGAGTACGAGCCCTATCCCACTTCGATGGAGTACTGGTACGCCTCGTTTATCCGCGGCTGGGAAATGCAGTTGCACGCCCCCCGTGTCCTGTCTGATGATGGAGGCCGGGTCTTCTTCGACAGCTTCAACCAGCTCGTTCCCAGCGACACCAATGGGAAGCGGGACGTGTACCAGTGGGAGGCGCTCGGACGCGGCAAGTGCACTGATAGCAATCCCCGTTACAGGGGCGTGTTCGGGGGTTGCGTCTCTTTGATCAGTGACGGCAAGGGCGGACATGACTCGGAATTCGTCGATGCTAGTTCTGACGGACGCGATGTCTTCTTCACCACTTCTTCGAGCCTCGTCTCCCAGGATCCGGGACAGGTGGACATCTATGACGCGCGCGAAGGGGGCGGGTTCCCTGCCCCCTTCGCGCGCGTCGAGTGCGAGGGCGAAGCCTGTCAGCAGGCCGCCGCTCCGCCGCCTCCCCCGCCGGTGACCAGCCAGGAATTTAGTGGACCGGGCAATCCGAAACCCAAGCACCACTGCAAAAAGGGGTTCGTCCGCAAGCACGGAAAATGCGTGCGCAAGCACAATCACCATAAGAAGAAGCCGAAAACCCGTCGGTCAGCGGGGGGGCACAGATGATCTCCCGGCGAGCGAGGCTGCATTTACTCACGATCTTCGCGGCGCTGGTGGGAACCTCGTGTGCATTCGCCGCTCCAGCCGGTGCCTCTCTCGAGCTCAGCAATGCCGACGTCTACTTCGCCGAAGAAGACGGCCCTCCGGCCAAACTCGCCGGCGCGCACCCCTATTCTGCGACCAGCTCCGTGGCGGTCAGCACCTTCATCAATGGGCAGGGCAAAGAGCAGCCGGAGGGAAGTCTTCGCAACCTAGAGGTCGAGCTACCTCCTGGAGTTGTCGGTGTTCCGGCCGCCACCCCGCGCTGTTCAGGGGCCGATTTCGCCGATATCGAAAAATTCGTTGATCCGCCGCGAACCGGCTGCTCGAACGACACTGTCGTCGGCTACATCGACGTCAACGTCAGCTTTTTCCCGCCGTCTCCCAGCGAAGAAACGCACGGAGGGGCCGCCGTCTACAACCTTGAGCCGGCGCCGGGAAGCATCGCGAAATTCGGGTTCCTGGCTCTGACGGTGCCGGTAACGATGGAAGTCAAGTTGAGCGAAGAACCTCCTTATCGCGTCGTAACCGTCCTCCGCAATACCTCGCAGGCGATTCTGATCTATGGAGCGAAGCTGACGCTTTGGGGGAGTCCCCTTTCCTCCACTCACGACCCTTTCCGCGGAACTTGCTTCGGTGGCTTCACTGAGGATGGAACGCCGAAGTCGCTAGGCAGCTGCCCGGCGAGCCCGCAGCTGCCTCGGATACCGCTTTTGACGCTTCCGCGCGCCTGTCAAGGTCCTCTCACCACCTTCTTCACGGCCAATTCCTGGGAGGAGCCTCAAGTCACGGCTTCGGCTCAATCGGTGACGCATGACGATGCGGTTCCTCCCAACCCGATCGGCTTCGAAGATTGTGAGGCGCTGGGCCTCGACTCGGAGATAGGGCTTGATGTCTCATCGTCGAGCGCTGAAAGCCCCAGCGGCCTCGGGTTCCGCGTTGACATCGACAACCCCGGCCTGACGGATCCGAGCAAACGCGCCGACTCGGATATCAAGAGGATCGTCGCGAAGCTGCCGGAGGGCGTCACGCTCAACCCGTCCGCAGCCAACGGTTTGGTTGGCTGCTCTACCGCTCAGCTTGCAGAGGAGTCGCTCGATTCACTACCGGCTGAGGGCTGCCCCGAGGCAGCCAAGGTCGGGACCGTCATCGTCGAATCCCCCCTGGTCGACGAAGTCCTTTCCGGCTCCCTGTTCGTGGCCCAGCCCGACAACCCCGCAACCTCCGCCCCCGGCGCCGAGAACCCGTTCGACTCCTTCCTTGCCGTTTACCTCGTCCTGCGCAATGAGAACTTGGGCGTGATCGTCAAACAGGCCGGCAAAGTGGAGGCCGATCCGGTCACCGGCCAGGTGACTACCACCTTCGACGAGATCCCACAGATTCCGTTCAGCCGTCTGGTCGCTCGCTTCCGGGAGGGCCCGCGGGCGCCATTGGCGACTCCGGGTCGGTGCGGAACCTATGTGGCCGAGGCCGAGCAGACGCCGTGGGCGAACCCGAGCCAGCCGGTCACCTCGACCGCTAGCTTCGAGGTCAGCTCCGGTCCGGGGGGAGGGCCGTGTCCCGCCGGGGACGCAGCCTTCCGCCCGGGTTTCGCAGCAGGAACCAGCAGCAACCTGGCCGGCTCGTTCTCGCCACTATCCCTGCGATTCAGTCGCAACGACGGTGAACGGGAACTGACTCGAATCTCGGTTGACCTTCCCCCTGGCCTCACCGGCAAACTCGCCGGTGTCGCCAGGTGCGCAGACCCCGCGATCGAGGCCGCGCAGAACAAGACCGGCCTGCAGGAGATCGCCGACCCAAGCTGTCCCGCCGCTTCCCAGGTCGGCAAGGTTCTCGCTGGGACCGGGGTGGGGCCTTCTCTCACCTACGTTCCGGGCAAGGTCTACCTCTCGGGCCCGTTCGCCGGTAGTCCTTTCAGCCTCGTCGTGATCACCCCTGCGGTCGCCGGGCCGTTCGACATCGGCAACGTTGTCATCCGCGAGGGCCTGGAAGTCGACCCGACGACTGCTGAGGTCAGGGTAGATGGCGACAGCGCGACGCCTCTGCCGAGGATCCTGAAGGGCGTCCCAGTACGGCTGCGTGACCTACGCATCGAAGTCGATCGGCAGAACTTCACGCTCAACCCCACCAGCTGTGAGCCGTTTACTGTCGATGGTGGCGCGACGGGCACCGGCCCCTTGCTCACGTCCGCCATTGAGACGGTTGAGCGGCTATCCGTGCGCTTTCAAGCATCCCGCTGCGAGCGCCTTGGCTTCGAGCCCCGGTTGAAGCTGCGCCTGACCGGAGGGGTCAAGCGCACCGCTCATCCGGCCCTTCGGGCGGAACTGCGAGCCCGCGCCGGAGACGCCAACATCAGCCGAGCGGCGGTGATCCTCCCCCACTCCCAGTTCATAGACCAGGCTCACATCAACAACCCCTGTACGCGGGTGCAGTACGCCGCCGACGCCTGTCCTCCCGGCTCGGTGCTCGGTCGCGCCCGCGCTTTCACTCCGCTGCTCGACCGTCCGCTGGAAGGCCCCGTCTACTTCCGCTCCAACGGCGGTGAACGAAATCTGCCCGACATCGTTGCCGATCTCCGAGGCGAAGCCCACGTGGTTCTTGTCGGGTTCGTCGATGTTCGCATCAAAAAGGGGACCGGCACGTCCCGGATCAGGACCGCTTTCCGAGCCGTCCCGGACGTTCCCGTTTCGAAATTCGTCCTTTCGCTCAGGGGCGGTAAGCGCGGGCTGTTGCAGAACTCGAGCAACCTCTGTGCCACGCGGCAGACCGCTGATGTGCGAATGAAAGCCCACAACGGCAAGAGGAAAGACTTCCGGCAACTGATCAAGACGACCAGCTGTCGCAAGAAGCAGTAACTGGGAATACCTACAAGGAGAGGATGGATGATTTCTCTATTGAAGCGGCGCCTGGGAATTCCAGGGCTGATCTCGATCATCGCTCTAGTCTTCGCATTGGGCGGAGGCGCTTGGGCGGCGTCGAAATACAAGATCACGTCCACCAGTCAGATCAAGCCCAGCGTCCTTAAAAAACTGAAAGGTTCGCGGGGCCCGGCTGGTCCCGCAGGCGCTCAGGGCCTTCCCGGCGTTCCGGGGCCCAAGGGGGACACCGGGGCCGCCGGGAAAGACGGCACGAATGGCGTCAATGTAAGCAGCGCTGCTGCCGCCCTCGATGAATGTCCGGCAGGCGGCACCAAGTTCACCGCGGCCAGCGGGACGAGCAAAGTCTGCAATGGCGAAGAAGGGTCGCCTTGGACCGCCGGCGGCACGCTTCCGGCGGGCCAGACTTTGACTGGCACCTGGGCAGGGTCCTGGAAGGAAAACGACCTGGCATTGGTGCCAATCGAGTTCCAGCTGCCGATCGAACCCGCCCCGACGCCCACCTTGGTCACCGGAGCTTCGGCGACGGGATGCCCGGGTATCGTCAACGAAGTCCCGACGGCTGATCCGGGCAACCTGTGCGTTTACATGTCGCTCGAAGCGGGAGGCCAGGAAAATGCGGCCTTCCTCAAACCGACGTCGAATTCCTTCACTACCGGAGCGAGTCCCACGGGTACGGTGTTTTCATTCCTGTGTAAATCGCCGTCCTGTTTCCGGACGGGTGTGTGGGCAGCTACGGCAGAAGAATAGGATTAACCAAGAAGGGATCGTTGTAAGAATGGCCGGCAAATGCCGGCCATTCTTTTGGGCCCCGCGGTGACAAAGAGTATTAAACGTTTGCGTCACCCCTAATCCTCTTGACTAGTCAGACTTTCTCCTGTTATCTCCTTGCGTCGATTCACAACGAATCGGTCACAAAACCGGGCGACGTAGGGAACGCCGCCTGCAAAAGGAGATATAGCTAGATGAACTACCTCAAGAAGATCGGCCTCATCGCTGCCGCAGTGGCGGCGATGATGGCTTTCGTCGGGGCCTCCTCGGCCTCTGCGGCTGAATTCCACACGAACACCGTGGGCGCAACCCTTCACGGCACACAGTCCGGATCGCACGTGTTCACGGTCCAGGGCAGCAAAGTGACCTGCGAAGTCGCCAGCTTCTCCGGGAAAACCGCCGCGCTGACAACCGCCTCGCAGACAATGACCCCGAAATACGAAAAATGCACGGCGTTCGGGTTCGCCAACGCTGAAGTCAACATGAACGGATGCCATTACGTCTTCTACGCTAACGGCACGGTCGACTTCATCTGCCCCGCCGGGAAATTCGCGACAATCAAAGTTCCGACCTTCTTCGGCAGCTGCCACGTGGATATCTTCGGATCCAACGGGCTGAAATCGGTCAGCTACACAAATGCTGCCGACAAAAAAACGCTGACGGTTCATGCTGCAGTCAAAGGCATCCCGTACAACGTCACAACCTCGAGCGGCGGTTGCCCGCTGACTACGGGTGAAGGCACCAACTCAGAATACACCGGTACCACCACCGTTACCGCGGGTGGCGCCACCATCTGGGTGGAATAGCGAATAGCTAAGAAGTAGATTCTCGAGGGAGGCCGGGGATCATCCCGGCCTCCCTCCGCCTTGCTCTAAGCGGCCAGCCTCAAGAGGCACCTACGTCGCCCACGGGCAGGCGTGCGGCAAGTTCGGCATCCCCCCGGGGCAGCGGGAGGGACTCGCCCTCCACATGCCGGCGCAGATCGTTCTTGTCGGCGGAGATGCCCTGCGGATCTCCTCGAGTACCTCTTCGGCATGAAGGGCCTCTTCGGCCTTGGCTGCGCTGTTGTACATCTGGACTGCCCTCATGTCGCCGTCTTCACCCGCAGAGCTGCAGGAGACAGGGGTCATCTGGCTCCTGAGCCGAGGCGAGGCGCTCTGCATTTACTTCAATTGTGAGCGTAAGTGTTGGCGTGGTGTCGTTCGCGGTTTACGTTCCCGGTCTCGGTTCGTCATCAGGCAGAGGGAGAGACTGACAATGAGCTTGCCGCTGGTTCAACGCGTTATCCGTAGGCTGTTGCTTGTGTGTGTTTTGTCCGCTGGCGTCTTCGCGATCGTCCCCGGACTGGCCTTGGCGAGCAGCGACTTCGCCGGCTCCTCCTGTGCGTCGAACGAATTCTGCATGTCCGTCGGCTCCTCCGGCGCGACCGGCTCCGCTCAGATTCTGATCGAGAAGTGGGACGGCACGAGCTGGAAGAAGTCCAGCTACAGCACACCCTCAGGAGCGGTGGAAAGCCGGCTCAAGGGCGTTTCCTGTCGTTCGACGACGTCCTGCATGGCGGCTGGCATCTACGTCGATTCGGGGAAAGTCACCCACCCTCTGGCCTTCACATGGAACGGGACCACCTGGACACAGACCGCCGCCCCATCGCTGCCCCCTGGGGCGGGCGCGGCGGAACTCCTCACGGTTACCTGTCCGCCTTCTTCGTCGGGATGTGAGGCGGCTGGCAACTACACCGATTCCAAAGGGAAAAGGCAGGCACTGGCGATCTGGTGGAGTGGAAGTGCCTGGAAACTCGAATCGTTCCCGCTTCCCGAAGGGTCCGAAACGAGCGAACTCAACAGTGCGATGTGCAAGCTCGAGTATTCCTGCCACATCGTCGGCAGCTACGTCGACTCAGGGGGCAAAGCCAAGCCCTTCGACCTCAAGTGGGACGGGGCGACCTGGGTGCTCAAGTCGGTTCCGATGCCGGGCGGCGCGACGACCGCCACCTTGACGAGCGTCTCCTGTGCCTCCTGGTACTGCTCGGCCGTTGGCAACTACAGCGACGCCTCGAAAGTCGAAAAGACCTTCGCCGTCGGCTACAACGGCGAAAGCTGGGCGGTGGCGAACACCCCGCTTCCAGCGGAAGCGACCGCCAGCAGCCTCGCTGGCGTCTCCTGTGTGGCGACCAATGAATGCAGCGCGGTTGGCAGCTTCAATCGCAACAGCGAAACGAAGCCGCTGGCGCTCAAATGGAACGGTACGTCTTGGTCAGAACAAACGATCGATACGGAGCCCTTCGCGGCGCCCGTCGTCGCGCTCGGCTCCGTCTCTTGCCCGTCCTCGACCATGTGCCAAGGTGTGGGGTCCCTCACCTACGGCAAAGCCGGGGTGAAGCGCGCGGTCGCCTTCAAGCTTGCCGGCGGGTTGTGGACCTCGCTCGGCGCGGATGGCCACCAGCGTTCGTGGTCGCTCAGCGAAATTCCCAGCTCGCCGGTCTCCTCCGAAGCCGCCGACAAGGCCGATGTCGCCTGCACGTCCTCGACGTTCTGCATGCGGGTTGGCACGACCGTCGTCGGCTCCACCACAGAAAGCAAGGCGAAGACTTGGAATGGGTCAGCCTGGACAACGGTGTCCACACCAAGCCCGAGTGGCTCCTCCTCCGCTGAGCTACAGGCGGTTGCATGTAGCTCGAACACCTCATGTCGAGCGGTCGGCAGCTATGTCGCCTCCGGCGTGACGAAAACGATGTCACTCAGCTGGAACGGCACTGCTTGGTCGGTGGTCACTACGGCGGTGCCCGCCGAAGCGACTTCGAGTCGCCTGATGGGGATTGCCTGTGCGTCCGCGAGCGACTGCCGCGCGGTCGGAAGCTACGTCATCTCGGGAGCGACCAAAAACCTCGCTCTCGCTTGGAACGGCACCGCCTGGTCTGTGACCACCACCCCGATTCCCTCCGGTGCCACCTCCAGTCAGCTTTCGGGTATCGCCTGCCCCGCAAGCACAACCTGCCGCGCGGTTGGAAGCTATGTCGACTCGGGCGGCATGACGAAGACCCTTGCCATGGCCTGGAACGGCACTGCTTGGTCGGTGGCCACTAGCCCGAACCCGAGCGGGGCAAAAGAAAGCAAGCTCGCTGACGTAACCTGCGCTTCCACGGTCTCTTGCTTCGCCGTCGGCAGGTGGGTCAACTCCGAATCGAAAGTGAAGGGACTGGCCGAGCTGTATTCTTCCTCTGCATGGTCTGTTTCCGGTCTCGGTGAAGCTGAATCTAACCCCACCGAACTCTACGGAGTCGCTTGCCTCTCGAGCGTGGAATGTTTCGCTGTGGGGAAGTACTTCAAAGGAAGTGGCGAAGCAGAAATTCGCGGGTCGTTTGTCGCCAGAGTGGTAATAGTTGGCAATCTTGCGTACTGGGCGCCGGAACCGGTCACAGATCCGGTCGGAAGTACCCGTGCCGGTTTGACCGGAGCAATGTGTCCGTCTTCCTCGTACTGCATGGCTGTAGGTGCCGCCAATGGCTCCCGCCTGCCGATGGATGAACTCGCCTACCGCTACAGCATCGGCTGGGGCCGAGTCGATCCACCCATTCTCAGCACCCCTCTCACTGGGGTGAGTTGCTCGTCGTCCTCCACCTGCACAGCCGTCGGCAAACGCCTTGTCGGAACCGCGTCGGAACAAAAGTCGTGGAAGCTCGAAGGTGGATCGTGGTTGTCGATGACGATGCCATCACTTGCGGGTTCGTCGCTGAATGACATTTCCTGCTTCGATGCGACGCACTGCACAGCCGTCGGCGGCCAGACGAGCGGAGCCCTCGCCGAGGGTTGGAACGGGACGAGCTGGACCACGCAGTCGACGCCAAGTCCAAGCGGGGGTAGCTCGATCTCCTTGACCTCGGTCTCCTGTCCGACCGCGTCCAATTGCCATGCGGTCGGCCGCTACGTCGCCACCGGGGTGCCCCTAGCGATGTTCGCCGAGGAATGGAACGGCAGCAGCTGGTCATTGCAGGAAATAGGGCCCCCCGGAGGCTCCAAAGAATATGGGCCGAACGATATCTCCTGTTCCTCCGCCACCTACTGCATGGCCGTCGGTATGTATAAGGACGCAGGCGGGGTTGGACATGGTATGGCTGAGCGGTGGAACGGCAAAAGCTGGCGCACCTACACCATGCCGCTTCCCGGAAGCGGGACCGAGGCCGCTCCCCTCGGCGTAGCTTGTACTTCTTCTACCAACTGCATCGCCGTCGGCCGCACCGGCACCAACTCCTACGCCGCGGCTTGGAACGGCTCGTCATGGGTGGTGCAACCCTCGCCAAACTTGGCCGGGGCCTCCACCAACAGTGCGACCGACATCTCTTGTGCCTCCTCGGTCAAGTGCGTAGCTGTCGGCGTGGCCGAAACCGCTAACAATGAGTCGCCGTTCCTCATGCAGTGGGATGGCTCGACCTGGGGTCTCGAGAGCGCTTCCACATCGCCAGATAGCAATCACACTCTGCTCGAAGGCGTGAGTTGCCGCCGCGCCGTCGACTGTGTCGCCGTCGGCTCGGGCGGCCCCGGTAGCGGCCGTGTCTGGGAGTACATCGTCACCTCCACTGAAGGAACCCAGGAGATGCCGGACACGAGCATCCTTTCAGGTCCAACGGGAACCGTTGGCGCCAACGTCACCTTCACCTTCGGCGCGAATGAGGCCGGCGGGAGTTTCGAATGCGCCCTCGACGCCGGCTCCTATGCTGCCTGCACCTCGCCCAAGGCCTACACGGGCCTCGCCGACGGCGCCCACACCTTCAAGGTCCGCGCCACGGATCTCGGCGGGAACGTGGATGTGACTCCTGCCGAACGCGCCTTCACCGTCTCCCAACCGCCAGAGACGACGATCACTTCGTCGAAACCGACCTACACTTCCCACCAAAAACAGTGGGTGACCGTAATATCGAGCGAGGAAGGGTCGACTTTCGAGTGCGGATACGACGGGGAAGCCTTTTCCGCGTGCGCCGCCTCATTCTGGTCAAAGCAGGGTCTCGGCCTAGGCTGGCACACGCTCTCGATCCGGGCAATCGATAGCGACAAACACGTTGATCCAACCCCAGCGCAATGGGTTTTCAATACCAACGATTACCCAGCGGCCCCATCGACCACCCGAATCACGTCCCCAATGGATGGGGAAAAGACCGCCAGTAACCTCACCTTGGAATCGGAGTGGACGAGCGCTCCCGGTGGGAAACCTGGAATAACCGGAGTGACCTACCAGATCAAGGAGGGGGAATGTTGCAGCAGCAATGACCCCTATTGGCTGAACATCCCCGTGCAATACGTACGGGATATAGGTGGAGCACAGGTGCAATGGCCTCAGGCCATCAGCGACAGCGCGGGTAAGAGCAGTCCTCTGTTCTTCGATATAGCCGCCTTTTACGGCTCGGATGGGCCGTCCTACAACGATCCGACTATCCGCGCGGTGTTCGACGGAGAAAAAGAAGCGGCCGCAGAGGGCGCCAGTGCACCGGTCATGGCCGACCACGATGCGGAGCTCGGCAGCATAAGGGACGCCGTCGAACAGATTGGCCCGGCTTCTCTCGACTTGGTCACTGGCCGATTCACCGTGAGCAAAACGGATGTTTCGATCCCGATTCCTGGATCACATGCAACCCTGTCCTTCGGGCGGACGTATAACTCGGACTACCACTGGGGAGAAGGCACGCCTGTGCTGGGCGGGCCGTGGCAGCCATCCATGGCACTATCCCAAGAATGGGCTGGCGAAGACTGGAAGGAAGTCGAAATCGGCCATGAAGATGGCGAACCTGAACACCAAATATGCCTGACGGCCGGGGAAGCAAAAGAATTCGAAGAAGAAGAAGGCAGGCCGCCCTCAGCGGAAGAGAAATGCTGGATGGAAGAAGCCATTCCACCAGTGGACTGGGCGGAAGTCGTCAACAGTGGAAACGAAGCCATTGAATTCGAATTCAATGGCAGCCAATACGCGGCGCCGGATTACGCACCGGATCTGAGCCTGCGCAAAGAAGGGAATACCTTCGTTCTCGACAGCACTGGCGGCGAAAGGTCTGTCTTTGAACAGAACGAAGGCAACTCGTCCGTCTATCACTTGGTGTCGGTATCCAACCTCTCTACTGCGGCGGCAAAAGCTCGCACAGTCTACAAACCGGTTCCATATAGCGAAGAATATCGCCTGGATATGATGATCGCCCCGGCGGCCGAAGGGATCACATGCGAAGAGGCCGGACCCAATTATGCACCGAAAGTGCCGGGTTGCCGCAGTCTAAAGTTCCAATACACGGAAGTACTTGGAAATCCATACAGCCCCCGCTTGACGAGCGTCAAGTACTATAACGCGAGCGGAAATGAAGCCAGTGGCGAGCCAGTCGCCGAATATTCTTATGGGGGCGCGAGCAACATACTTCTTGCTGCATGGAACCCACAGGTCAGCCCCGCCCTCAAAGAGTCATATCAATATGAGGAATCCTACAACCTAAAGAAAATAACTCCACCAGGTGAAGAACCGTGGACGTTTGAATACTTCTACAACGCATTTAAAACTTGGCACAGGCTCAAGAGCGTCAGTCGACCGACTCTTATCCCCGAAGCGCCAACTGCAACCACGTCGATCCGCTACGAAGTACCGATCAGTGGCAGCGGTGCGCCGTACGAGATGGGCCCGAGTGAGATCGCAAAATGGGGTCAAACCGACTATCCAGTGGACGCGACGGCGATTTTCCCCCCGACCGAAGTGCCTTCGGATACCCCGAGTAGCTACGCGAAAGCAAAAGTCGTCTACATGGATCCAGATGGCGCTGTGGTCAATGCGGCGACGCCGCAACTTCCGGGCGCCAGCGGTCCGTCGATCAGTACGTCGGAAACGGACAGAGCCGGTAACGTGGTGCGTGCGTTGAGTCCGCAGGCGAGGCTCACCGCGTTGGGAAGCCCGAATTCTGTCGAACGTTCTCATGAGCTCGAGTCGACTAATGTGTATTCGGCGGATGGGCAAGAGCTCCTGGAAACCTGGGGCCCGCTGCACGAGCTCCGCCTCGAATCGGGTGCGATGGTCGAAGCGCGCGCCCACGGCTCGTTCAAATACAACGAGGGCATCGAAGAACCCGCAATAAAAATCAGTCCCCATCTAGTGACGACGACTACCGTCGGTGCACGAATCGAGGGTCAAGGGACTGATGTCGAACAGAGGGTTGCGAAAACCGAATACGACTGGAAATGGTTGCTGCCGAAGGCCGAAATCACCGACCCGTCAGGCCTCAACTTGAAAACCCGCTATGCCTACGACAGTACGACGGGGATGCTCAAGGAACGTAGCCTCCCAGGTACCCCCGGCGGCGGTGATGCCCGTACCACGAAGACGATCTATTACACCGTCGCCGCCAACTCCGAAGACGCCGAATGCGGCAACAAACCCCAATGGGCAGCCCTTCCCTGCAAGAGGCTGTCGGCCGCCCAGCCGACCCCGGCCGAATCCAACCCGCAGTTGCCGATCACCAAGATCGCGGCTTATTCCAACCTCGACGAGCCAACCGAAATCACCGAGAAGACAAATGGCATCTTGCAGCGCACTACTACCAAGACCTATGACGCCGCTGGCCGTCCACTGAAGACCAAGGTCACAGGTACCGGCACCTCAATCCCGGCGACCGAAATCGTCTACAACTCCCTCACCGGCCTGCCCAACACCCAGAGGTTCGTCTGCGAAGCCCCGGAAAGCTGCATCGGCTTCGATAATCAAGCCACCACGACCACCTACAACAAAATCGGCCAGCCGATCGAATACGAAGATGCCGACGGCAACAAATCGGTGAGGCTCTACGACGTAATGGGCCGCCCGTTCTCTGCCTCTGACGGCAAGGGCACCGAGACGACGGCCTATGACCCGACCACTGGTGTTCCGACTCAGATAACCGACTCTGCTGCTGGTGCCTTCACCGCCTCTTACAACGCCGACGGGCAGATCACCAGAGCTGGCCTGCCCAACGGCCTGACCGCGGAAACGACCTATGACGAGACCGGCGCTCCGGTCCACAAGCGCTATCAGAAGACCTCTGGCTGTTCATCGAACTGCACCTGGTTCGATCTCGACGTCAAAGAATCGATCAACGGCCAGTGGCTGAAGGAAACCAACAACTCCGAAGTCAACGAATACAGCTACGACAAGGCCGGACGCCTGACCTTGACCAAGGAAAAGCCCGAAGGAACGAGTTGCACGACGCGGGCCTACGCCTACGACGCCGACTCCAACCGGACCAAACTGACGGTCCGCTCTCCGGGAGCCGAAGGCGCCTGCGATACGACCTCCGCCGGCACGGTCAAGGGTTACTCCTATGACACCGGCGATCGCCTCATCGGCTCGGGCATCACTTACGACAATCTTGGCCGCGTTACCAGCCTCTCTGAAGTCTACGCGGGAGGCACTGGGGCACTAACCACCAGCTATTACGTCAACAATCTGATCAGAAGCCAGACTCAAAATGGCTTGACCAATACCTACGAACTCGACGGCAGCTTGCGCCAGCGCAAATCGACCCAGTCGGGGACGAAAGCCGGATCGGCGATCTTCCACTACGCCGGCCCCTCAGACTCACCGGCCTGGATCGACGAAACGTCCAAATGGACCCGCAACATCGGCGCCTTCGAAGGCCTCGCGGCGATCCAGGAAAGCACGGGTACGACCACTCTGCAGCTGACCGATCTGCACGGCGACGTGATCGGCACCGCCAGTCTCAGCTCCGAAGCGACCGCGCCGTTGTCTACCAATAAATTCGATGAGTTCGGGGTTCCGAAACAGTCAAACGGTCCCCGTTTCGGATGGCTCGGAGATAAAGGCCGAAGGATGGAACTACCTTCTGGTGTGATTCAGATGGGGGTCAGAGCGTATGTTCCGGCTTTGGGGCGGTTCCTAAGCCCGGATCCTGTCGAAGGGGGATCGGCGAATGCCTACGACTATGCAAACCAGGATCCCCTAAACACGCTAGACCTATCAGGAACTAGTGCTGCGGGTATGTGCTTTACGTATGGAGAAACCCGCGGACTTCGAAGAGGTTTCTTACGCATAGTCCATGCACGAATCAGCGCAACATTCACCTTTTGTGCAAGAGGAAACAAGATTGTGTCGCATGGCTACACTAAGGTTATGGAACCGTCGGATGAATCTCCTGCGACTGGGTGGGAAGTTAGCTCTGACACTGCTAATCCGGAAAAATGGCACATAGTCATCTCACGCGAATTTCATCAATGCTTGCCATCGCTTGGGCCGATTGGGGAGATATGCTTGCCGCGCGGAAGAGTGACCATAGACCTAACGTTTTGGGCAAGGGGTAGCTTGTCGACTTATATAATTGGACCCGAAGCTAGGGGTCGCCGCGAACGCATTCGTCCCCTGCGAAGAACGTAATAAGGAACTGTCCCGCGGCTGGATCGCGGCCCGCGAAGTCACGACCACGGCTCCCGTCCTAGGAACGACAGCAAGTGTTCCAATACGAAGAGGGCTCTCCGGGCGACCGCGACATCGCGTCGCTCTGGGTCGAAGGAGGGCGCGTGCTCGAGTTCCGCAGCTCGGTCCTCGACATGACCACCTTCGAGCGTCGGCTGGCCTGGCAAAGGTCGACACCACGACCTGGCTCGATGCGATGCCCGCGAGCGTGGTCAAGTCAGCCGACCAACCAAAGGCGGTTCGCGAAATCCTCAGCGGCATCGATCTGCCACCGGCCTTCACCGCGGCGGATGTTTCCTCGATGAAGGGGCTTACCACGGATCGCTACCAGCTTGGTGCCCTGACGGTGAGCAGCGTCGCCTGCACTTGGCTCGGCCGCTGGCGACCGGGAGACTCCAAGGCGACAGGTCGCAGATTCGGCATCCCATGCCCGAATCCCAGTCCGGGGGCGGCTGAACCGGTCTCTTTTCCATATGTTCACTATCTCTCCCTCGGCGGGTCGCCGGCAGATCGGCTCGGCTCGGAGGACCTCTAGGATCGAGGCGTGCCGGGCAGCGACAAGCAACGGGAACGGCTGCTCGACGCGATGGTGACGGTTGCCGCCCGCCACGGCTGCGGAGGGGCCAGCGTGGCCAGGGTGATCCGCGAGGCCGGCGTCTCCAGGGCGACCTTCTACGAGCATTTCGCCGATCGGGAGGACTGCTTTCTCGCCGCTTTCCGGCGGCTGGCGAAGCGGATGCGAGAGATGTCCGCAAAGGTCGACACGAACTCGCCGCGTCCGGGAGTGGCCGAGCTGCTCGCCTGGGCCGCGCGCGACCCGGCGGCGGCGCGCTTCTTCCTGATCGAGGCGCTCGCGGACTCGGAGAAGGTCCGCGCCGAGAGTCGCAAGTTGCGCTCCCACCTCGCGGGGCGAGCCGCCGAGTTGCTGGCGTCCGGCTCGCCCGCGGGCCGCATCGAATTGAGCGCGGAGGCGATGGCAGGGGGCGTCTACGGGATCGTTGGCGTGCGGGCCTTCCGCGGCGAGTCCAGCCAGCTGCCGGAACTCTGCGACGACCTTCTCGTCTGGGTCGGCTCTTACTCGCTCGGGGAGGCGTCATCCGGCCCGCCCGTCGCTTGGAAGGCGCTCGGCGCCAGCCTCCTGCCCGAGCCCGGCCTGCCGCCGCCGCTTGCCGCGGTGCTCGACGAAGGACCGCTTCCCCGCGGCCGCGGCGCCCTGCCGGCCGCCGTTGTCGCCGAGCGCCAGCGCCTTCGCATCCTCGCCGCCACAGCCCGCCTTTGCCGGGAATCGGGCTATACGCCGATGTCGGTCAAGGACCTGGTCTCGGTGGCCGGAGTCTCTCGCGCGGCCTTCTACGAACAGTTTCGCGACAAGCTGGACGCCTTCCTCGCCGCCCAGTCCTTCGCTCTCGAGCAGAGCGTCGCGATCACCGCGCGGCGGTTCTTCGGCGCCGAGGCGTGGCCCGACCGCGGTTGGGCCGGGCTGAAGGCGACGCTCTCCTACATCGCCACCCAGCCGGATCTCGCCTGCGTCGATCTGCTCGAGAGCTACGCTGCCGGACCCGCCGCCGTGCGTCGTTCATTCGAGACCCGCATGGCCTTCACGCTTTTCCTCGAGGAGGGCTTCCGATTCAGGCCCGAGGCAGAAGGCAAGCCCCACATCTGCGCCGAGGCGATCGCCGGGGCGATCCATGAGCTCTTCCGGCTTCGCGCCGAGGCCGGCGAAACCGAGCGCATGGTGGAGCTGTTGCCGCAGGCGGCCTATCTGGCGCTTGCGCCTTTCCTCGGCGCTGCGGCGGCTATCGAGTTCGTGCAGGCGAAGGTTCGGGAGGAGCGGGGCGAGGGCTGAGGCCGAGCAGGGCGCACACGGCCTCGCGACTCTCCGCCGCCAGCCTGAAGCGCGTCGCGGGCCGGCCTGGCGTGAGCCCGTCGCTCGCTCCCATCTCTTCGGCGACGATCCCCCGCGTCGCCATCGCCTCCAGGTGCCTGCGCAGCGTCGGCACGCTGGTCTGGCAGCCGTCCCGCAGCTCGGCGACTGTGGCCGTGCCCATCTGCGCGAGGGTGCGGACCACGCCCAGTTTCACCGGGTCGGCGATCCCGTCGAGCAGGCCGCCCGCCAACTCCCCACGGGGTTGTATACCGGAACTCATCTGCCGACTGTTATAGACACTGATGGTTTGCTGATACTCCCGAAGCGCACTGCAGCATCGAAAGCCAATGAACATGGCGCATTTCCCATTTACCTGGACAATAGCGCACTTCCTGAGGCGAATCCGAATGCGGACAAAGAGCTAAACTGAACAGCCATGGTCGTTAACTAGGGCCGCTCTTGTTTCCCGCCCGGGCCACCAATCTGTGCGACGTTTAATGCCAACAGGCGCCTCTTGTTTGTGCGTCTAGCTGATGCTTTTAATGAACAGGGACATCTTCGGCGTGGCTCGGCAGGGTGAGAAGGGCCAGTTCGGTCAGTTCGCCGGTGAGGTCTTCGAGGCCGTTGACTTCTCCTTGCCGCAGCTGCTCGGCAATCACCGAGAGGATGCCGCAGGCGATGAACTCCTCGGTCAGGGGCGGCCTCGAGGTTGGGATCTCTCCCTCGCCGGATTGCAGGACCTCGACCAAGATGTCGAGGAGGGCGGGATGGAACTGATTCCGCGGGTCTGGAGCAAGGTAGCCATGGGCCAGGCAGAGGCTGGCCAGTGCGGGCTCTTCGACCACGGCCGTGACCAGTGCCGACATGACGGCCTCCATGCGGTCGGCCCATGGCTTCTCGTCTGGGGCTGCAGTGGCTATCGCGCTTCCCAGCCTCTCGCTCGCCATCTCCATGGCGCTGCGCGTGGCGTCCTCGATGTTGTCGAAGCGCTCGTAGAAGGCAGAGCGCGAGACATTCGCCCGCTGAAGGATCAGGTCGACAGTCAGCTGGGCGCGGCCGTGTTCGCAGACCACCTCCGCCAGCCCTCGCAGAATCCGCTCGGCCTTCTCGTGCCCTTTGTTCATTGTCCCTCGGGTAGGAGAACATGGTCAATCCTTGAAAAAACCATGATCCATCCTATATCCCCACCGAAAACAGGGGTACCCGGTTGCAACAGGGACGCGCTGCGTAGGCGGCCAGCGGGCCTCCTACCTGGGGCCTTTCACGACGAATGATCCTGTTCGTCAGCCTCCAGCTGCGCCGGCCCGAGGCCGAGCACCCCGAGCTGTGCTTCCATCTCGAGTCCGCCGACGGCGGCGCCCTGCGCCTGCGGGAGTCGATCTGGCTGCTCGACACAGTCGAACAGCCGCGCTGGTGGCACGTGAAGCTCAGCCGCCGGGCCGATGCGGGAGATCAGATCTTGATTGCCCGCCTGGCCCGCAGCTGGGCCCCCCCTGAGGAGGGCGCAGCCCGCGAGTGGCTGGTGGACCGCGCCCGCCGCTGGTAGCCCTCGGGCGCCCGATCGAGCACCGCTCCAGGCGCTTCCTGGAGCACGCGGAGGGGTTCTCAGCTCCGGGCCAGGTCTACGAGGAGATGATCTCCAGCGAGGACGACGGCGAGCTGGCGAAGCTGGTCGAGGAGGTCAACGCTTGGCTGCCCGATCGCCGCCGCAAGGTTCTCGCGCTCTACGGAGCCGGCTACAAGCGACCTGAGATCGCCGAGCGGCTGGGGCTCAGGGAGTGGGTCGTCAAGCGAGACCTCCGTCGAGATCATGGACGAGGCCAGGGCCGCCATCGCCCGCCTAGCCGGTGGCGGGTGCCGAGGCGGGTCAGCTAGCCGCCCGAAATGGGAGCGGATTTCAGAGGCGGTTGGAAACGGCTTCACAAAGCGAAGTTTGCGACGTGCAGGAACTTCCGCCGATGGAGCTAGGCGGATTCGAACCGCCGACCTCCTGGGTGCGATTTACGCCGTTGGCTACTCGGAGTCCGCTCGAATCCCGCATGACAAGCGGCTTTGCGCCGCTCGCGATTCGCTGTCAACCGAGTCCGATATGCGCGGATATGCGGCGATTGTCGAGTTGTTCAGGCAGAAACGCGGATTTCTGCCTGATTGGGGACCGCTGGGTTTAACACCTGCTCGTGCGCCATATCGTGGCTGAGCGACGACCGCCTACCGCAGGAATACGGGCTGTCGGCCGACCCCTGCCGGTACGTGCAGGCGACTGGTAGGGGGGAGGGGGTTGTTTCATGTCGACGACCAAGTTGAAGCACCGGACCATTGCTCAATAGAGTTTCGTACGGTGGAAGGCCAGGAGGAACAAAAGCCAGCCGGCTCTGGGTCTCGGCAGCCCGCCCCGCAAGGGAGAGGACGCCTCCTCGCCGCCTACGCCATCGTCGCAGTGGTGGCGCTCATAGCGATCGTCGCCATCATCGTTCTGTCCTCGGGGTCGGACTCTGCCGCTCGCGGCAACCCCCATATCAACCTAGATAGCGGGATCACCAACGGCATCGCCCCCGAGAGCCGTGTCGGCATCGAGCCTCCTGTCTTCGAGGAACAGAACCTCCAAGCGGCAGCACGAGCCGCGGACTGTGAGCTGCGGCTGCGGCTGCCGGAGGAGGGTGATGAGCACATTCCTGCCAGTGCTCCGGAACCCCGCTACCAAACCAATCCGCCGACGTCAGGAGACCACGTCGACGAACAGCAGGCGGACGGCGCCTACCGCGAGACCCCTCCTCCAGTCAGCGTTGTGCATTCCCTCGAGCACGGCCGCCTCGCGATCCAGTACCGGCCGGACCTACCAGAGCGGGCACAGCTTGAACTGATCGGCCTGTTCGACACCATGTACGGAGGAACTCTTCTCTTTCCCAACCCAGACACGCCTTATTCGGTGGTGGCCACGACCTGGACGAATCTATTGGGATGCCGCTCTCACCGCGGCGCATTAACGCTGTCAGCTATCGGAGCGTTCGGTATGGCCACCTGGGGAAAGTTCGGCGGCGAGCCGGTTGTCGCCATCGCCACCACCCTTCCTACGCCGACGCGGCCCTTGCAGAACTGAAGCAGGTGGGGGTCAAAAAGCTCGGTCATCTAAGGAACCAGAACAGGTCAACTTCCATAGTCAAGCACCGTTGTTTGAAGCGATTGCAACCACGTTTAAGCAAAATCCTTGAGGTTGTCGTATAAGATCCCCGGTCTTGGTGTGATCATCCACTCATAACACCGGAGAATGAAACCGAGCCCCGTAGATCCCACTGCGGCGCGTGAATTCGTGGCTGTTGGCCATGAGTTGCCGATCGCTCCGCCACCTCCCGGAGGAGCGAAAGTTTGAGCTGACCAGTACTGGTAATCCAAGCTAAGCGTCGGCCATTGGTCAATAGAAGTGGTCGATCAGAACGACCAACCATTAACCGTTATCACCTCGCAGGGATCCCCCTCCACCCCGACCCATGGAAAGTTTTTGCCGAACAGGTCGATTTGGCCATATATGGTCCCATTATCGCTCGTTAGGTAGGTCGATGACCAATGACCAGGGCCCAGGTAGACGGTGCTCTTATAAGCATCAAAGGTGCCAAATAGTTGATCCACTGAATCCGCGTTGCTGTAGAGAAAACCAGCCTCGCCATCGAAAAGATCCCCAAGCAGGCCCTTCCCGATGCTCCCCCATCCGCTGCTCCCATCTAGCTTAGTTAGCTCCTTGAGACGGTCGATGTTGCTATCCGTTCCATCCACCCATGCTCTCCAGGAGTCCCAAAACCTGAGATCACCGGAATAGCCAATCGCGCCAACGCCCCCTTGGTCGTCCCAGGCGATGCACCCGGTTCCGCTTATGTCAGCCGCTGCCGGCAAACTGAACGTCACGGACGCGCAAACCCCTCGTACTGTCAGTCCGGTGGGATCCGTGAGATTTGCCGGATTGGCGGCAGCATAGCTATACGGTTCTCCTGAAACCGCGGCCAGCGGATCGGAGCTGAGGAACTGGGCCGTCACCGGATCGTAGGTCCTAGCTCGCATGTAGATCAGCTGCTTCTGGGCGCTCATTCGGTACTGGCCAGCGAACCCCATCGAGGTGCCCTGGGTGCCGGTAACTTTCCAGACTGCTCCGTTGGGGCCGTATCGATAGGTTCCGACCACACTTCCACTCGTATTCGTCAAGATACGAGTCGATCCCAACTGGTCATGATGCAGATAGGTCGCCGTGCCAGTCGAGGAGATCTGCTCGATCGGCAGGCCTCCAGGCCCGTAGACGTAGTATTCCTGCCCTTTCCTCAGCAGAAGCGGCAGCCCCGACGTGGAGTCCCAGACCATCGGATACGTCGAGGCATTCCTCGTCTCAGTAGTCAGCAATCCGGTCCCGTCGTATTTGAAGGTGCTTGCAAAGCCTCCGCTTTCGGTCGAGGTTAGATTCCCCGCTTGGTCGAAGGAATAGGGAATGGCGGTCCCACCGGTGGGGGTTTCTTTGACCCGCTGGCCAAGTTTGTTGTATTCGAAGGTCCCGCTGCTGGCCGTCGCAATTTGATCGGCTTTGTCGTAGGTGTAGCTGGTCGAGGAGATTTTCGTCACGTTGTTGGCCGCGTCCCACCCAAACGTCGTGCCGTTGCTTTTAGTCAGCCGATTCGCCGTGTCATATTCGTAATTGCGTTCGGCTTCTTCGGTAAAGCCGGTATCGACAGATTTTTCGACCCGCCCGAGGCTGTCGCGCGTGTAGGCCATCGAGGCTAGGACTTCGGCACCCTTCTTCATCGAGACCGACGTTATCTCTCCTGCCCTGTTGTAGACGTATTCGTCCACGTTGGTGGTCGCGGAAGGGAAGGTGATCGCTTTCTGCTGCGAGTCTCGGCTGTAGGCGAAGGTGGTTTCTTTGCCAAGCCAGTCGGTGACCTTTTCGAGGCGACCCGCTTTGTCGAACGCGCGTTTCACGGTTTCGCCGTTGGGATAGACGAGTTCGGTCTGCTGGTTGCCTAAGTCGTAGGCGTATTTGACGATTTCGGATTTGCCGTTTTTGACTTCGGTCAGTCGACCGAGTTGGTCGTAAACCTTGGTGGTCGTACCCGTGCCATCGGTCATTTCGACAATGTTGCTGTTTTTGTCGTATTTGTAGGTGACATCGGCAGTCGACGCTTCGGAGTAGTTGACTTCTTTGACCCGATCGGCGTTGTCGTAGGTGTAGGAGATCGTGCGCCCGAGAGCGTCTTCAGTTTTTTTCAGGTTGCCAGCTGCGTCGTATTCCCGTTTCGTTTTGCGTTCCAGCGGGTCGATCGTTTCGGCCAGTTGCGCGAGCACATCGTGTTCGTATTTGGTCGTAGAGCCGTTGCCGTTCGTGCGGCTTTTGACTTCGCCCATGCTGCCGTAGGCGAATTCGATCGTGTTGCCGTTCGGCTTTTCGATTTTCGTTTCCTCGTTGTCCGCGTTGTAGGTGTAGTTGATCGTTTGGCCAAGGGCATTGGTCACCGATTCGAGGTCGCCGTTTTTGTCGTAGGCGAATTTGGTTTCGCGCCCGAGCGGGTCGGTGCTTTTGATCGGCCGCCCTTGAGCGTCGCGTTCGGTTTTCGTTTCGAATTCTTCGGCTTTGGCGCCTTCTTCATTGCCACGCGGGCTAACTTCGGCCAGCTGCTCTCCGTTTTTGTTGTAGGCCCAAGTGATCTTGTCGCCTGCTGGATTGATTTCGGCTTTACGGTTCCCGTAGGTCTCGTATTCGAATTTCGTTTCGCGACCGAGCGGGTCGGTCACCGACTGCAGGTCCCCATTGGCGGCGTATTTGAAGGTAGTTTTCTGAGTCAATCCCCCTGGGGCAGGACGTTCGATCGCTTCGACGTTGCCTTTGGCGTCTCTTTTGTAGGTGGTTACCTCGCCTTTGGGCGTCGTTTCGGTCAAGATGTCGTGGGTGGCGTTGTAGGTCCATTTCGCTTCGTTGCCTTCGGCATCTTTCTTAAGCGTCCGATCTCCTGCTGCGTTGTAGGCATAGGTCGTCGAGTGGCCGAGCGCGTCGGTTGCTTTGATGAGCTGGTAGGCGGGGTCGTATTCGTAGGTGGCTTTCCGTTCCAGGCCCGTGCCTTTCGCCTTGATGACTTCCAGCGGCTCGCCGGCCGCGTTGAACTTCTCGAAGGTCGTCGACCCGTTCGGCTCGGTGATCGTCGTCGTTCGGAGGCCTTCTGATTCGCCGTAGGCGAATTTGCGCACCCGCCCCATCGGGTCGGTCTGTTTTATCGCGCGGTGTTTTGCGTCATATTCGGTTTTGATGACGCCGCCGCGGCCGTCGGTTACTTCGGTGAGGCGATGGGAGGCGTCGTATTTGAATTTCCAGCGCGGGGTTTCTTCGCCCGGGAGCGTCACCGAGGCGAGGTGGCCCGATTCGTAGGCGTATTTGACTTTGCGCCCCATCGGATCTTCGATGCTCGTGACCTTGCCTTCGGTGTAGGCGAATTTCAGTTCCCTGCCGGCGGCGTCTTTGACCGCCAGCACAATGCCTTCGAAGGAGATGACGGTGAGGGCATTCCCGTTCCGGTCTTTATGTTCGGTCAAGTAGCCTTTGGAGTTGAACTTGAGCTTTTCCTGGCTGGGCAGGGTGAAAACGTAGTTTTCCCCTTCTTTGGCCAAGGTGGCCTGGACCCAGGCTCCGGCGTCGTATCCGCCTCCTTCGGGATAGAAGGTGGCGGTGGCGCCGTTTTCCTGCACGACGGTGATTTTTCCGGCTTCTTCGAATTTCAGATACGAGCTGTAGGGGCCCGACCAGCCGTAGCCCCAGGCGCCGGTTTTGCCTGCGGCGGCGGCTTCGGAGCTGTAGGCGCGGGTGACATGCAGGACGGGTCCGCGACCGGCCAGAGCGAGATCGGTCTGTTCCTCGGTCTCGTTTCCGGTCGCGCAGTTGATCGGATTCCCTGCGGTGCACTGGTTCTGGGAGATGGTCGAGGACGAGTTGTTGCTCGTCGTCTCCGTGGTTGCCGGGAACCCGAACCCGCATTCGGCGAGCGCGTGGTCGATGACGATGGCGGCTGGCACCAAGAAGGCCAGGACCAGCAAAACGGCGAGCAGCAAGCGGTTTCCGAATTCTGTTGGCCCGCGAGGAAAGAAGGCCTTCAGGCGTAAACGGACGTCGGCCATCTTTCTGAACCTCCTCGAGCACTCCATCTGGGAGTGCCTCTCCCTATGGAGACCCGAAAGTACCTGAGTAAATAAGAAAGTCAAGCTAAACGGGTTTGTTTGTGGTAAATGTGGGTAAAGCCCGGCTTTTTTCCGACCTGTCGGATAGGGCGAAGCCGAAGACGATCTGCAGGTGGATAGAGGAGGAGCGATGTCCAGCCAAGCCACAAAAATGCGCGGACTAGTCGCAGCAGCGATGGCCGTTGTCGTAGCGGTGCTACTGGTTTGGCCGGCGTGGGCGCAGGCAGCTAAACCGGCGGTGGTCACCGGGGCGGCTACCGAAAACAATTCTCACAGCGCCACCCTGCACGGCACAGTCGATCCCAACGGCTTGGAAACGACCTACCAGTTCGAATACGGCACGACGACCGAATACGGCTCCAAATCCCCTGCATTGCCGAAATCGATCGGCATCAGCCACGTCGAAATCATCAACGGGATCCAAGGCCTGGTACCTGAAACCACCTATCACTTCCGACTGGTGGCAACCAACGCCGACGGAACCACCCAAGGCGAAGACCGGACCTTCACCACCGCCTCGTGGGAAATCCTCTCGACGCCGAACCCGACATGGTCGGTCTACAGCTACCTCTACGACGTCAGCTGCGAGCCGAGCGCGAACGCCTGTACGTCGGTCGGCAAGGGCACCGTCTCGGGGGCAGACGTCCCGATAGCCCAGCGCTGGAACGGAAGCTCTTGGTCCGAACAGGCTGCCGCGAAAAAGTCCGGCGCGACCCATACCCGCCTATTCGGCGTCGACTGCCCCTCGGAAACCCGGTGCCTAGCAGTCGGCAACCATCAGTCAGCTGAAGGTCCATCGGTCCTCTCGGAGATCTGGAACGAAGGCAAATGGAATGTCCAGACTACGCCGGTTCCACCCGAATCAACCTCCAGCGAATTGGCGGCGATCGGCTGCAACAACACCGCAGAATGCACGGCGGTGGGCTCAGCCGTGATCGGCGGGGTCAAAAAGGCAATCGCAATGGAGTGGAATAGCCCCACCTGGACCTTGCAGACGGTCCCGATCCCCGAAGGGGCCAAATCAAGCCAGCTCGACGGCGTCGACTGCAACTGGTCGAACTTCTGCGTTGCCGTCGGCCGCTACACCACCAGTGGCAGCACCGTCAAAAGCCTCGTCATGTTCTGGAACGGCGAATGGAAACTCCACACCGTGGCAGACCCTGAAGGAGCCGTGGAGAGCACCCTCCTCGATGTCTCCTGCACGCCGACGCCGAACCGCTGCACGGCGGTGGGGAGCTGGAAAGAACTCGGCTGGGAAGGTGCAAATGGGCCATTCACGCTGGCCTACCGCTTCAACGGGGTGACCACCTGGACGCTGCAGAGCACGCCCAATCCCACCGGGAGCACCGCGAGCGTCTTCCAGGATGTCTCCTGCGCCACCGAAACGTCCTGCACGGCGGTCGGGAGCGGTAGCGGCTCGACCCGAACCCTGGCCGAGAAATGGAATGGGACCAGCTGGTCGATTCAGGGCACCTCGAATCCTGGGGGCTTTTTGCTCGTCAGCTCTTTCTTCGGTGTCTCGTGCCGCAGCACCTCCTGCATGGGCGTTGGGTGGAGCAGGAACGCCTTGGGGGACAAAACTTTGGCTGAGATCAAAAAATAGATCGGTATGACCTGCCTCTCGGGCGATGGCCCCCGCCTCCGTCCTCTATTGATCGACCCTCGATGATGAAGTCGTGACCGTCGACAATTAGGTCGTCCGCGATCGCCTGCTGGGAGGAGCCCTCAAGGCCGAGATCGAAGCTTCAGGTTGATCCGGCGCTAGTAGAGCCGCGAAGTCACTTGCTGCCATTCGCCGACGGATCTCGCGGCCGTGGCGGGCGTCGTCGAAGAGGTGGGTGTAGATGTCGAGGGTGATCGTGATCCGGGCGTGGCCGAGGATGCGGCTGACCTGGGCGACGTCGAGTCCGAGGTCGATGATCAGGTGGCTGGCGAAGGTATGGCGAAGATCGTGGAAGCGCAGCGCCGGCCGGCCTTCGTCGTTGAGGCCGGCCTCGTCGGCCGCCTTCTTCAGCACCCGCCGCGCCACGTTCCGCTCGCCGAGGGGTGTGCCGCGCGAGGTTGGGAAGACCCAATCGGTCGGAGAGGGGAAGGGCGTCCCCTGGCGGTGGGCGCCGAGATGCCCGGCCAGCTGGGGGACCAGTGGGATCTCACGCACCGAAGCCGGCGTCTTGGGCGCCACCCGCCGCGCCGGTTCGCCGCGGTGGGCGCGGGAGAGCTGAGCCCTCACGCGGATCAGCCCGGCGGCGAAGTCCACGTCGGTCCATACCAGGCCGAGCAGCTCGGAGATCCGCAGGCCGCTGAAGAGTGCGGTCTCGACCAGCAGACGGTCGTGCGGAGGGCAGGCGCCGAGCAGCCGCTCGATCTCTGCCCGGCCCAGAACCCGGCCGCGCGGGCGTCGCGATGGCCGCGGCCGCTCCCAGGGCTCGAGCAGCTCGACCGGGTCGGCGAGGATCCAGCCGCGACGGCGGGCGAAGCGCAGCACGCTCTGCAGGGTCGCGAGCGAATTGGCCGTCGTCTTCGCCGAGCGCCCGGCGGCGCGCAGCTCGCTGATCAAGCCGGCGACGTCCTCGACCCCGAGCGAGGCGACCCGCCGCCGGCCGAGGCGCGGCAGCAGGTCGTGGTCGAGGTGGAAGCGGTGGGCCTCGTAGGTGCGCGGGCGGCGATCACCGGCCGCCACCATCGCCTCGAAGCGCTCGCTCCATAGCGAAGCGACGGTGTCGAGGCGGAGGTGCGGCGAAGCCGGCACTCGCCCCGTCTCCAGCGCCGCGATCAGATCCGCGCGGGCGCGGCGAGCCTCACTGAGATCTGTCCCCGCTGTGCGAAAGTGGAGCCGCCCGGCGCGGCGGGCGCAGACCGTCAGCTTGCCGTTCGGCTGGCGGTAGATGCCGCGCTCGACGCGGGTTCGCCCCGCCGTCGTCCCAGCCGCCATCAGGACCTCCGAAGTTGACCTGCCGTTGACTTCTGCCACAAGCCTGACGGCGGCGGCTTTCGGCGTCAAGGGAAATGTGCGGCAACGCAGGGGCTTTGCGATGGAGCTAGGCGGATTCGAACCGCCGACCTCCTGGGTGCGATCCAGGCGCTCTGCCAGCTGAGCTATAGCCCCGGGCTTGCGGTGGGAAGTTGCTCCCAGTTCCGCGCAAGCGACAGGATAACCGCATAGTCTTTGACAGCCTCCTCCGCGGAGATGGCGAGCATGAGCATTCTCGACGACGCAATCCGAGAGCACCTGGAGCTGAAGCGCGCCCATGGCGCGGATGAGGCTGAGGTCAAGCGGCTGGAGGACGAGGCCTTCGGGCCTCCCGGCCGGCCGGAGGAGCCGGACCCGTTCGCCGAGGCGCCGACCGAGTTCATGACTACGCCGGAGGCGTCCGAGGCGACGGAGGCCCCCGAGGGCCGCCGCATCAACGTCGCCGACCTGCAGGAGCCGCCCCCCCCGCCCGAGCCGGCGGAGCCGATCGTCCCCGCCGAGGACGCGATGCAGGCCGCCGCTCCGGCCGAGGAGGACCTGGCGGCCGTCGAGCCCGAGGCGATCGTCGAGGCCGCGGACGCCGGCCCCACGACCGACGAGCGCGAGGCGATCGCCGACCAGCCGACCGAATTCTTCGACGTCGAGGCGGAGATGAGCACTGAGGACGCCCCCGCGCCCCCCGTGACCGAGGCGCCGAGCCCTTCCGACGAGAAGCTCGCCCCGGTCGAACCGGCGACCGAGATCCACGCGATCCGCACCGAGGAGGACGAGGCGGAGGAAGAGGACGACGAGTTCTGGAGCGACCAGCGCCTCTCCGACGAGCTCGACCAGGCGCTCGAGGCGCCCTCGCTCGCTGAGGAAGACGAGCCGCCGCCGGCCGCCGCCCCGCCCGTCGCCGAGGAGCCGACCTCCGAGGAGCACGAGCAGCCGGAGGCAAGCGCCGAGCCCGAGCAGCGCACCAACTACGACCCCGACACCGGTCACGAGGACGTGCTCGAGGACACCCCCGACTTCCTCGAGGACGCCCCGGAGGACGACGAGCTCTGGTTCGAGCAGAAGCCCCCGAAGGACTTCGACTTCGACGACTAGGGGCAGCGGTTAGTGGAGCCAGCCGGGATCGAACCGGCGACCTCCGCCTTGCAAAGGCGGCGCTCTGCCAGCTGAGCTATGGCCCCTCGGCACGGATTGTAGGCGGCTTGGCCGCCTCTGGCCGGCCTAAGATGGGCGCGTGATCGGGAGGCCTCGGACGGCGGTGTTGGTTGCTTTGGCGGCGATGCTGCTTGCCGCGACGATCGTTGGCGCCGCCATTGGCGCGAAAGGCGGGGCCGAGACGACGACGGTCCTGGTCTCCGCCGACAAGGACGGTAGGGGTGGGGACGGGAACTCGCTCGAACCGGCGATCTCCGGCGACGGCCGCTTCGTCGCTTTCGCCTCGCGGGCGAAGAACCTCAGCCCCGCGGCGAAAGGCGGCAGGCGCCAGATCTTCGTCAAGGACACGAAAACGGGAGCGGTGACGCTCGTCTCGCGCGCGGACGGCGCCGCCGGGGCAGTCGGCGACGGCAACTCCTACAACCCCTCGATCTCGGCCGACGGCCGCTACGTCGCTTTCGCCTCGACCGCCGAAGGCCTCGCCCCCGACGACGCCGCCTACAACGACGTCTTCGTCCGCGACCTCCTCGCCGGGACGACGACGCTGGCCTCCCGCGCCTCCGGACCTGCCGGTGCGGCCGGCGACGGCGAATCGATCGAACCCGCGATCTCCGCCGACGGCCGCCATGTCGCCTTCGCCTCCGGTGCCAACAACCTCGTCGCCGATGACGTCAAGACCGCCCAGGGCGACGTCTTCGTTCGCGACCTCGACGCCAGCGTCACCGAGCTGGTCTCGCGCGCCAGCGGCGCGGCGGGCATCGCAGCCGCGGACTACTCGTTCGAGCCCTCGATCTCCGCTGACGGCCGCATGGTCGCCTTCTCCTCCCGCGCCCAGCTCGACCCCGAAGACTTCGACGAATCGAGCTTTCCGCAGGACGTCTTCGTCCGCGACCGCGCCGCGGCGGTCACCGTCCTCGTCTCACGCGCCAGCGGCGCCACCGGCAAGCCGAGCGACGTCGAGTCCTCCTCGCCGGCGATCTCGGCCGACGGCACCCACGTCGCCTTCGCCTCCGATGCCAAGCTGACCGGCCAGCGCGGCTACGACCGCAACGTCTTCGTCCGCGACCTGGCGGCGGGGACGACCCGGCTGGTCTCGGTCGGGGACGAGGGCAAGGCCGGCGACGCCAAGCGCCTGCCCGCGATCTCCGCCGACGGCCGCTACGTCGCCTTCCAGACCCGCGGCGACGAGCTCAGCCGGGCCGACGCCGACGCCCGGGTCGACGTCTTCGTCCGCGACATGACCAAGGGCCTCACCGTCACCGTCTCCCGCGCGTCCGGCACGCTCGGCGTCCCCGCCGACGCTCCGTCCTCCAGCGCCGCGATCTCAGCCGACGGCGCGCTGGTCGCCTTCGACTCCCGCGCCACCAACCTCAGCGCCGCCGACGGGGACAGCGTCGCCGACGTCTTCCTGCGCCGGGTCGTCTACGCGAAGGAGCCCGCCCTGCCGCGCTGCGCCGGCCGCGTCGCGACGATCATCGGCACCCCCGGGCGCGACAACCTGAAGGGGACCAAGAGCAAGGACGTGATCGTCGCCCTCGGCGGCGACGACAGGATCCGCGGCTACACCAAGGCCGACGTCATCTGCGCCGGCGCCGGACGCGACGAGGTCGACGCCGGCGACAACGGCGAAGGCGGCGGCTCGGACCTCGTGTTCGCCGGGCCCGGCGCCGACAAGGTCACCCTCGGCCCCGAGCTGGGCCGCGCCTTCGGCGAGGGCGGCAACGACGTCCTGCTCGGCAGCAAGGGCGGCGACGCCCTCTACGGCGGGCCGGGCAACGACCTGCTCCGTGGCGGCCCCAACCCCTCGTTCAACTCGGACTTCCTCTACGGCGGCCCCGGCAACGACCGCCTCTACGGAGGTCCCGGGCCGAACGAGCTATCCGGCGGCCCGGGCAAAGACGTCGAAGTCGGCCAGCGCTAACGCTTCTTCTTTTTCGCCGGCTTCTTGACCGTGAACTTGACGATCGAGGTCGACGTGTTGCCAGCGGTGTCGGTCGCGGTCATCGTCACCCGGTAGACGCCGGGCTTCAGCTTCTTGCCGTTGGGCAGCGTCACCTGGTTCGGGCCGGCCGCGCCGGGGCCGTTGAAGGCGGCGCCGACGTTCTTGAACCGCGGGCACCGTTTGCGGGTCTTGTTCCGCGGCGTCTGCTTCACGCATTTGAGACCGACCTTGCGGCCGGGCAGCTTTTTCGCCAGCCGCAGCTGGACGGTTGCCGCCTCGGAGAGGCTGTAGAAGAGCTTGCCGCCGGCCACCTCGAGGCCGCTGACTGCGGGCGCGGTGGTATCGCAGGCACCCTGCGTCGTCTTCTGCGTCGGGCACTGGTCCTGGGTCTCGTCGCCGAAACCGTCGGCGTCGGCGTCGGCCTCGATCGTCGCCGCGACCAGCAGCTCGCCGGTCGCTTCGGTCGAGCCGCGGGCGCCGCTGCCGTCGACCAGCGGCGGTGAGTAGACGTAGCTGAACTTGTCGCCGCTGTCGTTGACCGTCGCCTGCACGTATTTGCCGGCGTCGATCGCCAGGTGCTGCCCCTTTTTCACCGGCAGCCGACCGGCGAACTCCTGGACCGGCGCTTCCAGCGCGTCTTCGTTGACCTGCAGGCTCACCGTCGGGCCGGAGCCGGCCGCGGTCGCCAGAGCCGTGCTGTCGTCGGCCGCGTCGCGGGTGATGTCAGCGACGCGGAAGGTCACCTGCTGCGCTTCGGTGGTGATGTAGGCGCGGATGCGGAATTTCGTGATCACGCCGTCGACCGGGGCGCCGCCCGCGTAGGGGTCGCCGTTCGGATCGCTCGGATGGATGAAGGAGACGAGCGTGCAGGTCCCGTCGAACGTCGCGCACTCGCCCGAGTTGGCGGGATCGTGGTTGAGTCGGCTGCCGAAGGTCGTCGCGGCCTGCGCGAGGGCCGGCACGAGCAGCATCGCGGCGGCGGCGGCGGTGAGGACGAGGATCGTGAGGCGCCTCTTCAGGCTTGGCATGGCGGGTCCTTTCGAAAGCAGGTGGAGCTGTTCAGTGGGTGACGATCGTGAAGGTTGGGCCGGTCTTCGGCTGGGCGCTGTTGCCGGCCGCGTCGCGAGCGCCGATGACGATCCGGTAGGTGCCCGGCGCAAGCTTCTTGCCGGCGCTGAGACGTCCCTGGAACTTCACCTTGTTGGCGCCGGCCGCGGCGGCGAAGCCAAGCTGCCCGGCGCCGGGGTAGCGCTTGCAGGCTTTCCGGGTCCTGTTCGCGGCGGTCGGCTTCGCGCACTTGCCGCCGACCAGGCGGCCCGGGCTCTGGCGCTGGAAGCCGACGCTCGCCTGGGCCGCCTCGCTGAGGCGGAAGGAAATCGTCGTGCCGAGGGGCGAGCGGGAGATGCTCGCCAGCTTGCTGCCCAACCGCCAGCGCTTGTTGGAGACTTTGATCGCGGAGATGACCGGCCGGGTCGTGTCGCCGCCGGCAGCGGGAGGCTGGTCCTGCCCGACCTTGATCGTCACCTTCGCCGGCGCGGCGTCGGAGACCGAGTCGCTGCCGGTGTAGGTGAAGCTGTCGGTCCCGGTGAAGTCTTTGTTCGGGGTGTAGATGACCTTGCGGTCGGAGAGCCCGCTGAGCGTGCCGTGGGCCGGCGGCGAGACGACTTCGAGGAAGGAGTCGTCGATGCCCTCGGGGTGCGGCGCTTCCTTGCCGGGGCCGGCGTCGGGATCGGTGCAGTCGAACTCGATCGTGGTGAAGCCGTTTACCGGGATCGCCGCGTTGCCGTCCTCGCAGGTGGGTGGGAAGTTGGTCGCCCAGTCGGCGTTGCCCTCGAAGTGTTTGGCGACGTTCATGCCGCTCAGCAGGCTGGGGCCGCTGCCGTCGACGTTGCGGGTGATCAGATCGCCGCCGGAGAAGGCACCCAGCGTGTAGAGGATCTTCGTCCCGTCGGGCGACCAGACGCAGTTGAGGTCGCCGAGCCCGCCGGTCGTCGAGAAGGGCTGCGCGGTGCCGCCGTCGGCGCCGATCGTGTAGAGGTCGGCGGCGTCGCTTTGGGCGCCGCGCAGGAAGCAGAGCGTGCTGCCGTCGGGGGAGAGGGCGGGCTGCCAGTCGTCGGTCGCCCCGATTTCGATCGGGATCTGCAGCGAGCCGGGGCTGACCGGGCTGATCTTGTAGAGGTCGCGGTCGGGGGCCGTCCCGCGGTTGTAATAGAGCGTGTTGCCGTCGGGGCTCCAGACCGGCCGTTCCTCGGTGACGCCGGGGGTTTCGGTCAGGTTGACCGCCGTCCCACCGTCGACGCCCTTGACCCAGAGGTCGCCGAGGGAGCCGTAGGCGATCGCGGTGCCGTCCGGCGACCATGAGGGACGGTCCTGTTTTTCGGCGGCGGGGACGAACTGTTCCTGCGTCGGCGGTTCGGTCCGCAGGTCGGCGATCCAGAGCGCGTAGGTGCCGCTGAAGGCGACCCCGGCGGCGTAGACGATCCGGGTGTGGTCCGGCGACCAGTTCGGGTGGCGGTGCTGCGTGTTCGCCGGCAGCGTCGTCACCTGCACGGGCGTCCCGAACGGGTAGTCGGCGACCCAGATCTTCGCTTTGTCGTCGCTGCCGTCGGCCGGGTTCGGCACTTCGCTGTTGCCCCGCCCGCTGGCGAAGACGAGCTTCCCGTTGGGACCGGGGATGAAGGTGGCGGAGGCGGCAGCCGGCAACGCACCGAGAAGGACGAGGACGAGACTGCCGACCATCAGCAATCGGCGGGACACTCCTGCAACCTAGCGCCCTGCCCTCGAAAAAGGCAAGGGTCCTCATCCGGTTGTGGACGAAGCTAGGAGGCGAGCAGGCTCTCGGCCCGGTGCCCCTCGGGCAGGTTCTGGTCGGCGTGGTAGCTGGAGCGGACCAGGGGGCCGGCGGCGACCGACTCGAAGCCGAGGTCGTAGGCCGCCTGCTCGAGCGCCGCGAACTCGTCGGGGTGCCAGTAGCGGACGACCGGCAGGTGGTTCTCGGTCGGCCGCAGGTACTGGCCGACGGTGAGCACCTGGACCTGGTGCTCGCGCAGGAGGCCGAAGGTCTCGAGCATCTCCTCGAAGCTCTCGCCGAGGCCGACCATCAGCCCGGACTTGGTCACCACGTCGGTGCCGCCCATCTCCTTCGCCATCCGCAGCACCCGCGCCGAGCGCGGGAACTCCGAGCCGCGGCGGGCCAGCGGGTAGAGCCGCGGCACCGTCTCGACGTTGTGGTTGAAGACGTCGGGCCGCTCGTGGACGACCTTCGCCAGCGGCATCTCCTGGCCGCGGAAGTCGGGGGTGAGGATCTCGACCTTGCAGCCCGGCGCCAGCATCCGGATCGAGCGGATCACGCCGACGAAGGCGCTCGCGCCGTAGTCGGGCAGGTCGTCGCGGTCGACCGAGGTGACGACGGCGTGGCGCAGCCCCATCGCCTTCACCTGGTTGGCGACGCGCAGCGGCTCCAGTGGGTCGTGCCAGGTCGGCTTGCCGGTCTGCACGTTGCAGAACCCGCACCGCCGGGTGCAGACGTCGCCGAGGATCATGAAGGTCGCCGTGCCGCGCTCCCAGCACTCGCCGACGTTGGGGCAGTTGGCCTCCTCGCAGACGGTGTGGAGGTTGTCGGCGCCGATCTTCTCCTTCAGCCGCCGGTAGTTGGGCCCGCCCGGCGCCGGCACCTTCAGCCACGGCGGCTTGCGGGCGCGGCGGAAGGGGACGGTCCCCTCGGCGTCGGCCGCGGTCCCGCCGGGCTTGGCCCGCGAGCGGGTGACGTGGATGCGTTCGGCGTCGGGCACCGACGCCTACGTTAGCTGGCCCGGATCGCCGTCCGCGCCGCTCAGCTGTCGAGTGGCTTTACCCGCCAGCCGAACCGCGCCGGCGTCGGATCGACGTTGCCGAAGCGGTCGATCGCCCGCACCCGGAAGAGGTGCCGCCCAGGCTTGACGCTGGGCCTGTTGGGGCTGGTGCAGCGGTGCCACCTCTTCTTGTCGAGCCGGCACTGGAAGCTCGACTGCGCCTCGCTGGAGGCGAAGCGGAACTCGGCCTTGCGCTTGAAGGTGACGCGGGACGGGGCCCGGACGATGCGCGTCTGCGGCGCCCGGCGATCGGTCGGCACCTCGGTGACGATCACCGGTCCACCGCTCGCCGCCGTGGGCGGCGGCGGGACCTGCAGCTCGAAGGCGCCGATGTCCGAGCCGTCGCCGCCTTCGGTGTTCGAGATCGCGGGGAAGTCGCTGGGGCGGGGGAGGCCGCGCTGGTCGACGCTGTGGCTGAACGAGTTGCCGCGATCGATCAAGGGGCTGTCGGCGCGAAGCGCGTGGGTCGGCGTCGGGCCGCCGTTGTCCGCCAGCGGTTCGAGGCCGGCGATGACGCCGCTCAGGTCGGTCGATTTCCCGAGACCGCAGCTGCCGTCTTCGTCGAGGTTGAAGCCGCCGGAGGAGATCTCCTCGCTCCCGGGCGAGCCGCCGCCGCTGCAACTGTCCGCATCGCCGAGCGGGTCGGCGATGAGCGTGCCGCTAACCGACGTGCTGATGACGGAGTGGAGGTCGGCACCGAGGGCCAGGCCGGCTGAGGTCGCCGAGTTGCCGGCGAGCGTGGAGGCGGTGAGCGTCGCTTCGTAGGCCTGGACCCCGCCGCCTTGGGCCCGGATCTGGGGGGCTGCTCCCTGGGCGACGACTCCGTTGCCGCTGATCGTGCTGCGGCTGATAGTCACTTCGGTCCCCGCCAGAAGACCCCCGCCTTGAGCCGTCGTCGCCGTGCCGTCACCGCTTGCTTCGGCGACGTTGCCGCTGATCGTGCTGGCTTCCATCGTCAGCCTCGTCAATGCCACGACGCCTCCCCCCAGGGCTTTGGTCAGCGTCGAGCCATCGCTGGCCCGCGCGGCATTCCCGCTTACCACCGTCTGCCGCAGCGTCAAAGGGCCATCGCTGTATATGCCCCCGCCTTCGGCGCCGTCCGTCCCGCCTTCCACGGACGCTTCGTTTCCCCTCACCACGACTCCGGTCAGGGTGAGGCTGCCTTCGGAGTTCCTGATCCCCGCGCCGAAAGCGGCGAGGCCGTTGCTGGCGGTGAGGCCGGAGATCGACGAGGGATCGGCATCGGAGGTGAACCCGAAGACTTCGAAGCCGGCGGTGGCGGCGCGGCGGACCTCCAGTAGATCGGCACCGGGACCGATGATCGAGACGGGATCGAAGATGATCGGCAGGGCACTCTGCAGGCTGATGACGCCAGTCGCTTCGATCGGGATCGTGTCGGCTCCTGGGCGGAGGTCGGCGTCCAGGATCGCCGCCCGCAGGCTGCCTTCACCCGCGTCATTCGTGTTCGTCACCAGGTAAGGATCGGCGGCGGCGCTTGCCGGCAGGCAGGCGGTGCAGAGCACGAGCACGGAGAAGAGTCGGACGAGACGGCGCATGAGCGGATGAGCCTAGGCCGCGAGGTCGTCCCGCGCAACCGGCTCGCGCTCGAAGACCTCGGCGTAGGCGGCGACGAGCGTGTCGGCGAACGCTCCGAGATCCTGCTCGGCCCGGAGCTCACGCGAAAGCGAGGTCATCGAGACGCCCTCGATCCCGCAGGGCACGACCCACTCGAACGGCTGCAGGTCGTTGTTGACGTTGATCGCCAGGCCATGGGTGGTGACGCCGCGGCTGACGTGGAGCCCGATCGACCCGATCTTGCGGGTGCCGACCCAGACGCCGGTCAGGCCCTCGATCACGCTCGCCCGTACGCCCGCCTCGCCGAGCGCGGCGATCATCGTCCGCTCCAGCCCCCGCACGTACTCGTGGACGTCGTCGCCGTAGCCGCCCAGGTCGACGATCGGGTAGGCGACCAGCTGTCCCGGCCCGTGGTAGGTCACGAGCCCGCCGCGGTCGGTGTCGCGGACTTCGATCCCCTGCGCTTCGTACCAGGAGGCTCCCATCGGCAGTTCCTCCGGCCGGGAGCGGCGGCCGCGGGTGTAGACCGGCGGGTGCTCGAGCAGCACTAGGACGTCGCCGATCTCCCCCTTTTGGCGCCGCGCCGCCAGCTGCCGCTGCAGCTCGCGCGCCTCTTCATAAGGGACGAGCCCGCGGCGTGTGACCAGGATCTCAAGGCTCATTCACGGATCGTCGCAGGAGCGGCCCTTATCCTTAAACCGCCGACCCATGGTCCAGTCCAAGTCACTTCGACCCGATTGGCTCCCGGCGGTGGCGCTTTCCTCCGCGCTGGCGCTGTTGATGCTGCTCTGGAGCCCGCCCGTCGGGGATCTCGCCGCGCAGGTATTCCGCACCGAGCTGTTCGAGAGCGCCGGCCTGGCGATCTGGAACGGCAGCTGGTACGGCGGTCACTACACCCTCACCTACAGCCTCCTCTTCCCGCCGCTGGCGTCGTTGCTCGGGCCGCAGGTGGTCGGGCTGCTCGCCGTCGTCTCCTCCTCCTACCTGTTCGACCGCCTGGTCCGCGACCGCTGGGGGGTGGAGGCGCGCTGGGCGACGCTCTGGTTCGGCGCCGGTGTCGTCACCCTGCTCGCCGACGGCCAGCTGACCTTCGCCCTCGGGGTCGCCTGCGGCCTGGCGGCGCTGCGCTGCCTGCAGACCGGCCGCACCTCGCTGGCGCTGCTCGCCGCCGCGGCCTGCCCGCTGGCGAGCCCGGTCGCCGGCGCCTTCCTCGCCGGCGTCCTCGTCGTCGGCGCGATCGAGCCCGGCCGCCGCGCCAGCCGCCTCGCCCTCGGTGCTGGCGCGATCGCGCTGGCGCTGGTCCTCGCCCCGAACGTCGCCTTCCCCGAGGCCGGCCACTTCCCCTTCGTCTTCTCCTCCTACGTGGCGATCCCGCTCTGGTGCGCCGGCGCGCTGATCCTCACCCAGGGCGTCCGCGACGAGGAGCGCCAGCTGCGCCGGGTGCTGATCGCCTACGCGCTCGGCTCGACCCTGATCTGGCTGGTGCCGAACGCGATGGGCGGCAACGCGGTCCGCCTCGGCGCCCTCTTCGGCGGCCCGGTGCTGGCGGCGGTCCTGCTCTCGCGGCGGCCGCGGCCGACCGTCCCGGCATGGTTCTTCGCGCCGCTGCTGGTGCTGGCGATCCTCGGCAGCCTCTACTGGCAGCTGACCGCGAGCGTCACCCAGATCGCCCGCTCGGTCGGCGACCCCTCGACCTCGGCCGCCTACTTCCATCCGGCCGCGCACTGGCTGCGCACCCAGGGCGCCGAGGGCGCGCGGATCGAGGTGCCGCCGACCGCGAACCACTGGGAGTCCGCCTTCCTCGCCTCCAGGTTCGACATGGCGCGCGGCTGGCTGCGGCAGCTGGACACGACGCGCGAGGACCTCTTCTACGACGAGAAGAAGCTGACCGGGGCGAGCTACGGCAACTGGCTGCGCACCAACGCGATCTCCTACGTGGCGCTGCCCGACGCGCCGCTCGACTACTCCTCGGTCGCCGAGCGCCGGCTGATCCTCAGCGACCCCTCCTACCTGACGCTGCGCTTCCGCTCCGAGCACTGGCGCATCTACGAGGTCCGTGACCCGAAGCCGCTGGTCGCCCCGCTCGACGGCGCCGCCGCCGAGACCCTCTGGTTCGGCCGCCAGGGCTTCGCCCTCGACGTCAAGCGCGCGGGCGAGTTCTTCGTCCGCGTCAACTTCACCCCCTACTGGTCGATCGCCCGCGGCTACGGCTGCATCGTCCGCCGCGGCGACTGGACCGTCGCCCGCGCCAGCCGTCCCGGAATCTTCCGCGTCGCCGCCGACTTCAGCGTCGGCCGGGCCTGGAAGGCGGCGACCGGCGCGCGCAAGACCTGTTAGCGGGAGCCCTCGAGCGTCGCGAGCGCGGCGCTGACGACGTGCTCCTCGTGGGGGATCGCCGCCTGCTCGAGGCGTTTGGAGTAGGGCATGTGGACATCGGCGCCGGTGACCCGCTGGACCGGGGCGTCGAGGTAGTCGAAGGCCTGCTCGGTGATCAGGGTCGCGAGGTTGGCGCCGACGCCGCCGTGCGGCCAACCCTCCTCGACTATCACCGCGCGGTTGGTCTTGCGGACCGAGGCGAGGATCGTGTCGAGGTCGAGCGGCCGCAGGGTGCGCGGGTCGATCACCTCGGCCTCGACGTTGTGCTCGTGGGACAGCTGGCTCGCCGCGCCCTCGGCGACATGGGCCATCTTCAGCACGCCGACGATCGTCACGTCGGAGCCCTCGCGCCGCACCGCCGCTTCGCCGAAGTGCAGCGGCTCGGCGCCGTTCTCGCCGTCGGCGACCTCGCCGCGCACGCCGTAGAGGCTCTCGTGCTCGATGAAGACGACCGGGTTGTCGTCGCGGATCGCCGCCTTCAGCAGCGCCTTGCCGTCGGCCGGGGTGGAGGGGCAGGCGACGAGCAGTCCCGGCACCTGCAGGTAGAGAGCCTCGAAGCTGTGGGAGTGGGTGGGGCCGAGCTGGTGGCCGCCGCCGCCCGGCATCCGGATCACCATCGGCACCTTCGCCTGGCCGTTGAACATGTAGGGGATCGCGGCGGCGTGATTGACGATCTGGTCGAGGGCGAGCAGCGAGAAGTTGACCGTCATCAGCTCGACGATCGGCCGCAGGCCGTTCATCGCCGCGCCGACCCCGCTGCCGACGATCGTGTTCTCGGAGATCGGCGTGTCGCGGACGCGGCGCTCGCCGAACTCGTCGAGCAGGCCGTCGGTCACCTTGAAGGCGCCCTGGAAGACGCCGACGTCCTCGCCCATCACGAAGACCGCCTCGTCGGCGCGCATCTCCTCGGCCATCGCGTCGCGCAGCGCCTCTCGCATCCGCAGGGTGGCCATCAGTCGTCGCTCGCCTCGCCCTCTTGCGCGTCGCCGTCCTCAGCCGGGTTCGGGCGCGGCCCCTCCGACTGCCCGGCGTAGGCGGCACCGGCCTCGGCCAGCTCGCGCGCGGCGGCGGGCATGTGCCCCTCGTCCTCGCCACGGTGCGGCTCCGGGCTGCGCTCGTCAACGGCGTACCAGCCTCCCGGCTCGGTCTGCGCGTAGAGGTTTTCGTACATCGTGTCGAGCGGCGGCTCCGGCGAGGCTTCGGCGAACTCGACTGCGGCTTCAACCGCCTCGTCAGCCGCCTTGCGCGCCTGCGCCACCTCCCGCTCGCCCAGCACGTCCGCGTCGCGGCAACGCTTGGCGAACTGCTCGATCGGGTCTTTCTCCTGCCACTCCTCGACCTCCTCGCGCTCGCGATAGACCTCGGGGTCGGCGGCGGAGTGGCCGCGGTAGCGGTAGGTGGACGCTTCGAGCAGGGTCGGCCGCTGCTCCTCGCGCGCCAGCCGGATCCCCTCGGCGACGCCCTCGCGCACCGCGACGACGTCCATCCCGTCGACCTGCGCGCCGGAGATCCCGTAGCCCTCGGCCTTCTTCGAGAGGTCGGTCTGGGCCGAGTGGCGCTCGACCGAGGTCCCCATCCCGTAGTGGTTGTTCTCGACCAGGAAGAGCACCGGCAGCTTCCACAGCGCCGCCAGGTTCATCGTCTCGCCGAAGTTGCCGGTGTTGGAGGCGCCGTCGCCGAACATGCAGACGGTTACCGCGTCTTCGCCCTTGTACTGGGAGCCGAGGGCGATGCCGGCGGCGATCGGCAGGTTGCCGCCGACGATCCCGTAGCCGCCCATGAACCGTTTCTCGGCGTCGAAGATGTGCATGCTGCCGCCGCGCCCGCCGCTGGTCCCGTCGACCCGGCCGAAGAGCTCCGCCATCACGCGCTTGGGCTCGGTGCCGCGGGCGATCGCGTGCCCGTGGGTGCGGTAGGTCCCGATCAGGAAGTCTTCGTCGCGCATCACCGAGGTGGTGCCGACGATCGTCGCCTCCTCGCCGATCGCCAGGTGCAGGAAGCCACCGGCCCGTGCCCGCTGGTACTGGCGCCCCGCCTCCTCCTCGAAGCGGCGGATCAGCGCCATCCGCGCGAGCAGCTCGTAACAGGTGGCGGCGTCAGGCAGATCAGCCATCGCCATTCACCTTAGCTGCGTGCTGCCGCCTCCACCGCTTCCTCGAGGTGGTCGTCGCCCCAGAAGACCTCGCCGTCGACGACGACCGCCGGGACGCCTTCGACGCCGAGGTCACCGGCGCGGTCGGTCGCCTCCCGCAGCCCCTCCTTGACGACCCTCGTTTCGACCGCTTTCAGCAGCGCCCGCGGGTGCATCTCGCAGGCGGCGCCGGCGATCATCACGTGGTCGGCGTCGGTCAGGTCGCGGCCGGCGGCGAAGGCCTGGCGGAAGCCGGCGAGGGAGAAGGAGACGGTCCGGCCGGTCTGCTTGGCGAAGGTCGCCGCCCGCATCGCCACCAGCGTGTTGCCGGGCCACGGCTTGGGCCAGGCGATCGGCGGCAGCCCGTAGGCGGCGGCGCGCCGCTCGATCTCGGCCATCCCCTCCGCCCGCGCTGGCGTTTCCGACCAGGACCCGCGATCGAAACGATGGAACAGGCCGCCGAGCAGGACCGGCTGCCACTCAGGCTGCTCCAGCTCCGCCGCGGCGAAGAGCCCGCTGATCCGCTCGGCCGAGAGGTACGCGTAGGGCGAGCCGAGGTCGTAATAGAAGCTGGCGCGCACGTCGGGAACATACGCCCAAAGCCAACCGCGGCGCCCCTGGCTGTGGGATGCTGCCGCCATGTCGACTCCGCTCGAAGCGCTCCTCGGCGCCACCGTCTCGCTGGCGGTGCTGCTCTGCCTCGCCGGCAGCGCCGCGGCCCAGACCTACACCGTCACCCGCACCGACGATCCCAACCCCGCCCCCTGCGAACCCACCAACTGCTCCCTGCGACAGGCGCTGGAAGCCGCGAACGCGACGACGGCGGTGGATGACGTCGTCGTGGTCCCGGCCAGCACGGAGGCATACCTCCTCGAGTACGAAGAACTCGCGCTGCCGATCGCCGACGAGGTGGAAGTGAGGGGTGCCGGGGCCGACAAGACCGTGGTCAGAGGAGACGGCAAGGAGTCCATCTTCTTCGTCGGGCCCTTCGAGGCGACGCTGACCGGACTGACGATCACCGGCGGCACCTCGGCGATCCAGAACAACGGCGAGCTCCTCGTGCGGGGCGTCAGCATCGAAGGCAACAAATGGACCGGCGGCACCGCCGGCATCATCACCAACGGGCTGCTGAGCGTCGAGTCGAGCTTCCTCGGCCGCAACCGCACCGAATCTTCGACCGGCGGCGTCATCCACGCGAACGCGGCGGTGACCATCGTCAACAGCACGGTCGCGCAGAACTTCTCGAAAGCAGGCCCGGGGGCGGTCAGCGGCAACGCCGCGGTGACGATCGTCAACAGCGCCGTCGTCTCCAACCGCTCCGAAACGCTCACGTCCCCGGCCGTGGGCGGATCGCCGCTCACCGTGCGCAACAGCGTCTTCTCCGACAATCGCAACGAAGCGGGCGTCCTCAGCTGCTTCTCGTTCATGCCGATCGCCTCGCTCGGTGGCAACGTCAGCGACGACGCCTCCTGCGGCGCCAGCTCGACCGACAGGTCGATCGTCATTCCGAGCCTCGGCACGCTCGAGCTGCACGGCGGCACGACCCCGGTCTACGACCTGCTCGCCGGCAGCCCGGCGATCGACGCGACGAGCGACTGTCCGCCGGTCGACCAGCGCGGCATCGCCCGCCCGCAGGGCGCAGCCTGCGACAGCGGGCCGTACGAGCTTCAGCCGCCGCCGGCATCGCGTGCGCCGACCGGGGGAGACAGCGAGTTCTCCATGAAGGTGGGGAAAAAGCTGCGCCTGACCAGGAAGAGGGCGATCCGAGTCAAGCTGACCTGCCCCCGCAGCGAGGTCAGCCCGTCATGCCGCGGCAAGGTGAGGCTGGGGAGCCTGCCCCTGATCTTCGATGGACCGCACACCTTGGAGATGCGCTTCCTCTCCGCTCGGTTCTCGATCGCGGCAGGCAGGACCAGGACGATTTCGGTAAAGAGCCCGCGGTCCACCCGGGTCCACCTGCCGACGACGCGCGGGTCCTGGAGGGTCTTGCTGCTCGTCCAAGCGCGCGACGCAGCGGGCAACGAGTGGGTGCTTCGCAAGAAGCGAGCACTTCTGATCCGCCGTTAGCTAAGCGTGGATCGGCCAGCCGTCGACGGCACGCGCGGCATCGAGGATCGCCTCTGACGCCGTCGGGTGCGGATGGACGATCCGCGAGAGCTCCTGGTAGCCGCCCTCGAGCGCCATCGTCGCGACCAGCTCGGCGATCATGTCGCAGGCGCGGTTGCCGACGATGTGGGCGCCGAGCACCTCGCCGTACTTGGCGTCGACGACGAGCTTGACCAGCCCGTCCTTGTCGTCGTAGACGACGCCCGCGCCCTCGCCGGCGATTTTCTGCTTGCCGATCTTGACCTCGTGGCCTGCCTCCTTGGCCTGCGCCTCGGTGAGGCCGACGCTCGCGACCTGCGGCGAGCAGAAGGTGGCGCCGACCATCAGGTTCTGGTTGACCGCCTCGGTCTCGACGCCGGCGGCGGTCTCGACCGCGACGACGCCCTCCTCGGAGGCCTTGTGGGCGAGAGCCTTCTTGTTGACGAGGTCGCCGATCGCGAAGACCTTCGGGTTGGTGGTGCGATGGAACTCGTCGACCTTGATCTTGCGGCCGCCCTCCTCCAGCTCGACCCCGGCCTCCTCCAGGTTCAGCCCATCGGTGTCGGGGCCGCGACCGCCGGCGATGCAGAGGTAGTCGACCTCGGCCGAGTTGTCGCCGTAGGTGAGCTTGACGCTCGAGTCGCCGGCCTCGACGTTCTCCACCGGCGCCCCGGTCGAGATCTCGATTCCCTGCCGCTTGAAAACCCGTTCGACGACCTTGGCCATGTCCTTGTCCTCGGCCGGGAGGATCTGGTCGAGCATCTCGATCAGCAGCACCTCGGTCCCGAAGCGCGCGTAGGCGGAGGCGAGCTCGGCGCCGGAGGCCCCCGCGCCGACGACGGCGATCCGGTTAGGGCGCTCGGGCAGCGACCATGCGCCCCAGGTTTCGACCACGCGGCCGCCGAACTCGACGCCCGGGATCGGCAGCGCCACCGACCCGGTTGCCAGCGTCACCGCCTGGGCCTCATAGACCGTGTCGCCGACCTTGACGTTGCCCTCTGCGGTCAGTGAGCCGTCGCCCTCGATGAACTCGATCTTGTTTTTCTTCCACAGCCCTTCGACGCCACCGGTCAGCTGGGCGGAGACGTCGGCGCGGCGCTTCTGCAGCGCCTCCCAGTCGAGCCGCACGTCGTTGGCGACGACACCGAGCTCGGCGCTCGCCTGGGCCTCATGGAAGATCTCGGCCGTGCGCAGCACAGTCTTCGCCGGGATGCAGGCGTAGTTGAGGCAGCGGCCGCCGGCTTTGTCGCGCTCGACGACGGCCGTCTTCTGGCCCAGCTGGGCGGCGCGGATCGCGGCGACGTAGCCACCGGGCCCCCCGCCGATGACGATCTGGTCGAAGGAGTCAGCCATGCGTGCTGAGCCTATAGAAGGAGCCCGCTCGGCAGGGCGCGTTTGTCAACCAATGGTTTGCAAACTCGCCCAGCGGCTCACTGGCGCTCCCGGGTCGGCATCTGGATCCGGGCCATCGCCTTGACCATGAAGAAGAAGAAGGTCCCGGCGACGATGAGCAGCGCCAGGGTGCCGAGGATCTGGCCGACGCTGGAGGCGCCGACGACGAGCCCGAAGAAGGCGCTGAAGAGGACGACGACGAGGATCAGCTGGAAGCCGAGCACCGCCCAGTAGCGGGCGTGCCACATGCCCCAGGCCATCATTCCCATGATCACCGTCGGGGCGACGACCTGGGCCAGTTTCGGCTGTTCGCCGTTGACCTCGGCCCCCGCGGCGTAGCCGATCACGACCGAGATGGCGATCAGGGCGGCGACGATCGCGCCGACGGTGACGACGGTCGGGCGCTCGCCCTCGTCCAGCGGCTCGAGCGCTTCGCGCGCTTCCTGGTTGCGCTGCTCGGCCTTGGCATAGCCGCGGCTCATCCGGTCGGCGCCGCGCTGCTTGCGCTTGACCTTCTCGTCAGACACCGCACACCTCAGCCACCCGGCGCCACGCCCCTCTCGCCAGCGGCGAACGCCTGCCGCAGCGCGGTCGCCGCGGCGGCGGGGTCGGCGGCGTCGCGGAGCGCCCGAACCACGCAGAGCCGCTCGGCGCCAGCCGCGACGACCCGCTCGGCGTTCCCGGCGTCGATCCCCCCGATCGCGAAGAAGGGATGGGGGGCGTGCGCGGCGGCGTGCTCGATCAGCTCGATCCCGACGCCCGGGCGTCCCGCTTTCGTCGGCGTCTCCCAGACCGGGCCGACGCTGATGTAGTCGACCGGGCGCTCGGCGCTGGCGGCGATCTGCTCCTCGGAGTGGGTCGAGAGGCCGATGATCGCGTCCGGCCCCAGCAGCGCCCGCGCCTGCTCGGCGCCGACGTCGTCCTGACCGACGTGGACCCCGTCGGCGTCGCAGCTGCGCGCCAGGTCGGGATCGTCGTTGACGATGAACAGGGCGCTGAAGGTGTCGGCGACCCGCCGGAAGGTCTCGGCGGCGCGCTCGATCTTCGCCCGTCCCAGCTCCTTCTCGCGCAGCTGGACGATGTCGGCGCCGCCGGTCAGCGCCGCGCGCAGCAGCGCTTCGAGATCGCCCTGCGGGCGCGCCTCGCAGACGAAGTAGAGGCGGGCGGTGCGCAGGCGCTCGCGGCGCAGCGGGCCGTCGCCCTCGGGCAGGGACAAGCTCATGCTCCCGATTATGGCTGGAGCCCCCGGCCGGGTGCGGCGGAGGGGTAGCATCGGAGGGGTACGGGAGCCCGCGAGGGCTGAGAGGGTGGCATCGAGGCCACCGACCGTTTGGACCTGATCCGGGTAATGCCGGCGGAGGCAAAGGCTTTGAGCGAGAAGCGCGGATTCGATGTTGTGGTTGTCGGCGGTGGGGTGATCGGCCTCAGCTGCGCCTGGCGCTTGGCGCGGGACGGAGCGCGGGTGGTGGTGCTCGAGCGCGGCGAGCCCGGCGGCGGCGCGACGCGGGTCGCGGCCGGGATGCTGGCGCCGGTCGGCGAGCTGACCTTCGGCGAGCCGGAGCTGCTGGAGCTGACCCTGGCAGCGGCGCGGCTCTATCCCGAGTTCGTCGCCGAGCTGGAGGCGGCGACGGGCCAGAGCACGGGCTACGAACGGCTGGGGGCGCTGCACGTCGCCCTCGACCGCGACGAGGCGGCGCAACTGCGCCGCGTCCACGACCTGCAGCGCTCGCTGGAGCTCGAGGCCGAGTGGCTGCCGCCGCGACGCTGCCGCGACCTCGAGCCGGGCCTGACGCCGTCCTTCCACGGCGGCGTCTTAGCGGAGGGCGAGGCGGCGGTCGATCCGCGGGCGCTGACGCGGGCGCTGGTCGCCGCCTGCGCCGCCGAGGGTGTGGAGGTGCGCAGCGAGACCGAGGTCATCGACGGCGTATTCGACGGGGACCGTCTCGTCGGCGTCAGGACGGTCCCAACGTCCGCCGGACCTTTTGATCGCTATGCGGAACAAAAGTCCGGCGGACCTTTCGATTGCGGTGGGGAGGAGGGGGTCCGCGCGGATCACGTCGTCCTCGCCGCCGGCGCCTGGTCGGGGGCGATGGGCTGGCTGCCCGAGGAGGCTCGGCCGCCGGTGCGGCCGGTCAAGGGGCTGGTGGTCGAGCTGCGGGGCCGGGACGGCGAGCGGGTCGCCCGCCACATCCTCGCCTCCGAGCGGGTCTACCTGGTGCCGCGCGCCGACGGCCGCCTCGTCGTCGGCGCTACCGTCGAAGAAGTGGGCTTCGACACCGCCGTCACCGCTGGGGGTGTCCACGAGCTGCTGCGCGAGGCCTACCGCCTGCTCCCCGACGTCGCCGAGATGGAGCTGATCGGCGCAACGGCCGGCCTCCGCCCCGGCACCCCGGACAACCTCCCGCTCGTCGGCCCCGGCGCGATCGAAGGCCTCGCCCTCGCCACCGGCCACTACCGCAACGGCATCCTCCTGGCCCCGCTGGCGGCTCAAGCCGTCGCCGACCTCCTTTCGAATCGGCGTTCGTCCTTTGTCGGCCTAGAGACGACAAAGGACGAACGCGCTGTTACGGGAGTGGGGCAAAAGTCATGAGGATCGAGCTGAATGGCTCTCCGCGCGAGCTGCCCGACGGCGCCTCGCTTGACGCCGCGATACGCGCTTCAGGCGCGGTGGAGGGGGGGCGCGGGGTCGCGGTCGCCCTCGACGGCGAGGTCGTCCCCCGCGGCGAGTGGGAGACGACGCCACTGCGCGAGGGGCAGGCGGTCGAGGTTCTGGCCGCGATTCAGGGCGGCGCCGAGAGCTGGCGGCTGGGCGGCCGGGAGTGGGGCTCGCGGCTGATCGCCGGCACCGGCGGCTTCCGCTCGCTGGAGCAGATGGAGACCGCGCTCGCCGCCTCCGGGACCGAGATCGTCACCGTCGCCCTGCGCCGCATCGACCCCGCCGCCGAGGGCTCTGTCCTCGACGTGATCGAGCGCCTCGGCCTCTTCGTCCTGCCCAACACCGCCGGTTGCTACACCGCCCGCGACGCAGTCCGCACCGCGAAGCTCGCCCGCGAGGCCTTCGGGACCGAGTGGATCAAGCTCGAGGTGATCGGCGACGATCGCACCCTCTACCCCGACGCGGTCGAGCTCCTCGACGCCGCCGAAGCGCTCGTCGCCGACGGCTTCACCGTCCTCCCATACACCAACGACGACCCGATCCTCGCCCGCCGGCTCGAGGAGGCCGGCTGCGCCGCGGTCATGCCGCTCGGCTCCCCGATCGGCTCCGGTGCCGGCATCCGCAACCCGTACAACATCGCGATCATCGCCGAGCGCGCGGGGGTACCGGTGATCCTCGACGCCGGCATCGGCACCGCCTCTGACGCCGCCCAGGCGCTCGAGCTCGGCTGCGACGCCGTCCTCGCCGCCAGCGCGATCTTCGGCGCCGAGGACCCGGTCGCGATGGCTACCGCGCTGCGCCGCGGCGTCGAGGCCGGCCACCTCGCGCACCGTGCCGGCCGCATCCCCCGCCGCACCCACGCCGAGGCCTCGACCGCCTACGAGGGCCTCCCCGACCTTTCCTGATTATCTGGGTATGCAATAAGTTCCGCTCCACCGCAAGGTCCCCTAAGCAAAGGAGCTCAGACTTGATCGCCCAAACCCGCCGCCTGCTTTCGTTCTCCAACGTGATCGCCTGCCTGGCGCTCTTCATCGCCCTTGGCGGCACCGTCTACGCCGCCGGGAAGATCAGCGGCAAGCAGGTCAAGAAGAGCTCGTTGCCGGGCAACCGGATCAAGCCGAAGACCGTGCCGGCCAACCGGATCAAGCCGAACTCGCTCTCAGGCAAGCAGATCAACGAGAAGACCCTGACCGGCATCAGCGCCGCGTCCCTCGCCAGCGTCCAGTACCAGGCGACCACTGTGCAGTTTCCCAGCGACGGCCGGTTCGCCACGGCGACCGCCAACTGCCCTGCCGGTTCCTACGCGATTGGCGGCGGCGCGACCCTGAGCAACAGCGAGCGGGGCAACATCAACGAGAACGGGCCGAGCCCGCTGCGCACCGGCTGGACGGCGAGCGGTTACGCGTGGTACGGCTCCGGCGTCGCGATGACCGTAACGGCGGTCTGCGCGGTCGTCGACAAGCCCGGCGGCTCGGTCAACTCGGTGCAGTACCAGCCCGCCGGCTAGCTCCCGGCACGTCACTCAGCCTGCCTCTACCATGGGGCGGCGCGCCCCTGTAGCTCAGTTGGTTAGAGCGGCGGCCTTTTAAGCCGCGCGGCGCGGGTTCGAATCCCGCCGGGGGCATTGGGAGCGTTGATCATCACCGGGCCGCCGGGGGTCGGGAAGACCACCGTCGCCGGGATCCTCGCGGGACATGCCGAGCGCGCCGTCCATTTGGAAGCGGATCGCTTCTTCTTTTTCATCCGTAGCGGGTTCGTAGACCCCTGGGACCCTGCCTCCGACGCGCAGAACCAGTTCGTGATGAGGACCGCTGCCACTGCCGCGGCAAGCTACGCCCAAGTGGGCTACGCGACGATCTTCGATGGCATCGTCATCCCCCGCTGGACCCTGGGGGTGATTCGCGAGACGCTTGGGGCGGCGGGAGTCCCTGTGGCGTATGCGGTCCTGCGGGCGCCGCACGACGTCTGCGCCCTTCGGGTCCACGAACGGGAAGGTGACCCCGAGGCGTTCGAGCTGGGGGTCCTCGCTGCGATCAGTTCCGAATTCGACGACCTCGGGAAATTCGAGCGGCATGCGATCGACGTCTCGGAGATGGGCGCGGAGCAGGCCGCGACCGCCGTCTCCGCGCATCTCGCCGAGGGCACGCTCGATCTCTGACCTCCGCGGTCTGTTTCACTTCGACCATGGCGGCAGAGACGAGCGGGGGAAACGGGGGTCGCCACGACCGCCACTTGCTCCGCGTCCCGGCCGACAAGGAGAGCGACGACCAACGCCGCCTCGACCGCATCCACAAAGAGGTCGAAGGCGCCTTCCGGGCGCTGCGGGACATCGACGAAGGGGTCTCGATCTTCGGCTCGGCCCGGGTGGAGGAGGGGCATCGTTGGTACGAGCTGGCGCGGGAGACGGCGGCCTGCCTGACCCACCACGGTTACACGGTGATCACCGGCGGCGGGCCCGGCCTGATGGAGGCCGCCAACCGCGGTGCCGCCGAGGCGGGCGGCCTCTCGGTCGGCCTCAACATCGAGCTCCCGCACGAGCAGGCGATCAACCCCTACGTCAACCGCCAGTACGAATTCCACTACTTCTTCGCCCGCAAGCTGATGTTCGTCCGCTTCGCCCGCGCCTTCGTGATCATGCCCGGCGGCTTCGGCACCCTCGACGAGATGTTCGAGTCCCTGACCCTGATCCAGACCCACCGCATCCACGCCTTCCCGACGATCCTCGTCGACTCCGAGTTCTGGGATCCCCTGCTGGAGTGGATCGACCGCGGCCTCGAGGAGCACGGCCTGATCTCCCCCGGCGACAAAGAGCTCCTGGTGCTCGCCGACGAGCCCGAGCAGGTCTGCAAGCACGTGATGCGGGCTAGCGAAGTGCAGCGGGCACTGGCCTAAACGCAGAGGCGAGCGCTTCTGAAGAGGACGGGGTGGGCCTTGGTCAGCGACCCGGGGAGGGAAGGGGATCGATCGGTGAGAAAGTTTCAGCCGTGGTTAGTGGTGGCTTGACCGCCGGCCGGCTGCGAAGGGAGGTCGAGTCGGTGCTCGGCGGCAATCTGCTCCGCGCGCTCTTCCGGGACGCCGGCTGAGTTGGCGAGCTCGCGCCAGTTCGCCACCGCCGCGCCGACCTCGGCGAGGATCTCCAGCGCCCGGCCGCGCTTCATCGAGACCGCTTCCGCGCAGCTGACGAAGTCCTCCCGTGCGAAGCCATCACGTTTGCCGTTGAGCGACATCTGGTGCTGGTCGGTCCAGGTTCCTCCCGGCCGGTAGGCGTAGGTGACGTCGAAGGCCGGCGAGAGCGACCACTCGCCGCCCCGGTCCATCAGGAAGGCAATGTTCTTGACGTGGTCGTCCTGATTGCGGGCAACGACGTTGAAGGTCATGCGGCGGAACTGCTGTTCGATCTCGGGCATACCCATGCCGAGACGGCGGATCGCCATCATCGCCTGCTCGTAGGAGTGGGCGCCGGCCTGGTTGAGGTCGTAGTGGAGCAGGGCGCCCAGCGACTGCATGTGCAGCTTCGTCTTTCGGGTCGGACGATCGAAGCGCCTGACCATGAAGTGCCGGCGGCCATTCTCAGGGAGAAGATCGGTCGGGGGCATATCGATGCCGGCTGTCGCCGCCATCTGGGCGTAGGCGAACTCGATCGCCCCGTAGCCCTGGGGGTCGCCGAGCTCTTCCTTGTCCTTGTTGTTCTCGACGCCGTCGAACTTCAGCAGCCAGTGCTCGAATCCGGGCGGTGCCTCGACCTGGCCTGAGCGCACCTCCTTGGTATCCCGGTTCCAGGCGATCACTGCCTTGGCCCGCGCTCCCCCGGCGGACGTGCCGATGCTGAGGATCTCCCGCATCCCTTTTTCCTCGTTCCCCTCTCGCAGGGAGGCGATGAAGTCCTCGCGGTGGGCGAGGATCTCCGAGGCCAGTTCGACCAGGGCGCCGATCTGGATCTCCTCGGCAGCGCTCGCCTGCGGCCCCTTCGCTGGCTGGTACTCGAGCGCTCCCATGCCGCGCTTGCCGATGTAGCAGAGGCGCTCGATCGCGTCGGCGCTCTCTGGCCGGCGTCCCCGCGACGCCAGCCAGGTGTCGATCAGGGCGTTGCCGTACTTGTCCGGCAGCGAGTCCGCCAGCAGGCCAGGCAGGCCCTTGAAGGCCCGCCAGGAATCGAGCGACATCTCCGGGAACGAGTAGGGCTCGGGCCGCAGTGGCATCGTCAGCGGCGAGACCTGGATCCCGCTGCGGGCGAATTCCGGGTCGTACTGGAAGACCGCTGCCCGCGCCCCCTCCTCGAGTGAGACCGCGCCAATCATCCGGCCCCAGAGTCGGACGGTGGTGTACTCGCTCACGCGCCCTCGTCCTCTTCGCCCGCCCAGCGCCACAACCCCGGCTGCTCCGCCTCTTCCTTGCGCCGCGGCTCAGCGGCCCGCTGGCGCTGCCTGCCCTGGAGGCGAGCTCGCTCGATCGGGCTGGGAAGAGGCGCGGGTACGAGCTGGTCCAACAGCTCCAAGCGTCCAAGCGCGCGCAGTATCCGCACCAAGCTGGTGAGTTTGACCTCGCGGCCCGTCTCGATTCTCTCGAGGGTGCTCTTCGAGACACCGGCCGCGCTCGCCAGTTTTTCCTGGCTGACATTCTGCTCCAGCCGAGTTCGGGCAAGGCGGGCGCCCAGCTCTTCGAGCACCGCCTGATCGCTATTTTCGTTTTCGATTCTCATAACTCGTCTTATGTGACGAGTTACAACCGTATACAGTCATAACTCTTCAGATAAGCAGAATTACAAGATAGCGCAATTCAACGGCAAGACCTATAACTCTTCTTATCTGGCGAGTTGCAGCCGTATTTGACCGTAACTCTGCAGATAAGCGGAGTTATATGCCCTCTTCAGTTAGTTGGGCTAGTGCCGGAAGTGCCGGTGCTTGGTGAAGACCATCGCGACGCCGGCCTGCTGGCAGGCCTCGATCACCTCGGCGTCGCGTTTGGAGCCGCCGGGCTGGATCACGGCGTTGGCTCCAGCCTGGATCGCCAGCTCGGGACCGTCGGCGAAGGGGAAGAAGGCGTCGGAGGCTAGGGCCGAGCCGGCGAGGAGGCTCTCGGCCTCGGTACCGCGGGCCTCGCGGCACTTCTCGACCGCGAGGCGGACGGAGTCGACGCGGCTCATCTGGCCGGCGCCGATACCCAGGGTCGCGCCGCCCTTGGCGATCACGATCGCGTTGGAGCGGACGCGGCGGCTGACGGTCCAGGCGAAGAGCATGTCCTGCCACTGCTCCTCGCTCGGCTCGTTGCCGGTGACCGCCTCCATGATCTCGCGCGGCTCGGGGTCGCCGTCGCGATCCTGGATCAGCAGTCCGCCCATCACCCGCTTGACGTCGCGTTCGCTCGGGTCGGGCTGGCGACGCTCCTCCTCGCGGAGGATCCGGATCGCCTCCTTCTGGGTCAGCACCTCCAGCGCCCCGTCCTCGTAGCCGGGCGCGCTCAGCACCTCGACGAAGTTCTCGTGCAGCTTCTCGGCGAGCTCGCGGCTGACCGGGCGGTTGAGGGCGATCACGCCGCCGTAGGCCGAGATCGGATCGCAGGCGAGCGCCTTCAGGTAGGCCTCGAGCGCGTCGGCGCCGACCGCCACCCCGCAGGGGTTGTTGTGCTTGACGATCACGCAGGCCGGCCGCTCGAAGTCGCCGGCCAGGCCGCGGGCCGAGTCGAGGTCGAGGACGTTGTTGAAGGAGAGCGCCCGCCCGTGCAGCTTCGAGCAGCGCGAGAGGACGTGGCTGCGGAGGCCCGACTCGGCGTAGAGCGCCGCCCGCTGGTGCGGGTTCTCGCCGTAGGAGAGGTCGAGCACCTTCTCGTAAGCGACCGCCAGGTGTTCCGGGAAGTCCTCGTACTCCATCGAGAACCAGCGGCTGATCGCGGCGTCGTAGCGCGCGGTCTGGGCGAAGGCCTCGTTGGCGAGCCAGTGCCGGGTGGCGGCTGAGATCTCGCCGCCACTCTCTTCCAGCTCGGCGCAGACCGCGTCGTAGGACTCGGGCTTGACGACCACGGCGACGCTCTCGTGGTTCTTCGCCGCCGCCCGGATCATCGTCGGGCCGCCGATGTCGATGTTCTCGATCGCCACGTCGTGGACGACGTCGGCCCCGGCGACGGTCTGCTCGAAGGGGTAGAGGTTGACGCAGACGACGTCGATCGGCTCGATCCCCTCGCGCTCCAGCGTCGCCATGTGCTCGGGGTCGCCGCGCCGGGCCAGCAACGCCGCGTGCAGCCGCGGGTGCAGCGTCTTCACCCGGCCGCCGAGGATCTCCTCCTGGCCGGTGAACTTGGAAACGTCGGTGACCTCGACCGCGGCCTCGCGCAGCGCCGTAGCGGTGCCGCCGGTGGAGAGGATCTCGACGCCGAGCGCCGCCAGACCCTTGGCGAAGTCGGCGACGCCGGTCTTGTCGGAGACCGAGATCAGCGCCCGCCGGACCCGCAACTGGCCGTCGTCGAGGCTCTCGGGCTGGGTTTCGGTGGCGGGGTCAGTCATCGATCGCGACCTTGCGCGGGTCGCTGGGGTCGATCCTAACCCTGCCCTCCGCGATCATGCGGATCGCCTCCGGGTAGAGCTGATGCTCGACGGTATGGACGGCCGCCTCCAGCACCCCGCGTTCGCGGCCGACCGGCACCGGCACCCGCCGCTGCAGGATCACCGGGCCGGTGTCGATCCCCTCGTCGACGAAGTGCACGGTGACGCCGGTCTCCTGGACGCCGGCCTCCAGCGCCTGGCCGATCGCATCAAGGCCGGGGAATTCCGGCAGCAGGGCAGGGTGGATGTTGACGATGCGCCCCGCGAAGCGGGCGACGAAAGGTTCGGTCAGCAGCTGCATGTAGCCGGCGAGGACGACCAGGCTCGGGTGGTGGGATTCGACCCAGTCGCCCATCGCCGCGTCGCGGCTCATGCGGTCGGGGTAGGCGTCGGCCGCGAAGGCGCCGGTGTCGATGCCGGCCGATGCCGCCCGCTCCAGCGCCCTCGCGCCGGGCTTGTCGGAGCCGACGCCGACGACCTCGACCAGGCCCTTGCCGTGCAGCTCGTCGAGGATCGCCTGCAGATTGGTGCCGCTGCCCGAGGCGAGGACGACGATCCGGAACGAATTCACGAGCGCATCTTCGCGTACCGGGTGCTGTTCTGTGCTGCGTATTCGGTGTTTTTCCCTCTAAAGTGGCTTTGCCCGAGGACCGACGACATCAAGGCTGGGGAGAGATGACTGCTGTGAAAACGGATTGGACCCGACGGGCTCTCGCGCTCGCCGCGCTCGTCACCGCTCTGTCTCTGACCTGCACGGCCGCTGCCGCGGCGGCGCCGGCCAACGACGCCTTCGGGAGCGCCACCCCCCTCGCTCCCACGCTGCCGGTCGAAAAAGAAGGCACCACGGTCGAAGCGACCAAGGAGAGCGGCGAGCCGAATCACGCCGGCGACGCCGGCGGTCACTCGGTCTGGTTCTCCTGGACCCCCTCCAGCGGCGGCCCCGTCTCGGCCAAGGCGCTGGGCGGCTGCCTCGGCAACTTCCACGCTCTGGTCGGGGTCTACACCGGGCCGAGCGTCGACGCGCTCACTCCCGTGGCCAGCAATGCCAGCCCCTTTGCGTTCGATTGCTTCTTCTCCGAACTGCCGCAGGCCGAATGGGAGGCGGTGGCGGGCACCACTTACTGGATCGCGGTGGACGGCAGGGAAGGTGCCGAGAACGCCTTCACGCTGCAGCTCAGCGGACCGCCCGCGAACGACGCCTTCGCCAGCGCGCAGGTCGTCGGCGCGACCACGCCCCAGAACGGGTTCAGCACGACCAAGCTCGCCAGCAAGGAGGCGGGGGAGCCGGACCATGCCGGCGATCCGGGCGGCCACTCGGTCTGGTTCGAGTGGACCCCCTCGGCCTCCGAACCGGTGCGGATCTTCACCTGCACGAACTCCAGCAGCCTCGATGCGGTGATGGCCGTCTACACCGGCTCTCAGCTCGACTCCTTGACCGGGGTTGCCGCCAACGACGAAACCAGCGCGCCCTTCGGCTCCGGCGGTTGCCGCGGGACCGACAGCGCGGTGGCGATCGACGCCGTCGCAGGCACGACGTACCGCATCGTGGTCGACGGCGCCAACGGCAGCAGCGGCAGGTTCGATTTGCGGATCGAAGGGCGCCCGTCTAACGACGCTTTCGGTTCAGCGCGCCAACTCGGGTCCACGCTCCCCGCGTTCTCCTCGGATGCCAGCAACGAAAAGGCGACGAAGCAGGCGGGGGAGCCCGACCATGCGGGCGACCCGGGCGGGCAGTCGGTCTGGTTCGAGTGGATCGCGCCGACCAGCGGCCGCGTCCGGATCGCGACCTGCAGCTACGGACAGCTGCAACTGGACACGGTGCTCGCCGTCTACACCGGCAGCAGCCTCGGCGGCCTCACCCAGGTTGCCTCGAACGACGACGGCCCTCGCACCCGGTGTCGCGATCTCAGCGAAGTGGAGCTGACCGTGGTCTCTGAAACCAGCTACAAGATCGCGGTCGACAGCAAGGGCAGCGCCCAGGGAAGGTTCGGTCTCAGCATCGAAGCCCCGGGGGAAAACGACGACTTCAGCGACCCGCGAATCCTGCCGGAGAGCTTCAACCTCTCGATCGGGGCCGACAACGCCCTCGCCACCAAGGAGGCCGGGGAGCCCGACCACGCGGCCCAGCCGGGAGGCGCTTCCGTCTGGTTCTCCTGGACCGCCCCCAGCAGCGGGCCTGTGTCGATCTCGACCTGCCCGTACTTCGAAGAAGCGCCTGACACCCTCCTCGCCGTCTACACCGGAAGCACGCTTGGCAGCCTGGTGCCGGTGGCGGCAAGCGACGACTCCCGGAGCGCCTGCCAGGAAGCCGGCAGCGAGGTGGCCTTCGACGCCGTTGCCGGGACCACCTACAGGATCGCGGTCGACAGCAAGGACCACAGCGACGGAATATTCGCGCTCGCGATCAGTGGCCGGCCGCCCAACGACAGCTTCTCCGGGAACCAGAATCTCGGGGCGGCTCCCTCGTTCTCGTGGGGCTCGACTCGCTTCGCGAGCAAGGAGAGCGGCGAGCCGAACCACGCCGGCGACCCTGGCGGCCACTCGGTTTGGTTCAGCTGGACGGCGACGGAGACCGGTCCGGTAAGCCTCTACGCCTGCGGTCGGGAGCCGGATGTGGACACGCTCCTCGCCGTCTACACCGGCGGCAGCCTCGGCAACCTCCTGCCGGTGGCGGCCAGCGACGACGTGCCGAGCGTCAGCCATGACGAACTCTGTAACGAAGCGGAGGGCAACAGCGAAGTGGGCTTGATGGCGACGGCCGGGACGACCTATCGGATCGCCGTCGACACCAAGGACAGCGAGGGTCGCTTCGTCCTCGGGCTCGAAGGCGGACCGCAGAACGACGACCTGGCGAACGCGCAAGTGCTCTCCCAGGGGTTGCCGGCTTTCGGCTCCGCCTTCACGAAGATGGCGAGCAAGGAGAGCGGCGAGCCCGACCACGGTGGTGACGCCGGCGGTCACTCGGTCTGGTTCGAGTGGAAGGCCCCGACGACCGGGTCGGTGGCATTCCAGACCTGTAGCTTCGACGCGGGCTTCGACACTCTGATCGGCGTCTACACGGGAACCGAAGTCGGCAGCCTGACCCCGGTCGCCAGCGGCGATGACGGGCAGGGACGGAAAGGCTGCCGCTCCAGCGACAGCGTCGTCCAGTTCACCGCAACCGCCGGCACCACCTACATGATCGCGGTCGACGGCAAAGCAGGCACCACCGGCAGCTTCCAGCTGATCGCCGAGGGCGTGCAGGCGAACGACGACTTCGGCAAGGCGCAGCCGCTCGGCGGCACCCTGCCGACCCAATCGGAAGGCACCAACCGCTTCGCGACGGCGCAGGGCGCCGAGCCGGAGCACGCCGGATCGGCGGGGGGCGCCTCCGTCTGGTTCAAGTGGACTGCCCCGCGCGGCGGCACTGTCAGCGTCGACGCCTGCGACAGCGACTTCGACACCCTGCTAGCCGTCTACACCGGCGCCACGCTCGGCTCTCTCACCCCCGTCCAGAGCAACGACGACGGCAGCGGCAGCTGCGCGCCGGGCAGTCACCTCAGCTTCGAGGCGGTGGCAAACACCACCTACAGGATCGCCCTCGACGGCAAGGACGGGGACCAGGGAACCTTCGGCCTCTACCTCGAAGAGCGGGCGGAGAACGACGACTTCGCCGCCGCCGCGGTGATCCCGGGCAGGCCCGGCTGGTACTGGCCCGGCTCAACGATGCTGGCCGACAAGGAGGCCGGCGAGCCCGACCATGCCGGTGACGCCGGCGGTCACTCGGTCTGGTTCACCTGGACGCCCCGGAAGAGCTGGATGATCGAGCTCGACGTCTGCGCCGGAGGCTTCGAGCCGCTGGTCGGCGTCTACACCGGCAGCGCGGTCAACACCTTGACCCCCGTCGACACGGCCGACGCCGGCAGCGGCGAGTGCGACGAGGGGAGCAGCATCGCCTTCACGACCATCCCCGGCACGACCTACCGCTTCGCCGTGGACGGGAGCGGCGGAGACCGCGGCCACTTCCTCCTCCACCTGCGGGCAGCCGGGCTGCTCCCACACACGCTCAGCATCAGCAGGGTCGGCGGCGGCGGCGGGACGGTCGACGCCAGCCTGGCCGGGCTCGATTGCGGCACGATCTGCAGCCACGACTTCGAAGAGGGAACCGCCGTCGTCCTCTCCGCGAAGCCACTGTCCGGCTCCACCTTCGCCGGCTGGTCAGGCGGGGGATGCTCGGGCACCGGCCGCTGCCAACTCGCCGTCAACGGGGACACGACCGTCACCGCCACCTTCGTCCCTGTGTCAGGAGGCGGCGACAGCGGCGGCACGCTTCCGCCCCCGGTGATCACCCCGCCCCTCGCCCCGCCGGCGGCGCAGCCGCAGAAACCGCTCAGGTGCAAGCGCGGCTTCGAGAAGAAACGCGTCCACGGCAAGCCGCGCTGCGTGAAGAAGAAAAAGCACCATCGCCGCGGTCGCTGACGCCTCACTTCGGCCCCGGCTCGAGTCTGGCTACCGGCGGTTGATCAGGCGAGGGCGCGGCAGACCGCGCGCCCCTGCGCCTTGGTGATCGCCTTCGCGACCTGCGGGGAGCCCTGGCCGCCGGGAACGATCTGGGCGTTGGCGACGAAGACGACCGAGCGCCGCCCGTTGGCGCTGGCGGCGACGAAGACGCGATAGCCCGGGAACGAGCCGGTGTGGCCGAAAACCGTGCCGCAACCGGTCTCGTAGCGGAAGATCCCGATCCCAGCGAGGTTTTTTCCCGGCCCCGGCGGCGAGGAGGATCCGGGGCGGAAGGCGATCCCGGCCTGGCGCGAGGCGCGCAGCACCGTCGGCACGTAGGAGCGGAGGAAATGGGCGAGGTCGACCGGGGTCGAGACGATCCCACCCGAGGCCCAGGCGCCGGCGGGGTTGATCAGTTCGCTGACGTCCTCGGGCTTCTTGCCGAGCTCGACGTCATACCCGTGCATGAAAGGCGGCGGCATCTCCACCGTTCGCGGCAGGCTGCTGTAGCGCATCCCGAGTGGCTTGAAGACCAGCTTCGCCAGTAGCTGTTCGTAGGAGAGGCCGCTTGCCTTCTCCTCCATCAACCCGGCGGCGATGTTGTCGGTGTCGGAGTAGCGGTACCTGGAGCCGGGCGCGAACTCCAGCGGCTCGTCGCGGACGAATCCGGTCAGTTCCGTGGGAGAGAAATAGCGGGCGGGGTCGGCATTCAGCTGTTTCCCGAAGGCCGGCGCCTGGATGTACTCGGCGAGGCCGCTGGTGTGCTGGAGCAGCTGGCGCAGCGTCACCGCTTCGGCCGCCGGCAGGACGCCCGGAATGGACTGTCCGAGCGTCGTATCCAACGTCAAACCGCTGCCGGCGAGCTTCGTCGCGAGGTAGGCGCTGAACCCCTTGGAGACGCTGGCGATCCGAAACGCGAACCCCGGCGCTGGCGGGAACCTCTCACCCACGGTGCCGGCGCCGAGGAACTCCTGGCGCTGACCGCGGGTGATCAGAACGGATATGCCGGGAGGCCCGCCCGGCAAGTCGACGATCTCCTCGATCGAGCCCTGAAGCTTGGAGTTGAGCGCCGGTTCGTAGGGAGACGCCGATGCCGATGCTGCCGGCAGGAGAAGAAGGGTCACGCCGGCGAAGTAGAGTGAGAGCACGCCCCTCATGGCGCGGCGGCGGTCGTCTCCAAGGCGAATTTGCCGTCCGCCTCGTCGGGATCCCCGAGTGGATAGTTGCCGCTGAAGCAAGCGTCGCAGTGTTCGCCGGGGTCGCCTTCGATCGCTTCGTAGACGCCCGCCATCGAGAGGTAGGCGAGGCTGTCGGCTTCGAGCTCGTCGGCGATCTCGTCGACCGAGCGGTTGTGGGCGATCATCTCCTCGCGGGTCGACATGTCGACGCCGTAGTGGCAGGGGTTGCGGATCGGCGGCGCCGAGATCCGCAGGTGGACCTCCTTGGCGCCGGCGTCGCGCAGCATGCCGACGATCTGGCGGGTGGTGTTGCCGCGCACGATCGAGTCGTCGACGACGACCAGGCGCTGACCGGCGACGATCTCCGGCAGCGGGTTGAACTTCAGCCGCAGGCCGTGCTTGCGCAGCTCCTGGCCGGGCTGGATGAAGGTCCGCGCCACGTAGCGGTTCTTGATCAGCCCGTCGTCGCGCGGCAGCCCGGAGGCGCGCGCGAACCCGGCCGCCGCCGGGTTGCCCGAGTCCGGCACCGAGATCACCAGGTCGGCCTCGACCGGCGCCTCGCGATGGAGGATCTCGCCCATCCGCCCGCGCGCCTGCTGCAGGACCTTGCCCTCGAGGCGGCTGTCGGGGCGGGAGAAGTAGATGTGCTCGAAGACGCAGCTGGCGCGGCGCTCGGCCTTCACCACCTGGCGCGTCTCCAGGCCGCGCTCGGTCAGCGAGACCATCTCGCCGGGGTGCACCTCGCGCATCAGCTTGGCGCCGATGATGTCGAAGGCGCAGCTCTCGGAGGCGACGACGAAGCGGTCGTCGAGGCGGCCGAGGCTGAGCGGCCGGATCCCGTGCGGGTCGCGGAAGGCGACGATCGCCCGCTTGGTCATCACCACGGTCGAGTAGGCGCCCCGCAGGCGCGGCATCACGTCGGCGACGGCGTCCTCGATCATCTTGCCGTCGTGGGAGGAGAGCAGCGCAGCGATGATCTCCGAGTCGGAGGTGCCGCGGAAGTGCAGGCCCTTCTCCTTCAGCTCGCCCCACAGCTCGACCGCGTTGGTCAGGTTGCCGTTGTGGGCGAGGGCGACCTCGCGGCCGTCATCGCGCCAGATCGGCTGGGCGTTCTCCCAGGAGCCGCCGCCGGTGGTCGAGTAGCGGACGTGGCCGATCGCCATGTCGCCCTCCAGCGCCCGCAGCTTCTCCTCGTCGAAGACCTGGGAGACCAGCCCCGAATCCCGCATCGTGGTGATCATCCCGCCCTCGCAGCTGGCGATCCCGGCCGACTCCTGGCCGCGGTGCTGCAGCGCGTAGAGGCTGAAGTAGGCCAGCCGGGAGACGTCGTGCCCGGGCGCGTATACGCCGAAGACGCCGCATTCCTCTCGCGGCCCCTCGCGATCGATGCTGAACCCCTGGTCGGGAGTCAAGCGCGTTTTCCTCTGCTCGTTGGCAATAAGAGACGGACGCGCAGGCAGACAGGCTGCCTACCGTCGGAGGGTAGCAGCGCCCTGCGGCTGCGCGGCCCGTCTCTGGCTTCCGCAAATTGCCCGATCCGGGGCGGCTAGGCAAGTTGTAGCGTCGACTCCATCGGCTCGCCGATCACCAGACCGAAGCGCTCGAGCAACTCCGGGACCGACTCCGGTTTCATCTCCAGCCCGTAGCGGTCGTTGAGATCCGCCAGCTTCTCCGGGGTCGCGTTGACGACGCCGCCCATGTCGACCAGCTCCTCGAAGAAGTGCTCGAAGCCGGCCGGGGCGATGATCTCGAGGATCCGGCAGGGCTCGTCGCCGGCGTTCCAGAAGGTGTGCCACTGGTTGCGCGGCTTGAAGGCGAGCTCGCCGGGACCGGCCTCGACGACCTCGTCGCCGAGCAGCCCGCCCATCCGACCCTCGAGCACGAAGCTGTACTCGTCCTCGCGGGTGTGGCGGTGCAGCGGCGCCGCGAGGGCCCGGGGGGAGAGCGGGTGTTCGACCAGCGAGAAGTCCCCGCCGGCGTCCTCGCCGTTGATCATGAACCGCACCCCGATGCTGCCGAGGAAGCCCGCCTTGCCGTCGCCGGGTCCGATAACCGTTGCCATCGCCTTCTCCTTCAAATTTCGTTGAACACTGATGTTTCGCGAAAACCGTAGCGGCCGTCGATGGATCTGTCAACATTGGCCGTACACCCATGTCCGACGGAAAGCGAAAGTACGAGAAGAAGCGCCGCGCCGAAGCCGAGGCCCAAACCCGCCTGCGGATCACCGAAAGCGCCGTCGAGCTCCACGGCACCCTCGGACCCGCCCGCACCTCGATGAGCGCGGTGGCAGACCACGCGGGCGTCCGCCGCTCGACCCTCTACCGGCACTTCCCCGACGAGGAGGCGCTGTTCGGCGCCTGCTCAGTCCACTGGGCGACGGAGAACCCGCCACCCGACATCAGCCGTTGGGCTGAGATCGAGGATCCGGAAGAGCGCCTCGCCATAGCGCTGGGGGAGATGTACGCCTACTACCGGAGGGTCGGCGGGATGATCGACAAGCTCCTCCGCGACGAGCAGATGATCCCGGTCGTCGCCGATAAATTCGCCCTGTACCACCAGTTCCTGGAGATCGCCGCCGACCTGCTCGCGAGCGGCCGCCGCCCGCGCGGCAACGCCGCCAAGCGAACCCGCGCCGCCGTCGGCCACGCCCTCGCCTTCCGCACCTGGCAGGACCTCACCGAGGTGCAGGGGCTCGACGACCGGCAGGCCGCCGAGTTGATGTCAGCCCTGATCGCCGCTGCCGGCTGACCGCAGGCTCTCGCCGTTCTCCGGGTCGAAGAGGTGCAGTTTCGCGGTGTCGGCCCAGAGCTGGGCGGTCTCGCGACGCTTGACCTTGCTGGTCGGGTCGAGGCGGGCGACGATCTGCTCGTGGCCCTCGCGGATTTCGCCGGCGCCGGTTTCGTCGAGGCTCTCTTCGACGATGTCGGCCAGTTGATCGGACTGGACGCCCGCGGACTCGATGTGGAAGTAGGCGTAGAGGTCGGAGCCAAGCGACTCGACCAGGTCGATCTCGGCCTCGAAGACGATCCCGCGCTCCTCCTTGAGGTCACCGATCACCTCTACGTCCTCGATGTTCTCCGGCCGCAGGCCGACCACCACCTGACCGTCCTGGCCCTTGGCGTCGAGGTTGCCGAGGTCGACCTCGCCGATCGGCAGCTTTAGCCTGCCGCCGTGGATCTCGCCCGGCATGAAGTTCATCGCCGGTGAGCCGATGAAGCCGGCGACGAAGAGGTTGACCGGGTTGTCGTAGAGCTCCGCCGGCGTCCCGACCTGCTGCAGGGCGCCCGCCCGCATCACCGCCACCCGGTCGCCGAGGGTCATCGCCTCGGTCTGGTCGTGGGTGACGTAGACGGTCGTCGTCTCCAGTTTCGACTGCAGTTTCGCCACCTCGGTCCGCATCTGCACCCGCAGCTTCGCGTCGAGGTTGGAGAGCGGCTCGTCCATCAGGAACGCTTTCGGGTCGCGGACGATCGCCCGCCCCATCGCCACCCGCTGCCGCTGGCCACCGGAGAGGTTGGCCGGCCGGCGGTCGAGGTGCTGCTCGAGGTCGAGCGTCCGCGCTGCATCCTCGACCTTCTTGTCGATCTCGCTCTTGTCGGTGCCCGCCAGCTTCAGCGCGAAACCCATGTTCTCGCGTACGGTCATGTGCGGGTACAGCGCGTAGTTCTGGAAGACCATCGCGATGTCGCGGTCCTTCGGCGAGCGGTCGTTGACGGTCTCGCCGCCGATCTTCACCTCGCCGCTGGAGATGTCCTCGAGCCCGGCGATCATCCGCAGCGCCGTCGACTTGCCGCAGCCCGAGGGCCCGACGAGGATCATGAACTCGCCGTCCTGGATGTCGAGGTCCATGTCTTTGACGGCTTCGAAGCCGTCGGCAAAGGTCTTGGTGACTCCGTCGAGGACTATCTCTGACATCGGTTGGCTCCTTTATCCCTTGACGGCG